>NZ_QTQF01000035.1:0-78452 GCF_003854235.1 Burkholderia sp. Bp8998
TCGGTGGTCGCCTTCCACACGAGGAACAGGCCGCCCGACAGCAGGATCAGGTCGCGCCACGAGAACGCGTGATCGAACAGCGTGAACACCGGTTCGGTCAGACTTGCAATCCATGCGACGCTGCCGAGCAGCGCGAGGCGCATCACGAGCGCGAGCGCGATACCGAGGCGCTGCGTGCGGGCGCGCTGCGCCTCGGGCAGCTTGTTGCTGAGGATCGAGATGAAGATCAGGTTGTCGATGCCGAGCACGACTTCCATCACGACGAGCGTCAGGAGCGCGGCCCAGACGGCGGGGTCGGCGGCAAGCGTCAGCAGGTAGTCCATGAAAAAGGCCGATTCGAATGTGGAAAGCCCGATGATAGGCACGCCACGACTTCGAAAAAATCAGAGAGAATCTGATCTTTGGTTCGGTTTTTCCGAAATACTGATCCGATGCTGAATTTTCGCCATCTGTACTATTTCTGGGTCGTCGTGAAGGAAGGCGGCTTCGCGCGCGCCGCGGAGCGGCTCGACATGGCCGTGCAGACGATCAGCGCGCAGGTCCGCGAACTGGAGAAGTCGCTCGGCCACCAGTTGCTGCGCCCGGCCGGGCGCGGCATCGCGATGACCGATGCCGGGCAGGCCGCGTATGCGCGTGCGGAGGTCATCTTCGAGATGGGCCGGCTGATTCCCGACGAAGTGCGCGCGGCGGCCAGCCAGCCGACCGTGCGGCTCGCGGTCGGCCTCGCGGACGGAATCTCGAAGCTCGCCGCGCATGCGATCCTCGCGCCGGTGCTCGACACGCCCACGCTGCGGCTGCTCTGCCACGAGGGCGAGCACGATGCGCTGCTCGCGGAACTGGCACTGCATCATCTCGATCTCGTGCTGGCCGGCCAGGGTGCGCCGTCGGGGTCGAATCTGCGCGTGACGAGCGAGCGGCTCGTCGCGTCGCCGGTCGACTGGTACGGGCCTGCGGCGCTCGTCACGCCGGCCGCGCGGCAGCGCTTTCCGGCGTGCCTCGCCGAACTGCCGGTGCTGCTGCCGACCGCCCATTCGGCGCTGCGCGCGCGCCTCGACCGGTGGCTGGAACGGGAACGGATCGTGCCGCGCGTGGCCGGGGAATTCGAGGACAGCGCGTTGATGGCCGTGTTCGCGGCGCGCGGCCTCGGCGTGTTTCCGCTGAGCGAACTCGGCGCGAACGACGCATCGGTGTTGCGCGGGCTGCGCCGGCTCGGCCGGGCGGGCGACGTGACCGAGGAGATCCATGCGATCCGCTCGCGGCGCGGCGAACACCATCCGCTGGCGTCGCAATTGCTCGCCGCCGCGCGGCCGGCGCCGGCCGGCTGAAGCGAGCGCGACATCAAACGAAACTATAATGACGCCCCGGCCATACGAGATTGCCACGCGCATCGCACCGGCCCCGCCGCTGCGTGCGCTGCGCCCGCAGCCCCGCGCGACATCTCGCCGAGCCTTTTGAAAGACGCCATGCACAATCGATTTCGCCTGTTTTCCGTTTCGTGCGCGCTCGCGGCCGCGGCCGTGCTGGCGGCGTGCTCGTCGCCGCCCAAGCCGATCTATCAGCAGGAGCAGTTCGACGCGACGAGCAGCCCGTACGCGCACACGTTCCGCTCGAAATCCGACGCGGCCTGCGAGGCCGCGCGCCGCGCGCTGCTGAGCCAGGGCTATGTCGTGTCGTCGTCGCGCAACGATGCGGTCGACGGCAGCAAGAATTTCCAGCCGAGCAACGACATGCACGTCGTGATCGAGTTTCACGTCGTGTGCGCGGACGCGAATGCCGACGGCTCGTCGAGCATCGCCTACGTGAACGCGGTGCAGGATCGCTATACGCTGAAGAAGTCGAATACGTCGGCGAGCGTCGGGCTCAGCGTGTTCGGTTCGCTGTCGCTGCCGATCGGGTCGAGCGACGACGCGCTCGTGAAGACCGCGAGCGAGACGATTCCCGCCGGCGTGTTCTACGAGCGCTTCTTCAATCTCGTCGAGCATTTCCTGAAGATCGATCCGGCCCGCCGCGATCGCGCGACCGTGAAGGCGGCCGAGAAGGAGCCCGTCACGCCGCTACCCGAACCGGCGCCTACGCCGCAGGGCGAGCCGATGAAGATGACGACGCCCGTCGTGCCGACGCCGCCGGCCGCGCCGGTGCCGCTGTCGGTGCCGAGCGTCGCACCGACTCCGGGCACGCCGGTCGTGCCGGCCGTGCCTGCCGCGGCATCGGCCGTGGTCGCGCCGGGGGTGATGCGGGCCGGCGTGTCGGGCGCGGCGGCGGGTTCGGTTCCGGGTTCGGCTTCGGTGCCAGCTTCGGCCTCGACGCCTGCTGCAGCCTCGGTGGCTGCTCCGGCTTCGGCACCCGCCGCTGCGTCGACGCAGGCTGCATCGACACCTGCAACTGCCGCGCCGGCTGCTGCAACGTCGGCATCGGCCACGCCTGCGCCGGCGGCATCCGCACCTGCCCCCTCGAACGCCGCTCCCACGTCGGCGGGCAAGGCGCCTGCGCCCGCTGCGGCCGATCCCGTCGCGTCGTCCGCACCGACCGGTGCCAGCGTGCCGTCCGCGAACTGACCGCGACCCTCTCTTCGCGCCGTGCGCCCCTCGCGCGCGGCGCGCCACGCCCGCTGGCGCGTTACCGCAACGTCGCGCTCAGCGTCTGCAGTTGCTCGACCGTCGCCGTCACGCCGCCGCACACGATCACCGCGATGTCCGACGCCGAAGCAAGCACCGGCACCGGTTGTTCGAGCGCGGCCAGCGCAGCACCGCACGCCGGCTCGACGACGATCCGGTGCTCGTCCAGGAACCGCAGCGACGCAGCCACCGCCTGCGCATCCGACACCACGACCGGATGGATCGCGTGCCGCTTCGCCCATTCGACCGCCGCGTCGCACGGCCGCTTCGCGCCGAGCGACGTCGCGATGCTCGTGATCGCCGGCAATTCGACCGGATGCCCGTGCGCGACCGAGCGCGCGTAACTGTCGGCGCCCTCCGTCTCGACCGCGACGACCGGCACGTCGTGCCAGCCATTGCGCGCGAGCCCCTCGAGCACGCCGCACAGCAGCCCGCCGCCGCCGACCGCGAGCACCACCACGTCGGGCTTCGGGCCGGTCGCCGCCATCTCGTCGATCATCGTCGCGTGCCCCTGCCACAGCATGGGGTCGTCGAACGGATGCACGAACGCATCGTGCGCGCCGACGGCAGACAACGCGAATGCGTTCGCCTCGGCCCAGCTCGCGCCGTGCACGACCACTTCCGCGCCCTCGACGCGGATCAGCTCGCGCGCGCGGGCCGACGCGGTTTCCGGCACGACGACGAGCACCGGCACGCCGAGTTCGCGGCCGCAATACGCGACCGCGATGCCCGCATTGCCGCCCGATGACGACACGAACCGGCGCGCGCCGGCCGCGTGCCGGGCTTCGCACACCGCGCCGATGCCGCGCAATTTGAACGAGCCGGACGGCTGCAGCGCATCGAGCTTCAGCCGGATGTTCGTGCCGAGGCGGCGCGATGCGATGTGCGAACGGATATACGGGGTCTGGACATGAAGCGGCATGGTGCGGGACACGATCGGGACAAAGGAAACACGCGCGGCCTGTCTGCAGGCCCGGCAACGGAGACCATCGTACGGCACACCCATCATGCTTTCCAATACCATCGAATGGCACTTGCTATGCTTGACAGGCATATCCATCGAATCAGGGCCGAAAACCGGAGCCGACACCGCATGCGCCAGATCGAACTGCGTCACCTGCGTTATTTCGTGGCCGTCGCGCAAGCCGGCAGCGTGATGGCCGGCGCCCGCGCGGCCGGCATCGTCCAGCCGGCGCTGTCGCGTCAGATCCGCGAGCTCGAGGACGCGATCGGCACGCCGCTGCTGATCCGCCGCGCGACCGGCGTCACGCTCACGGCGGCCGGCGCGAGTTTCCTGCAGGATGCGACCGGCCTGCTCGCGACGTTGCAGGACAGCCGCGAACGCGCGTTGCGCAGCGCGGCCGGCCAGCTCGGCGAACTGCGGCTCGGCGCGCTGCCGAACTGCCTGCCGCTGCCGGTCGTCGCGAACGTGCTGAAGGCGTTTCGCGACGCATGTCCGGACGTGAAGCTGTCGATCGCGCCGATGCTGTCGGCCGAACAGGCGGCGGCGCTGATGCGCGGCCAGCTCGACGGCGGCATCATGGCGTGGCGCCGCGACGAGGCGCCGCATCTGTCGGGCGTGCGGCTGCTGAGCGACCGCTTCGTGCTCGCGATGCCCGCGCCGCCCGGCGGCCGCTTCCTCGCACCGCGCACGCTCGCCGACGTCGCGCACGAACCGTTCGTCTGGTTCGACGCGCATCGCTCCGCCGCGCACCACCGCTTCCTGATGGCGCAGTGCGAACGGGCCGGCTTCACGCCGCGCATCGCGCAGGTCGGCAGCGACATCCCGACGCTGATCGGTCTCGTCGCGGCCGGCATGGGCTGCGCATTCGTGCCGGAAAGCGCGTCGCCGACGTGCCCGCGCACGGTCCGGCTCGTCGCGCTCGACGAACTCGCGAGCCGCTTCGACATCGAGTTCGTGTTCGACGGCGCGGCGGCGCCGGCTTCTCCTGTCGTCGCGCGGTTTCTCGAGGCCGTGCGCGATGCGGCCGGCGACACGGACTGACCGACAGCCCGGCGTGCACGATCCGCGCGCCGGCGACGGATTCCACGGCATCGCCTGGCCGCGGATCCGGCCGCTTGCGTGGTCGCTTCGGATGGCGACCACCTTCGCTGCCATCGCAAACTAAACATCCGGTCGAGCGCACGAAAAATCTTTCAAAGCGATGACAATCGGCGCTGCCGCGTCGGTATTTTTAAATTGACACCCAAAACGGCCGTTTAACGTCATTTCGAATCGTTATGCCCGGAAATATACTGCGCCCGCATCCAACCCTCGTGCCAAAGAGAGGATGCCTTTCCACCCCGGTCACGGCCCCCTGTGACCGGGGTTTTTTTGGGGGCCGCGAGCCGCGTACGCATGCCACCCCGATCGCGCATTATTGACATGCAATCAAGATAATTTCGTTCCAGCGCGGCTTTTTCCGCAAAAGTCATGCAGGCACACTTCACCCTGTCCAAAACGGCCCGGCGCCGTTGCCCAACCCTGACAGGAGCGCATCGCGTGAGCACCACGACTTCTTCTCCTTCCCACCCCGGCGGCAGCGCCGCGCTGCCGCTGCTGGCGCTCGCCGCCGGTGCGTTCGGCATCGGCACGACCGAGTTCTCGCCGATGGGCCTGCTGCCCGTGATCGCCGACGGCGTGCATGTGTCGATTCCGCAGGCCGGCATGCTGATCAGCGCGTATGCGATCGGCGTGATGGTCGGCGCGCCGCTGATGACGCTGCTGCTCGCGCGCTGGTCGCGCCGCTCGGCGCTGATCGCGCTGATGTCGATCTTCACGATCGGCAACCTGCTGTCGGCCGTCGCGCCGGACTACACGACGCTGCTGCTCGCGCGGCTCGTCACGAGCCTCAACCACGGCGCGTTCTTCGGGCTCGGCTCGGTGGTCGCGGCCAGCCTGGTGCCGCGTGAAAAGCAGGCCAGCGCGGTCGCGACGATGTTCATGGGGCTTACGATCGCGAACGTCGGCGGCGTGCCGGCCGCGACCTGGCTCGGCCAGATGATCGGCTGGCGCATGTCGTTCGCGGCCACCGCGGCGCTCGGCGTGATCGCGATCGCCGGCCTGTTCGCCGCGCTGCCGAAGGGCACGGCCGGCAAGATGCCGAACCTGCGTGCCGAACTGTCGGTGCTGACGCGCCCGGTCGTGCTCGGCGCGCTCGGGACCACGGTGCTCGGCGCCGGCGCGATGTTCACGCTGTACACGTATGTCGCGCCGACGCTCGAACACCTGACCGGTGCGACGCCCGGCTTCGTCACCGCGATGCTCGTGCTGATCGGCGTCGGCTTCTCGATCGGCAACATCTCCGGCGGCCGCCTCGCCGACCGCTCGCTCGACGGCACGCTGATCGGCTTCCTGGTGCTGCTGATCGTCACGATGGCCGCATTCCCGCTGTTCGCCCGCACGCATGCCGGTGCCGCGGTCGCGCTGCTGGTCTGGGGCGTCGCGACGTTCGCGGTGGTCCCGCCGCTGCAGATGCGCGTGATGCGTGCCGCACACGAAGCGCCGGGCCTCGCGTCGGCCGTCAACATCGGCGCGTTCAACCTCGGCAACGCAGTCGGCGCGGCAGCTGGCGGCGCGGCGATCTCGGCCGGCTTCGGCTACGCGGCGGTGCCGCTCGTCGGCGGATTGATCGCCGCGGCCGGGCTCGCGCTGGTCGCGCTGCAGATGGTCCAGCGCCGCGGCGCGCCGGTCGGGCTGGGGATGTAGGCGCGCGATGCGCGCATCCGCGAAAGGAAGGAAGCAGGCGCCGGTTCATGCAGCCCGGCGCCCGATGCATCGTCAGAAGCGATGCACGATGCCGAGCTGCACGCCGCGCGCGTTCGCGCCCGGATACGCGAGCGGCAGGCCCGGGTTCGCCGCGCCCGCGAGCGTGTAGCCGGCCTGGTTGCGGTTGCGCAGGTACGACAGCGCGCCGTAGAAGCTCGTGCGTTTCGACAAGTCGTATTCGTACATCAGCCCGAACTGGTCGGCGTTGTCGCCTTGCGACGTCTGGTCGTGCAGGTACGCATAGCCGAGCGCGACGTAGTTCGCCGGGTTGAGCTGGTACTTGACCGACAGCCCGTACACACGCGAATCGATGCCGAGGTCGGCCCACTTCACCGCGGAGAAGCCGCCGTATACGGTCGCCTTGCCGATCGCGTACGATGCGCCGGCCATGATCGTGCGATCGGTCGTGGTCGCCGTCGCGTTCTTCAGCCACTGGCTCGCGACGAACGCCGCGAACGGCCCGTGCTCGTAGGTCACGTCGAACTGCTGGCTCGAGCCCGCCGAGCGCGCCCCGCCCGCGTCGCCGAACCCGACATACACCCCCGCCTGGAAGCCGGCGATCTCGGGGCTCTGGTACGACAGCGTGTTGCTCGTGCGGAACGCAAACACGGTCAGGTTGTCCATGCCGGACGCCTGCGTGACGCCGCCGAACGCGTCCTGCCCGCCCTGGTCGTTGAACAGCGGCGAATTCTGGCGGCCCGCGCGCACCTTGCCCCACTGCCCGGCGATGCCCACCCACGCCTGGCGATTGAACATGCTGCCCGAACTGGCGAGCGAACCGTCGTTCGGATTGAAGCCGTTCTCGAGCGCGAACTCGATCTTCTGGCCGCCGCCGATGTCCTCGCCACCCTTCATCCCGAAGCGGCTGCCCCACTGGCCGCCCGAGCCGATCGCCGCCGTATAGCCGTTGCCGGTGTTCACGTACTGCGCGAACTCGTCGATCACGCCGTACAGCGTGACACCGTCCTGCGCGAGCGCGACGCCGGACCCACCCAGGCATGCGGCCGCGACGGCCATGCGAAGGCCGGCATGCGCCGATCGCGCCCGGGAACGATTGCCTCGTGCGTTCATTTGCTTAGTCATACTATTCAATTGAAGGAGAATGGAACGATGCCGGGCATGGTGGTCTGCCATGCCGGCATCGCGGATAACGAAGGTGATCTACAACGCGGCTGCCGGTCGCGCCGGACTCGGCGCGGCGTGCCGCTCAGGCCGGCCGCGGGCCGGCCCGACGGGCGACGCGACGCGTCAGTGCTGAGCCTCGCCGCGTTCGAGCGGCAGGATCAGGCGCTCGGGGATGCTGCGTCGCGATGCACGCGCGCCGACGTAGTACAGCACGGCCGGCACGACAAGGCCGAGGATCCACGAGATGTCGGTGCCGCCGAGCGCGTCGACAAGCGGGCCCGTGTAGATGTGCGTCGATATGAACGGCAGCTGCACCAGGATGCCGGCCACGTAGATCGTGATCGCCATCACGTTCCAGCGGCCATAGCGACCGTCCGGATCGGACAGCGCCGGCACGTCGTAGCGCGAGCGCGTGAAGCAGTAGTAGTCGACCAGGTTGATCGCGCTCCACGGCGTGAAGAACGCGAGCAGGAACAGGATGAACGCGGTGAATTCCTTCAGGAACGAATGGCGGCCGGCGAGCGCGATCAGCGTCGACACGCAGATCATCCCGAAGATGTACACGAGACGGCTGCGCGACGACACCGCGCCCTTGCCGCGGAAACCGCTGACGATCGTCGCCATCGACATGAAGCTGCCATAGGCGTTGAGCGCGGTCACCGTCACCTTGCCGAACGCGATGCTGAAATACAGCAGGGCCGCCACGGCGCCCGTCGAGCCGAGGCCGACGATGTACGACACCTCGTGGTGCGCGAACTGGCTGCCGGCGAGTGCGGCCGCGAACACGCCGAACACCATCGCCGCCTGCGCGCCGATCACCGAGCCGAGGCCGACCGCGAGGAACGTGGCGACCGACGACGTCGAGCGTGGCAGGTAGCGCGAATAGTCGGCGACGTACGGGCCGAACGCGATCTGCCACGACGCGGACAGCGACATCGACAGCAGGAAGCTCGCGAGCGAGAAGTGCTTGTTCGCGAGCAGCGCGCCGACGTCGTGGTTCGCGAACAGCTGCGTGAACATGTAGACGAACGCGACGATGCCGATCACGCTCGCGACCCGGCCGACGAAGTGGATCGCGCGATAGCCGAACACCGTCAGCACGACGATCACGGCCGCGAACAGCAGGATGCCGGCCGCGTCGTCGACGTGCAGCAGTTGCGCGACGGCCTGCCCGGCGAGCACCGAGCCGCTGGCGGAAAAGCCGATGTACATCAGGCACACGAGCACGATCGGGATCATCGCGCCGTAGACGCCGAACTGCACGCGGCTCGAGATCATCTGCGGCAAGCCGAGCTGCGGCCCCTGCGCGCCGTGCAGCGCCATCACCGCGCCGCCGACGAGCTGGCCGAGCAGCAGCGCAACCAGCGACCAGAACACGTCGCCGCCGAGCACGACCGCGAGCGCCCCCGTGACGATGGCCGTGATCTGCATGTTCGCCGACAGCCACAGCGTGAACTGGCTCAGCAGGCCGCCGTGGCGTTCGGCGTCGGGAATGAAATCGATCGAGCGTACCTCGATCAGACCGCCGGCTTTTCCACTGGGATTCGTTGACACGGGAAAATCTCCAAGATACTGAGGATCACAAATGGTTTGGACGAGACAGGAAACGTGCCGAGCCGCCCTTTCGGCTCGTCGGGTGCGGTGCGCCGTGGATCGCCGGCATGCGCCAGGCACGCACGGTCTGCACGCTGGCGCGCAACCGGCACGACGTGTGCCGACGTTGCCAGCGGATCATCTTGTATATACAACTTGGGTGATATCCGTGATTACCCGATGTCCGGCAATTTTCGAAATCGTCTGAACAAGCGGGACGCGTCCGACCCGCGGAGTCGCCGGTTGGGCGTAGGAAAAATGAAAGCTCAGGTGCCGGCGGGCAGTTCCTGAGCGGGCGCGGCGAGCATGTCGCCGGCAGGCACGAGATTCAGCATGTGCCGCGCAACCTCGACGTCGCGCGTGTGCAGCCATGCGTCGTAGTCGTCGCGGCGCAGGATCACGACGCCCCGCTTCTCGTCGCCGGGCCGATGCATGCGCGCGAACACGGGGTGATGGTCGGCATTGACCGTGAGCATCGTCATGCCGATCCGCTCGCGGCCGTCGATGGCTTCGTAGCGCCGCCAGATGCCGGCGACGCAGTACGGCTCCCAGCTGCCGACGCCGATCCGGTACCACACGTTGCGGCCCGTCTCGTAGCACGGCTCGAAGATCCAGCGCACCGGAATCAGGCAACGCTGGCCATTGCGCCATGCGTTGGCGTAGAGCCGCGACGAACCGACCGTTTCCGCGCGCGCATTCACCGTATCGAGCTTCTTTCTTTTGCGCCCGTTCTCGTCGAGACGCTCGGGCTGCATGAACTTCGGCCAGAAGCCGAACACCGCGCTGACGACCGCGAGACCGTCGCCGTCGGCACGCGCGACGGGCGCCGCGTAATCGGGATACACGTCGGGTTCCCATGGATCGCGACGAAACAGATCGCCGATGCCGATCTTGAGCTCGCTGATGCCCGGGTCTTCATCGGGGGCGCGGTAGTGGGTGCACACGGTTCGGCTGACGAGGGACACGATGTCTTCATCGTAGGTCAGCACGCGCGCGACGTCCCGCCTTCGCCTGATATGACGAAACCGTCTTGCGCGCACCCGGTCCGACGCATCAGGATCGCGCCGCCGGCGTCGTCCGGCGTTCCGGTCTCGCGCGCCCTGCCGCGCAGTGCGATGCAGCCGTCCGCGTCGTCGGCAACGGCGCGGCGGTGGACCGGTTCAGGCGAGCCGCTCCGAGCCGATGACATGCACGCCCGGGCGCGCCTCGAGCGCGGCGTCGAGCAGCGCGCGGGCAATGCGCGGCGCGGGATTCATTCGCCACTTCCGCGGCCACAGCGGCCCGGCGACGCCCAGCGCCAGCACCAGCATCCGTTCGCCGAACCGGAATTCGTCGCGGCTGCCGCCGATCAGGCCCGGCCGCACGCAGGTGAGCGATGCGAACCCGATGCCCGCGAGCGCACGCTCGACCTCGCCCTTCACGCGGTTGTAGAAGATGCGCGATGCCGGGTCCGCGCCGAGCGCGGAATTCAGCACGTAGGTCGGCGTGCCGGACCGGTGCGCGAGACGCGCGACCGCGAGCGGATAGTCGTGATCGACGCGGCGGAATGCGGCCTGCGAGCCCGCGACGTGCATCGTGGTGCCGAGCGTGCAGATCACCGCGTCGGCCTGCCACCAGTCGGCCGACCGGGTGCGGCCGGTGAATCCGCGTGGAATCGACACGATGAACGCTTCGCGCGGGCGGGTCAACGGCAACCCGCGCCCGCCCGCTCTGCGCCCTCTTCCTGCAGCCTGCGCTTCAGCGGCCCGTACGGGATCGTGATGACCGAGGTCGCGCGCGGCGCACTGGTGCGCTACGACGACTGGGTGCGCGCCGGCAGCGACCTGATCGACGCGGAGCGCGCGAAGGACGATCGCCCCAACATGTCGTATCGGCCGGCGCTGGAGCCGGAAGATTTTCGCGTCTGCCCGATCCTGCTCACGCAACCGGCCGCGGACCGCTGGACGCCGCGCCACCTGAGCGAACCGTTCCTCGCCCGGATCCGCAACGTGCCGGTCAAGGTGGTAATGCTCGACAACGCGGGCCACTATCCGCTCGAACAGCCGGGGCTTGCGCAGATGGTCGAGGCGATCGATGCGTTCTATCGCGACGTGACGGCCCGGCCCGCTCGCGCGCGGGTGCCGTCGTGACCTCTCGCGGTGACGGGCCGCCCATGCATGAAGAGCCCCGCCGCCGCGGGGCTTCGTTCGGCGATGGATGCCGGCACGGCAGCTCACACGTGCAACGCATGCCCCAGCGCGCGCAACGCCGCCTCCTGCATCGCTTCGCCGAGCGTCGGATGCGCGTGGATCGTGCCGCCGATGTCCTCGAGCCGCGCTCTCATCTCGAGCGACTGCGAGAACGCCGCGGCCAGCTCCGACACGCCGCGCCCGACCGCCTGCCAGCCGACGATCAGGTGCGTGTCGCGCCGCGCGACGACGCGCACGAAACCGTCGGTCGCCTGCAGCGTCATCGCGCGCCCGTTCGCCGCGAACGGGAACGACGCGCCGATGCAGTCGACGCCGGCCGCCTTCGCGTCGTCAGGCGACCAGCCGGACGTGACGACCTCGGGATCGGTGAAGCATACGGCAGGGATCGACGCCGGCGTGAACTTGCGCCGCCGTCCCGCGATCAGCTCGGCCACCATCTCGCCCTGCGCCATCGCGCGATGCGCGAGCATCGGCTCGCCGGCGACGTCGCCGATCGCCCACACGTTGCGCATCGACGTCCGGCATGCGTCGTCGATGCGCAGCGCGCGGCCGTTGCGATCGAGCGGCAGCGATTCGAGCCCGAAGCCGTCGACGCGCGGCCGGCGGCCGACCGCGACCAGCACGCGATCGGCCGGCAGCGTCTTCTCCGTGCCGTCGGGTGCCTGCACGCGCACCGCGCCGTCGTTCGCGAGGCCCAGCACCGTGTGGCCCAGCCATAGCCCGACGCCGGGCCGCGCGAGCGATTCGGCGACCGGCTTCGCGAGTTCCGCGTCGTACGCGGGCAGCACGCGCTCCGCCGCCTCGACGATGGCGATGTCGACGCCGAGCTTGCGATAGACGGTGCCGAGTTCGAGCCCGATGTACCCGGCGCCGACGACGACCAGCCGCTTCGGCAACGACGCGGGCGACAGCGCCTCGGTCGACGATACGACGTGACCGCCGAACGGCATCGACGGCAGCGCGACCGGTTCCGAGCCCGTCGCGAGCAACAGGTGCTCGCACGCGATCCGCGTCGTGTGGTCGCCGGATACGACGTCGACCGTCTTGCCGTCGACGACGCGCGCGTCGCCGTGCAGCACGCGCACGCCGTGCTTCTTCAGCAGCGCGCCGACGCCGCGGGTGAGCCGCTCGACGATGCCGTCCTTCCATGCGACGCTTTTCGCGATGTCGATCTCCGGCGTGCGCACGCGAATCCCGAGCGTCCCCTCGCCGGCCTGCCCGCACGCCTGCTCGAACGCATCGGCGACATGAATCAGCGCCTTCGACGGAATGCAGCCGATGTTCAGGCACGTGCCGCCGAGCCGTTCGCGCTCGACGAGCACCGTCGGAATGCCGAGTTGTCCCGCGCGAATCGCGGCGACGTAACCGCCCGGACCGCCGCCGATGACGAGCAACGTGGTGTGTTCGTTCCTCATCGCGCTCACTCCGCGAACAGCAGCGCCGGGCGCTCGAGCAAGCCGCGCACGGCCTGGATGAACTCGGCCGCGTCCGCGCCGTCGACGACGCGATGGTCGAACGACGACGACAGGTTCATCATCTTGCGCGCGACGATCGCGCCGTCGCGGATCATCGGCCGCTCGACGATCCGGTTCACGCCGACGATGCCGACCTCGGGATGGTTGATGACCGGTGTCGACACGATGCCGCCGAGCGCGCCGAGGCTCGAGATCGTGATCGTCGAGCCGGTCAGCTCGTCGCGCTGCGCACGGTTCGCGCGCACCGCGTCGGCGAGCCGAGCGATTTCCGCCGAGATCGACCACACGTCGCGCGCTTCCGCGTGACGCAGCACCGGCACCGTGAGGCCGCCGTCCGTCTGCGTCGCGACACCCATGTGCACCGCGCCGTAACGCGTGACGACACCGGTTTCGTCGTCGTAGCGCGCGTTGATCTGCGGGAAGTCGCGCAGCGCGATCACCATCGCGCGGATCAGCAGCGGCAGCGGCGTGAGCCGGCCGCGCGTGTCGCCGTGGCGTCGGTTCAGCTCGGCGCGCAGCGATTCGAGCTCGGTGACGTCGATCTCCTCGACGTAGGTGAAGTGCGGAATGCGGCGCTTCGCTTCCTGCATCTTGCGCGCGATCGCACGGCGCAGGCCGATCACCGGCACCTCGGTTGCATCGTTGCGCTCGTCGTAGCCGTGCGCTTGCGATCCACGCGCCGCGCCGCCGCCCGTGCGTGCATACGCATCGAGGTCCGCATGCAGGATCCGCCCGGCTTCGCCGGTGCCGCGCACGTAGCGCAGCTCGATGCCCATGTCCCATGCGCGCTGGCGCACCGCCGGCGAGGCGAGCGGCCGTTCGCCCGGCGCGAGTGCCGCGCGCGGCGGCACCGCATCTTCCGCGCGACGCGGCTCGGCCGGCGCGCGGTCGGCAGCGTGACGTGTTGCCTTCGACGGCTCGTGCGCTTCGGCTGCGTCGGCTGCTACCGCTGCCTCGGTGACTTTGGATGACTTGGCAGGCGCATCGACCGCCGCTGGACTCGGCGCCCTATCCGCGTCTGAATCACGCGCCTTCGCGCCCGGCTTCAGGTTGCCGTCGCCCTCGACTTCGAGACGGATCAGCTCGCTGCCGACCGCCATCATCTCGCCGATCCGGCCGCCGAGCTCCAGCACCTTGCCCGCCACCGGCGACGGAATCTCCACCGCCGCCTTGTCGGTCATCACATCGGCGAGCGGCTGGTCTTCGGCGATCGTCTGCCCCGGTTGCACGTGCCAGGCGACCAGCTCGACCTCGGCGATCCCTTCGCCGATATCCGGCATCTTGATGACATGAATCCCCATCTCAGGCCTCCATCACGCGTCGCAACGCTTCGCCAACCCGGGCCGGGCCGGGGAAATACGCCCATTCCTGCGCGTGCGGATACGGCGTGTCCCAGCCCGTCGTCCGCTCGACCGGTGCTTCCAGATGGTAGAAGCAGTGCTCCTGGACGAGCGACACCAGTTCCGCGCCGTAGCCGCAGGTGCGCGTCGCTTCGTGCACCACCACGCAGCGGCCGGTCTTGCGCACCGACGCGACGATCGTATCGAGATCGACCGGCCACAGCGTGCGCAGGTCGATCACTTCCGCATCGATGCCGGTCTCCTCGGCGGCAGCCAGCGACACGTGGACGGTCGTGCCGTACGTCAGCACCGTCACGTCGTTGCCGGGTCGCACGACGGCGGCCGTATCGAGCGGCACCGTGTAATAGCCTTCCGGCACCACACTGCCCGGATGCTTGAGCCACGACGTGACCGGACGCTCGTGATGGCCGTCGAACGGCCCGTTGTACAGGCGCTTCGGCTCGAGGAAGATCACCGGATCGTCGTTCTCGATCGACGCGATCAGAAGCCCTTTCGCGTCGTACGGATTCGACGGCATCACCGTGCGCAATCCGCAAACCTGCGTGAACATCGCCTCCGGGCTCTGGCTGTGCGTCTGGCCGCCGTAGATGCCGCCGCCGCACGGCATCCGGATCGTCATCGGCGCGGTGAACTGGCCCGCCGAGCGATAGCGCAGCCGTGCGCCTTCCGACACGATCTGGTCGGACGCCGGGTAGAAGTAATCCGCGAACTGGATCTCGCAGACCGGCCGCAATCCATACGCGCCCATCCCGACCGCGGCGCCGACGATCCCGCCTTCCGAGATCGGCGCATCGAACACGCGCGACTTGCCGTACTTGGCCTGCAGGCCCTCGGTGCAGCGGAACACGCCGCCGAAGTAGCCGACGTCCTGCCCGAACACGACCACGTCGTCGTCGCGGCCGAGCATCACGTCCATCGCGGAACGCAGCGCCTGGATCATCGTCATCGGCTGCGCCGATGCCGTCGTTGTTTCATGTTGCGCCATGATCACGCTCCCAGTTCCTGGCGCTGGCGGCGCAGGTGCGCGGGCAGCTCCTTGTACACATCGTCGAACATCGACGCCGGCGACGGAATCCGGTCGTCGGCCAGCGTCCCGAACGTCTCCGCTTCCTTCTGCGCGGCGATCACCTCGGCTTCGAGTTCGGCCGTGAGCGCGTCGTGCGCGCTGTCGGACCAGATGCCCTTCGCGATCAGGTGCTGCTTGAAGCGGGCGATCGGGTCGCCGAGCGGAAAGTGCGCCCAGTCGTCGGCCGGCCGGTATTTCGTCGGATCGTCCGACGTCGAATGCGCGCCGGCGCGATAGGTGACCCATTCGATCAGCGTCGGGCCGAGATTGCGGCGCGCGCGTTCGGCCGCCCAGCTCGAAGCCGCGTAGATCGCGAGGAAGTCGTTGCCGTCGACGCGCAGCGAAGCGATGCCGCAGCCGACGCCGCGCCCGGCGAACGTCGTCCCCTCGCCGCCCGCGATCGCCTGGAACGTCGAGATCGCCCACTGGTTGTTGACGACGTTCAGTACGACCGGCGCGCGATACACGTGCGCGAACGTCAGCGCGGTGTGGAAGTCGGCTTCCGCGGTCGCGCCGTCGCCGATCCAGGCGGACGAGATCTTCGTGTCGCCCTTGATCGCCGACGCCATCGCCCAGCCGACCGCCTGGATGAACTGCGTCGCGAGGTTGCCGGAGATCGAGAAGAAGCCGGCTTCGCGGTCCGAGTACATGACCGGGAGCTGGCGCCCCTTCAGCGGATCGCCTTCGTTCGACATCAGCTGGCAGATCATCCGTTCGAGCGGCACGTCGCGCGCGATCAGGATGCTTTGCTGGCGGTAGGTCGGAAAGCACATGTCGCCGTGGCGCAGCGCCATCGCATGCGCGGCGCCGATCGCCTCCTCGCCGAGGCTCACCATGTAGAAGGAGATTTTCTTCTGACGCTGCGCGATCATCATGCGCGCGTCGAAGATGCGGGTCTTCAGCATCGCGCGCATCCCGGCGATCAGACGCGCATCGTCGAGGTCCGGTGCCCACGGGCCGAGTGCCTGGCCGTGGTCGTCGAGCACGCGCACGAGGCTGCGGGCGAGATGGGCGGTATCCGCCGGGGCGACGTCGATCGGCGGGCGGCGAACGGCACCGGCCGGCGATAGATGCAGATAGGAAAAATCCGTCTTGCAGCCCGGACGCCCGGTGGGCTCCGGCACATGCAGACGCAATGGCTCTGACAGGCTCATCGTGTCGTCTCCACGCTCGATTGTGTCTCACGCTGATGGAAACGCGCGGCCGGTTGCCGGCTCACGCGCGGGCTGGCGCACGGATAAGCACGCCAACCTTGGGAATTTATGCCTCATGGCGCGAGACGTCGATGCCCAACCCGCTCGTTCAGGGTGAGCAGATTTGCCATGGCGGGTGGCGACGGGCGATCAGTGCTGTCGGTGGGGTGAATGCACGTCGCGTGTGCTGCGATGCATCAACGGACGGTGAAGCGTGCGTATCGAGGCCGGACGGATCAGGGCGTCCCGGTCATGTCGGAGGAGACGAAGCAAAAGACCCCGCGAAATCCTGGATCCCGGCGGGGTCTCGGCGCGGCCGGGCGCTTCAGCGACCGCTTGCCGGGGCGCCCCGGCATACGACGAATCACGCGTCGGGGCGCGCGATGTCGAAGCGGCTGTCGGGCGTGACGTGCACGTAGGCCGACGGGCCGCCCGCGCGAAGAATGATGCCCGCCCCGAACGTGTCGAAGATGCCGTCCTTCAGCAGGTCGTGACGGATATGCACGGCGACGACTTCGCCCAGTACCAGCGTGGCCGGCGTGTCGACGCCGTGGTGATCGCGCAGCCGGATCACGTCGGTCACCTTGCATTCGAAGTTGACGCCGCTTTCCGCCACGCGCGGCACGTTGACGAGGCGCGACGGAAGCGCGGTCAGGCCGCCGAGTTCGAATTCGTTCACGTCGTACGGCACGGCAGCGCAAGTCTGGTTCATCCGGTCGGCGAGATCGCGCGTCGCGAGATTCCAGACGAACTCGCCGGTCTCCTGCACGTTGCGCAGGCTGTCCTTCGCGGCCGTGCTCGAAAAGCCGATGATCGGCGGACGATAGTTGAACGCATTGAAGAAGCTGTACGGCGCGAGGTTGAGCGTGCCGTCGCTGCCGCGGGAGGAAATCCAGCCGATCGGGCGCGGGCCGATGATCGCGTTCAATGGGTCGTGCGGCAGGCCGTGGCCTTGCGCGGGTTCGTAGTAGTGGTGGGTGGAGTTGTGCATGCGGCGTGGCGTTGCGGCGGGCAACATCTGTTTGAGGGAATCGTGCCCCGATAGTAAACGAAGCGCTCATTGTGCCCGCACGGCAATGAAGCCACGTCCTGTTCGGCATGCTCGTGACGGCATTATTTCCCGCCTCGACTCCGCGCCCGGCGCCTGACGGAAACACATATCTCCGAGTCGTCCTCGTGCGAACCGGGTCGGGTCCTGCAGGAACGCGCATAAGAAAGCCCGCCGAAGCGGGCTTTAACATTGCGGGTCGTTGCATCCAGCGGGTTTTGCTTCGTACTGCTTCCCGCTTGCGCGTTACGCTTGGCTCGGCCTTGTCCGCGTTCATACGCGGCCCAAGACACGTGCAACCATCACCGATTGACTGGAGACGCCACTTCCCCGGGGCCCGGCCCGGGGATGTCTATGTCGGACAAGGCCATATCAAGGCAGGTCATGTATTCGTAGATATGCTGATAGCCAACCTGCGTCTGGAAATCCCGAATGTGTTTATTCACCGTCCCGTCAAGCCGGTACTGTGTCGCCGGTGTGACGGATTCTGAAAGATCGGACGTTCCCCATTGCGCGTAATCCAGGGACTTGGTAGCAAGGGAAACCGCATCGACGGCAAGCTTCGTATCTAATGGGGTGTCAAGGCCCGCATCGCTGTAGACATCCTTCACATGCAGAATGCTGTCCGCATTCCAAGCCATCGGAACGATATCCCGCGTATTGAATACGCGCACCGCATGGGCCCGCATTTGCGCATTGAAATAGTCGGCGAATACCGCATTGCCTGCTGTCGGGCCGGCGAATGTCTGGCAGTTGTACGTGTGGGCCTGCAAGCCACTCTGATTCTTCAGGTACAACACGATCGCGGAGGCCAGGGCGCCTCCGAGGCTGTGCCCGATAACATTGACTACCGACGATGGCTGCACGGTCCTCAGGAAGTCGGCAAGCTTCTGCTGACTTGAATCTGGCGTGCTCAGTACGTTGAATAGCGCTCCGTTGGTACCGGCCGATATGCGTGCGTCGGGCGGGCAGTCCGGCACATACGCGCTGAATGGTTCAAGGGTCCGATACGAAAAGTCGCCCATGAGGTCGAGCGGAGATTCGAAATCGGTGCCGCTTGTCACCACTGAATATTCGCCGCTGCCGGTCGATTGCAAGACGGCAGTGACATTGGCGGCATAGCCATTCAGATCCAATACGATGGCGGGCCCCCAAACAATTGCGAACTGATCGTTCCGGGTCATCCGCGATCCGTTCAGGCGATCCACGATGATCTTTTTGACCTGCGAGACAGTTGGATGCCGGATTTCGTGCCCGAATTTATCCGTTGCTGCGTTGTTAAGCACATAGGCCAACGTGAGATTGACCTGCATTTGCTGGAGTCTGCTGGATGTCATGGTTCGTCGCCTCGTCGTCGCGCTGCGGAAGGGAATTATTGCGAATAAGGCCAGATCGTGACCCCTCGCGCCGATGCGAATGCAATTGGACGCGCAACGGAGATTCTTGAAACCCAAGAGGTCAGGCTCGCAATAATCACTCAAATGATGGCGCACGCAGTACAGCGGAACAACCTGTCGAAATTGGCAGGTGCGATCAATCCGTTTCGACACTGTCGGACGCGCGCAAAAGCCGCCCCTATTTTCCCGCGCGATAATTCAACACCCCCCATCGTCGATCGCTGTTTCAAATAATTGCATCGCCATCGAGATATTTTCGATAAGCGAATAAATTGAATTCGACACATAACACACCTATTACGTCTGAAGAATTTTCGACTAGAATTCGAACCGACGTGGCCACGTCGAACATCGTGTGACAACTCGGAGAACAACGATGGCAGACTACGTGAAGTATGGCGATGTTATTCGACTCACCAACGGCTACGGAGGCAACTGGAAAGGCGGCTTCCTCGGTGTGGGCGGAGCTTCCCATGTTGATGGGGGCCTGGATTACGTGGGAACGGTTTCATCTCTCAGCGGAAACGAAACTGCAACACAATGGATTATTGCGTCCCCGCTCAACCAAAAACCCAAGGGGCAAAACGTCCTGAGTTGTGACCAGATTCTTCTTCAGAGCGTCAAGGACAATAGCTATCTCGCCCTATTCAATAACAACGCAAGTAACGGCCAAAATCTCGACGTCGCCACATTAGGTGGCCTGGTCGGCGTCGGATCCGTCGCTTGGCACATTTTCATTCGCTCAAACGCCCAGAACGATCCGAAACTGATTACTGAAGACCAGCTCTATTTGCTGAATTCCTTCAATAATGGCGCCGGATTCCTGGATACGCGGGGCGAAGGGCAATCCGGCTTCCTGTACAACGTCTCGGCTTCGTTGCTGGTAGATCGTGAAGGAGCCGGTAGCGGGGCATGGATGATCACGCGCGGTTAGGCGTCGAGCCTCGGTCCCGTTTGCAACGGCATTGGGGCTGAGGCGCCATTCTGGCGGTACCGCAACCTGGCTTCAACGGCGATGCTCGGCGGGGACTTGCTACAACCGACGGTGGAGTTGGCGGGTGACCGTGCCGGAGGCCAAAGCCCTGGCCGTTCCGATATTGATGACGGCGTGCGCGACGGCCTGGCCCGTGCCATCCGACCCAGCCGAACTTCGACGAACTTGAATGTGGTGCCGGGGACCGGACTCGAACCGGCAAGCCAATCAAGGCGGCGGATTTTCGTCACACTGCTTCTTTCAAAGCCGGCGCCGTCGAAACGACGCCGTTCGTGCGCTGGACTATGCCTTCGCCGTCGCGCGCGGGCGTGATCGCCGCCCGTGCGCCTTAGGCGCCCCCCGTCTAGTCTCTACACCTTCCTCGTTGTAGCGATAGCTGTACCGCGAGGCTTGGCTCGGCGTTGCCTCGACGCGCGGTGCGTGTCAGGGGTTTCACCGAATTTGAAGGGTTCTGCACCGGCCGTTTCCGGCCGGGCACTCAATCGTTTAAGTCCGCTATGTTTACCAATTTCATCACCCCGGCAAAAGGGCGGACGCGATTCTACCATTGCTTGCACATGCGTTAGCTGATTCCGGCGCGGTATATCGCGACGCGGCATGTCTGCATACGCCATCTTCGCCCGAATTGATACGCCGCGATCGACATCGACGCGACGCCTCCAGCGATTTCGTCCCGCGCTGCAGCATCCGCCGCTACAATCGATTCCACCCCGCTCGCCGGGCGCCAAACGTCTGATGTTTGTATCGTACTTTTTGCGAAACAAACATCCCGTGCGTCATCGCGAAGTCACAAACGTTTTCGATAATTTCCCTGCCGAAAACGTTTACATCGCGTAACTTCATGACCCCGACCATCAAGGACGTCGCCGCGCTCGCCGGCTTCTCGATCGCCACCGTCTCGCGCGCGATCAACGCGCCGCATACCGTCAGCCCCGCGACGCTGGCGACGATCCGGACCGCCATCGATACGCTGCAATTCCGCCCGAGCCCGCTCGGCCGGCAGTTGCGCGGCGAGCGCACGCGCCTCGTCGGCGTCGTCGTGCCGACGCTGTCGAACCCGGTGTTCGCCGACTGCCTGCAGGGCATCGACGAACTCGCGACCGCGGCCGGCTTCAAGCTGATCCTGATGACGACCGAATACGACGAAGCGCGCGAGCGCCACGCGATCGAGACGTTGCGCGAGCAGCGCGTCGAAGGGCTGATCCTGACCGTCGCCGATGCGGACACGCATCCGCTGCTCGACATGCTCGACCACGACGGCCTGCACTACGTGCTGATGCACAACGACACGCAACGCCGCCCGTCGGTGTCGGTCGACAACCGCCGCGCCGCCTACGACGGCGTCCGCCTGCTGACCGCGCGCGGCCATCGCCGCGTGCTGATGCTGGCCGGCTCGCTCGCCGCGTCGGATCGCGCCCGCCAGCGTCATCTCGGCTACGCGCAGGCACTCGAGGAAGCCGGTGTCGCGACGCTGCCGCCGGTCGAAGTCGACTTCAACGCGACCGAACTGCCCGATGCGGTGCTCGCGCACCTCACCGCGCAAGCCACGCGCCCGACCGCCCTCTTCTGCAGCAACGACCTGCTCGCGATGGTCGTGATGCGCGGCCTGCGCCGCGCGGGCTTCTCGATTCCCGACGACCTGTCGGTGCTCGGCTTCGACGGCATCGCGATCGGCGAGCTGCTCGCGCCGCCGCTCGCGAGCGTCGCGACGCCGAACCAGGACATCGGCCGCCATGCATGGCGGCGCCTCGTCGAATGCATCGGCGGCGCGACGATCGAGCGCACGTCGCTGATCCTGCCGCACACGGTGCGCGACGGTGCGACCGTCGCGTCGCCGGCCGCCGACCTGCAGTTGCGCCACGCCTGAACGCACGCGCCGCGCCATCGTGCGCGGCGCGGCGAGATACCCACACCCCGCCCGGAGATCCACCGTGTCCTTTCGCCTGACCTCGCTGCTGCGCGTGCTCGCAGCACCCGTCGCCTGCGCCGCGCTCGTCGCGTTCGCACCTGCCGCCCATGCTGACGAAACCGCGATCTGCTACAACTGCCCGCCCGAATGGGCCGACTGGGCCGCGCAGATCGCGGCGATCAAGCAGAAGACCGGCATCCGCGTGCCGTTCGACAACAAGAACTCGGGCCAGGCGATCGCGCAACTGATCGCCGAACAGAAGAGCCCGGTCGCCGACGTCGTCTATCTCGGCGTGTCGTCCGCATTCCAGGCGAAGGACAAGGGCGTGATCGCGCCGTACAAGCCCGCGCACTGGAACGACATCCCCGCGAACCTGAAGGACCCGCAAGGCTACTGGTTCGCGATCCACTCGGGCACGCTCGGCTTCTTCGTGAACAAGGACGCGCTCGACGGCAAGCCGGTGCCGCGCTCGTGGTCCGACCTGCTGAAGCCCGAATACAAGGGCATGGTCGGCTACCTCGATCCGTCGAGCGCGTTCGTCGGCTATGCGGGCGCGGTCGCCGTCAACCAGGCGCTCGGCGGCAGCCTCGACGACTTCAAGCCGGGGCTCGACTGGTTCCGCAAGCTGAAGGCGAACGCACCGATCGTGCCGAAGCAGACCGCGTATGCGCGCGTGCTGTCCGGCGAGATTCCGATCCTGCTCGACTACGACTTCGATGCGTATCGCGCGAAGTACAAGGATCACGCGAACGTCGAGTTCGTGATTCCGAAGGAAGGCACGATCGCGGTGCCCTATGTGATGAGCCTCGTGAAGGGCGCGCCGCACGATGCGAACGGCAGGAAGGTGCTCGACTTCGTGCTGTCCGACGAAGGCCAGAAGCTGTGGGCCAACGCGTACCTGCGTCCGGTGCGCGCGCAGACGCTCGGTGCCGACGTCGCCGCGAAGTTCCTGCCGGCGAGCGAATACGCCCGGGCGAAACCGGTCGACTTCGGCAAGATGGCGGCCGGCCAGCAAGCGTTCGGCCAGCAGTACCTGCAGGTGATGCAGTAAGCGGCCGGAACCACGCCATGCTCGACCTGACTTTCCCGCTGCGTTGGCGCGTCGCGCTCGTCGCGCCGGCGCTCGCGATGTTCGCCGCGTTCTGGCTGCTGCCGATGGCGGCACTCGTGCAGGTGTCCGCCGACGGCGCGTTCTTCACGCAGTACGCGGCGCTGCTCGGCAACGCACGCTACATGAAGAGCCTCGGCGAGACGGTCGCGTTGTCGGCCGGCGTCACGCTCGCGACGCTCGCGCTGTCGACGATCTCGGGCCTGCTGCTCGCGCGCCGCGAGTTCGCGGGCAAGCGCGTGCTGCTCGCGCTGCTCACCTTTCCGCTCGCGTTCCCGGGCGTGGTGGTCGGGTTCATGGTGATCATGCTCGCCGGCCGGCAGGGGCTGATCGGGATGCTGTCCGCGAAGCTGACCGGCGACAAGTGGGTGTTCGCGTATTCGGTTGCCGGGCTGTTCGTCGGCTACCTGTACTTCTCGATTCCGCGCGTGATCGTCACCGTGATCGCGGCCGCGTCGAAGCTCGACGCGTCGCTCGAGGAAGCCGCACGCTCGCTCGGCGCGTCGCCGTGGCGCATCTTCATCGACATCGTGCTGCCGGCGCTCGCGCCGGGCCTGATCGCGGCCGGCGCGATCTGCTTCGCGACCGCGATGGGCGCGTTCGGCACCGCATTCACGCTCGCCACCGACCTGAACGTGCTGCCGATGACGATCTACACCGAGTTCACGCTGAACGCGAACATCGCGACGGCGGCCGGCCTGTCGATCGTGCTCGGCATCGTCACGTGGGCCGTGCTCGCGCTCGCGCGCCGGTTCACCGGCCACACCGCCGCCGCCGCGGCCTGAGGATTCCTTCATGCAATCGCTTTCCGGTTCGTCCGCGCCGTCGCCGGCGCCCGCTCCGTCGCAGGTGAACGGCGCCGCACGACGCGCGCCGCGCGTGTCGGGCGCGCGCGCGATCGCCACGCTGCAATGGGGCGTCACGCTGCTGCTGTGCGCGTTCCTGATCGTGCCCGTCGTGATGTCGGTGCTCGCGGGCCTCACCGTCAACTATTTCCGCGGACTGTCGAGCGGCCTCACGCTGCGCTGGCTCGAACAGGTGTGGCAGCAGTACCAGGGCTCGGTCGCGCTGTCGCTCGGCGTCGCGTTCGCGACGCTCGCGATCGTGCTCGTCGTCGGCGTGCCGGCCGGCTATGCGCTCGCGCGCAGCAAGAGCCGCATCGCCCGCGTGATCGAGGAAGCGCTCGTGCTGCCGGTCGCGCTGCCGGGCCTCGCGTCGGCGCTCGCGCTGCTGGTCGTGTACGGCGGCTTCACCGCGTTCCGGATGAGCCTGTGGTTCATCGTCGTCGGCCACGTGGTGTTCACGCTGCCGTTCATGGTGCGCGCGGTCGCGGCCGTCGCCGCCGGGGCCGACCTGCGCACGCTCGAGGAAGGCGCGGCGAGCCTCGGCGCGTCGTTCGTCACGCGCTTCGTCACGATCGTGCTGCCGAACCTGCGCCCCGGCATCGTCGCGGGCGCGCTCGCGGTGCTCACGCTGTCGATCGGCGAATTCAACCTGACGTGGATGCTGCATACGCCCGATACGAAAACACTGCCCGTCGGGCTCGCCGATACCTATGCGTCGCTGCGTCTCGAAGTCGGCAGCGCGTACACGATCGTGTTCCTGCTGATGACGCTGCCGCTCCTCGTCGCGATGCAGTGGCTCGGCGTCGATCCGTCCGGCACGCGCGCACTGAAGCGCCGGCCACGCTGAACCTACCGCTGCCATGAAACTCGATTCCACTCCCATCACCCTGACCCGCTGCGCGAAGACGTTCCGCGGCACACGCGTGCTCGAACCGCTCGACCTGTCGATCGGCGCGGGCGAGACGCTCGTGCTGCTCGGCCCGTCGGGCTGCGGCAAGACGACGACGCTGCGCCTGATCGCGGGCCTCGACACGCCGGACGCCGGCGGCACGATCCTGTTCGGCGGCGACGACGTGACCCTGCTGCCGATCGAACGCCGCCAGGTCGGCATGGTGTTCCAGAACTACGCGCTGTTCCCGAACCTGACGGTGCGCGGCAACGTCGGCTACGGGCTGAAGATCCGCAAGACCGAGCCGCGCGCGCTGCGCGAACGCATCGACGAATTGCTCGCGATGATGCGGCTCGACGCGCATGCGGACAAACCGGTCGATCAGCTGTCGGGCGGCCAGCGCCAGCGTGTCGCGCTGGCGCGCGCGCTCGCGGTGCGCCCGCGCGTGCTGCTGCTCGACGAGCCGCTGACCGCGCTCGACGCGAAGCTGCGCGACGTGCTGCGCCGCGAGATGAACGCGCTGTTGCGCGAGCTCGGCGTGACGACCGTGTACGTCACGCACGACCAGGCCGAGGCGATGGAACTCGGCGACCGGATCGTCGTGATGGGCGCGGGCCGCATCGAGCAGATCGGCACGCCGCGCGACATCTACTACCGGCCGGCGAACCGCACGGTCGCGCAGTTCATCGGCACGCTGAACCGGCTTGCGGGACAATGGCGTGACGGCGCGCTCGTGACGACCGGTGGCTCGATCGCCACGCCGCACGCCGCCGACGAGTGGTTCTTCCGCCCGGAGGACGCGCAGCTCGCCGATCCGGCGCATGCGCCGCTGCGCGGCGCGATCGGCGCGTGCGCGTTCCTCGGCGAGCGCACGCGGCTCACGATCGAGCACGCGGCGCCCGACGCGCTCGTGATCGACGTGCCGGGGCGCATCGAGCTTGCGCGCGGCACGGCGGTCGGCCTCACGATCGCGGCGGAAGGCCTGATCGCACTCGCCGCGTAACACCGCCCCACAATAATCAGATATTCCGAGGAACGACGATGCTGCTTGCACAAATCAGCGATCTCCACATCAAGCGTCCGGGCCAGCTCGCGTACCGGCGCGTCGACACCGCCGCCGCGCTCGCGCGCTGCGTCGCGAAGCTGAACGCGCTGGAGCCGCGCCCCGACGCGGTGCTCGTCACGGGCGACCTGACGGACTTCGGCCACGACGACGAATACCGCCACCTGCGCGACCTGCTCGCGCCGCTCGAGATTCCGTACTACCTGATGGTCGGCAATCACGACGATCGGGCGGGGCTGCGCCGCGCGTTCGCCGACCGCCCCGAATTGCAGGACGGCGAGTTCGTGCAGTACGCGCTCGACGTCGGCGCCGTGCGCGTGCTCGCGCTCGATTCGCAGGTGCCCGGCACGAGCCACGGCGACCTGTGCGATGCGCGGCTGGCGTGGCTCGCCGCGCAGCTCGACGCCGCGCGCGAGCAGCCGGTGATCGTCGCGCTGCATCATCCGCCATTCGCATCCGGGATCGGGCACATGGACGCGCTGCGCCTCGCACCCGCCGCCGCCGCGAAGCTCGATGCGCTGCTGCGCGGCTATCCGAACGTGGAACGCGTGCTGTGCGGCCACGTGCACCGGACGATGTTCACGCGCTTCGGCGGCACGCTCGCGTCGGCCGTGCCGGCGCCCGCGCACCAGGTTGCGTTCGACCTGCGCACGGACGCGCCGTCCGCGTTCCGGCTCGAACCGCCCGCGTTCGCGGTGCACGTCCATGCGCCGGAAACGGGGATGACGTCCCATCACGTGTACGTGGACGAAGGCGACGGGCCTTATCCGTTCTATGAACCGAGCGGGGAGCTGGTCGACTGACGGCGCGCATCGGGCTCGTATCGGGCTCGTATCGGGCTCGTATCGGGCTCGTATCGGACGCGATGACGGGCGGCCGCGGACGGTCGCGACCCGCCACGCACCGGTCGCGCCGCCTGGTCGCCTGGTCGCCTGGTCGCCTGACGGCCTGGCCGGCAGGATTCACGGTGCTCCGGTATGATCGGCAGCCTCGACCGGCGCCCGGCCGCCTGCGCAACCGATGCCGCGCCGCACGCCATGCCGCCCAACTCGTTCCGTTGCCGCCATGTCCGCCGCCTCCACCGACCGTCCGACCGACGCCGCGTCGCCCCACTACTCGCGCAGCCTGCTGTTGCTGCTCGCGACGATCGCGGGCGTGTCGGTCGCGAACATCTATTACAACCAGCCGCTGCTCGACAGCTTCCGCTCGGCCTTTCCCGACGGCGCGTCGTGGATCGGCGCGGTGCCGACCGCGACGCAGCTCGGCTATGCGGCCGGCATGTTCCTGCTCGCGCCGCTCGGCGACCGTTTCGATCGCCGCGGGCTGATCCTGATGCAGATCGCGGGCCTGTCGATCGCGCTGATCGTCGCCGCGGCCGCGCCGTCGCTGGTGGTGCTCGCCGCGGCGAGCCTCGCGATCGGCGTGCTCGCGACGATCGCGCAGCAGGCCGTGCCGTTCGCGGCGGAAATCGCGCCGCCGGCCGAGCGCGGGCATGCGGTCGGCACCGTGATGAGCGGCCTGCTGCTCGGCATCCTGCTGGCGCGCACGGCAGCCGGCTTCGTCGCCGAATATTTCGGGTGGCGGGCGGTGTTCGGCGCGTCGGTCGCGGCGCTCGTCGCGCTGGCCGCGGTGATCGTACTGCGGCTGCCGCGCAGTTCGCCGACGTCGACGCTGTCGTACGGCAAGCTGCTCGGCTCGATGTGGCACCTGGCGGTCGAGCTGCGCGGGCTGCGCGAGGCGTCGCTGACGGGCGCCGCGCTGTTCGCCGCGTTCAGTGCGTTCTGGCCGGTGCTCACGCTGCTGCTCGCCGGCGCGCCGTTCCATCTCGGCCCGCAGGCCGCGGGTCTGTTCGGGATCGTCGGCGCGGCCGGTGCGCTCGCCGCGCCGTACGCGGGTCGTTTCGCGGACCAGCGCGGCCCGCGCGCGATCATCTCGCTCGCGATCGCCCTGCTCGCGGCGTCGTTCGTGATTTTCGCGCTGTCGGGGACGAGCCTCGTCGGGCTCGTGATCGGCGTGATCGTGCTGGATGTCGGCGTGCAGGCCGCGCAGATCTCGAACCAGTCACGCATCTACGCGCTGAAACCCGAGGCGCGCAGCCGCGTGAACACCGTGTACATGGTGTGCTACTTCATCGGCGGCGCGCTCGGCTCGTCGGCCGGTGTCGCCGCGTGGCGCGCGTTCGGCTGGACCGGCATGTGCGCGGCCGGGCTGTTGTTTACCGCGCTCGCCGGCTGGTTCCATCATCGCGGCGCGCAGCGCGGCTGAAAGCCGCCGCGCGCGCCGGCGTCATGCGTCGGCGCGCGATGCGGCCGGTTCGGCGGCAGGCGGCGGCGCGAATGCCTGCGCGGGATCCATGACCGCGGCCGGGTCCACGACGGCCGCCGGTGCCGGCACCGCAAGCGGTACCGCGGACGGCGCGAGGATCGGCGCCGGCTCCGGCATCGCGGCCTGATCCGGTGCGGACGCCGCGCCCGCCGCCGCTTCGCCGGCCACGGTTGCCGCGGCCGCCACGACCGGCGAAGCGTCGGCTGCCGCGCGCGCCGCGGGCCGGCGCGCCGGATCGAACAGGAACGACAGCCCGACGCTGCCGAGGATCGCGACCGTCGCGATCACGGTCGCCGTCGTCACGGGCTCGCCGAGCATCAGCGCACCGAGCGCGACCGCGACGATCGGGTTCACGTACATGCAGCTGCTCGCGATGATCGGGCTCGTATGGCGAATCAGGTAGCCGTACGCGACGTACGCGGCCATCGTGCAGAACACCATCAGGTACACGAACGCGAACACCGGCACGACCGCGACCTGCTCGATGCGCTCGCCCATCAGCCACGCGGCGATCGTGGACATCAACCCGCCCAGGCCGATCTGCAGCGACGTCGACAGGAACAGGTCGGACGGCAGCTTGAGCCGCGTCGCGAGATGCGCGCCGCCCGCCCAGAACAGCGCGCCGGCCAGCACGCAGACCGTGCCGAGCGCCGAGTTCGCGGCGGCCGCGCCGCCCGAATTCAGCACGACGATGCCGACCATCCCGAGCGCGACGGCCGCCCACTCTCCCTTCGCGACCGGACGCCCGGCGACCGCCGCGATCACGGTCGCGAACAGCGGCACCGTGGCGACCATCACCGCGGCCGAGCCGCTGCTGACCGTGCGCATCCCGAGCGCGATCGTGCCGGACGACAGCGCGACCAGCATCGTGCCGACGATCGCCGAGTTGCGGATTTCCAGCAACGTCGGCCATTCGGGCTTGCGCCGTAGCGCGAAGATGAACAGGCCCATCCCGCCGAGCAGGTTGCGCAGCCCCGACAGCAGCAGCGGCGGGAATGACTGCAGCGCGAAATGCAGGCCGCTGTAGGTCGAACCCCAGACGAAATAGATGAATACCAGGGCCAGCGCGACGCGGCCACCGCGGCTTTGCGGCAGGCGGACGCGGATCGGCAGGCGGGCGAAGAAATCGAGGAGGCGATCGAGCGGGGTCATCGTTCAGCCTGCCCGCACGACGTGCCGCGTGCTCCGCTGAAAGACGCCGGAGAGGCCGGCAAACGGCCCTGACGGGACCGGGAAGGCGGAGACGGACGTGCGGAACGACATGGCAGTGCGAACGGCGACGAATAAGAACCGGCAAGCGGCGGCAGAGGGTCGGGAAAAACGTGCGCGAACGGCTTCGTCCACGCACGCTCGGCATTATGGCATCAAGGATTCGAAAGCATCGTCAGACCTGTCTGAAAGGATATCGACTGACGTTTCGGCGCGACATTTTCGGCATCCGGACGAACGGAATCCGGGGCCGGATACGCGCCGCACGCCGATGCTCGGCAACGCGCGCCTGCGTGCGCGCCCCGCCGTTCACGATCCGCCGAACCAGTTGTACCCCTGATCGACCCAGTAACCGCCCGGGAAAGTATCGGTCACGAAGATTTCCATGATGTGCTTCGGATTCTTGTAACCGAGCTTGGTCGGCATCCGCAGCTTCATCGGAAAGCCGAATTCGGGCGGCAGGCGATGGCCGTCGTAATCGAATGCGAGCAGCGTCTGCGGATGCAGCGCGGTCGGCATGTCGATGCTTTCGTAGTAGTCGTCCGCGCATTTGAAACCGACGTATTTCGCGTGCGTATCGGCACCGGCGCGTGCCAGGAACGCGCCGAACGGCGTGCCGCCCCAGCGGCCGATCGCGCTCCACCCTTCCACGCAGATGTGCCGTGTGATCTGCTCCGCGTGCGGCAGCGCATACAGCTCGTCGAGCGTCCACTCGCGCTTGCCCGTCACGCGGCCCGACAGCACGAGCCGGTAGGTCGACGCATCGACGTGCGGCACGTCGTCGATGCCGTAATACGCATTGAACGGGAACGGCCGCGTGATGTCCGCTTCGGTATAGGTCGGCGCGAGCCGCTCGCCGCTGAACAGCCAGGCCTGCACACGATCGTTCATGCGCGACACCTTCTCGAGGAACGTATTGACCGACGCGTCGTCGTGCAGCGTGCAGCCGGTCAGCATCGTCAGCCCGCCGAGCGTCAGGATGCGCCGATTGAACAGCCGCCGCGACGGCATCTCCAGCTCGCGGCGCACATCGAGCTCGAGCGACTTGCGGTCGAGGGTCCAGCGCGAACCATCGCGCCTGGTTTCGGATTCCGACATGATGATTTCCTTCACCCGAAGTTGACGGGTCAGCGCCCGCGCAGCATCGCGAGCAGCGAGCGCGGCACCAGCAGCGCCATCGCGACGTGCACGACGAAGAACGCGACGAGCAGCGACATCGCCCAGAAATGCACGACGCGCGCGTTGTCGTAACCGCCGAACAGTTCGCGCAGCAGCGGGAACTGCACCGACTTCCAGATCGTCAGCCCGGACAGCACCAGCACGATCAGATCGACGATCGCGACCAGGTACGCGGCACGCTGCACCGCGTTATAGACGCTCAAGTCGTCGTGCGCGAGCCGGCCGCGCAGCGCGGCGCGCACGTCGCGCCACACGGACGCCGGCGTGACGGGCAGCATCTTGCGCGCGAGGCGTCCGGTCGCGATCGACATCGTCAGGTAGAACAGCCCGTTGGCGACGAGCAGCCACATCGCCGCGAAATGCCATTGCAGCGCACCGCCGAGCCAGCCGCCGAGCGTGATGCCATGCGGAAACACGAATGGCGGATAGATCGGCGACGCATCGTAGATGCGCCAGCCGGACAGCACCATCAGGATGGCCGCGAGCGCGTTGAGCCAGTGGCTCACCCTCACCCACAGCGGATGGATCGGGCGCGCGGGCGGCGTGGCCGCGCGCCCGGAGGCGGGAATGGTTTGCATGATGAAGACTCCCGGAACGCGTCGACGAGACGAGACGAAACGAGACGCGGGCGGGCGGCCGTCGTGCAGCACACGCGCCGGCCGCGCGCCCTGCCCGGCTTCCGTCAGTTCGACGGCGCCATCTTGTCGCCCGACGACGACTTGCCCATCGCGTCGTGGCCCATCGCGTCCTTCTTCATCGCATGCTTCTTCATGGCGCCCTTCTTCATCGCGCCATCCTTCGCCATCGCGTCGTGGCCCATCGCATCCTTCGCCATCGCGTCGTGGCCCATCGCGTCCTTCGACATCGACGAGTTGTCCTTCGACATCGCATCGTTCTGCGCAAACGCGCCCGTGGCGACCGTGGCGAAAGCTGCAACGCAGGCGGCGATCAGTACTTTTTTCATGACATCTCTCCAAACATGGGTTTAAGGAGCCGAATAGACGGACGACGTCGCGAGAAATGACAGCCGCTGCGGAATTTTTTTGACGTGTGAAAGCACGCCATGTTGCACCGCTTCGCCGCGGCCGGTCGATCCTTCGGACCACGCGGCGGCAACGCACGCTGCCATTTCGACGGGCCATCGCGCCGCCCGTCATGCTGCGGCCGCACCGGAACAGCCGATCCTCCCCCGGTTGAAACCGCCGCCAAGCCAGTGTATCGTGTGCGCTGCTAACGCGGGGGTCCTGCAATGCGTTCGGTCAAACAACCGGCATTGCGGGTGAGAAATACCCTTTGAACCTGATCTGGATAATGCCAGCGCAGGGAAGCGTACGGATTTCGCCGCCATCCTTCTGACGAAATCCGCCGCCTCACCAAGCCTCGTCTCCTGCTTAGCGCGAGCCCCACATTCGTCAAGGGCTCCGGGCAAGCGCCGAAGCGCCTGTCCGGCGCTCACACAGGAGATTGCATGAACGCCAATCCGAAGTTTCTGTCTGCCGACGCCCACGTCGACGCCGCTGCCGTCGCGCCGCTGCCCAATTCGCGAAAGGTTTATGTAACCGGCTCGCAGCCCGACATTCGCGTGCCGATGCGTGAAATCACGCAGGCCGACACCCCGACCGGCTTCGGCGGCGAAAAGAATCCGCCGATCTACGTGTACGACACGTCGGGCCCCTACACCGATCCGGACGCGAAGATCGACATCCGCGCGGGCCTGCCCGCGCTGCGCCAGCGCTGGATCGAAGCGCGCGGCGACACCGAAGTGCTCGACGGCCTGTCGAGCCAGTACGGCCTCGAGCGCGCGGCCGACCCGGCCACCGCCGACCTGCGCTTCCCGGGCCTGCACCGCAACCCGCGCCGCGCGCAGCCCGGCAAGAACGTCACGCAGATGCACTACGCGCGTCAGGGCATCATCACGCCGGAAATGGAATACATCGCGATCCGCGAGAACCAGCGCCGCGCCGAGTACATCGAGAGCCTGAAGTCGAGCGGCCCGAACGGCGCGAAGCTCGCCGCGATGATGGGCCGCCAGCACCCGGGCCAGGCGTTCGGCGCCGCGGCCTTCGGCGCGAACGCGCTCGCCGAGATCACCCCCGAGTTCGTGCGCGACGAAATCGCGCGCGGCCGCGCGATCATCCCCGCGAACATCAACCATCCGGAATCCGAGCCGATGATCATCGGCCGCAACTTCCTCGTGAAGATCAACGCGAACATCGGCAACTCGGCCGTCACGTCGTCGATCGGCGAGGAAGTCGACAAGATGACGTGGGCGATCCGCTGGGGCGGCGACACGGTGATGGACCTGTCGACCGGCAAGCACATCCATGAAACGCGCGAGTGGATCATCCGCAACAGCCCGGTGCCGATCGGCACGGTGCCGATCTACCAGGCACTCGAAAAGGTCAACGGCAAGGCCGAGGACCTGACCTGGGAAATCTTCCGCGACACGCTGATCGAACAGGCCGAGCAAGGCGTCGACTACTTCACGATCCACGCGGGCGTGCGCCTGCAGTATGTGCCGCTCACCGCGAACCGGATGACGGGCATCGTGTCGCGCGGCGGCTCGATCATGGCGAAGTGGTGCCTCGCGCATCACAAGGAAAGCTTCCTGTACGAACACTTCGAAGAGATCTGCGAGATCATGAAGGCGTACGACGTGAGCTTCTCGCTCGGCGACGGCCTGCGTCCCGGCTCGATCTACGACGCGAACGACGAAGCGCAGCTCGGCGAACTGAAGACGCTCGGCGAACTCACGCAGATCGCGTGGAAACACGACGTGCAGGTGATGATCGAAGGCCCCGGCCACGTGCCGATGCAGTTGATCAAGGAGAACATGGATCTCCAGCTCGACTGGTGCAAGGAAGCGCCGTTCTACACGCTCGGGCCGCTGACCACCGACATCGCACCGGGCTACGACCACATCACGTCGGGCATCGGCGCCGCGATGATCGGCTGGTTCGGCACCGCGATGCTGTGCTACGTGACGCCGAAGGAGCACCTCGGCCTGCCGAACAAGGACGACGTGAAGGAAGGGATCATCACGTACAAGCTCGCCGCGCACGCGGCCGACCTCGCCAAGGGTCACCCCGGCGCGCAGGTGCGCGACAACGCGCTGTCGAAGGCGCGTTTCGAGTTCCGCTGGGAAGACCAGTTCAACATCGGTCTCGATCCGGACAAGGCGCGCGAATTCCACGACGAGACGCTGCCGAAGGATTCCGCGAAGGTCGCGCACTTCTGCTCGATGTGCGGCCCGCACTTCTGCTCGATGAAGATCACGCAGGACGTGCGCGAGTTCGCGGCGCAGCAGGGCGTGTCGGAAAGCGAAGCGCTGAAAAAGGGGATGGAAGTCAAGGCGGTCGAGTTCGTGAAGACCGGCGCCGAGATCTATCACCGTCAGTAAGCCCGCACGCGAACTCGGCGGTCCGCACGGACCGCATCGTCGCGCACTGCACGCAGCCCGCTTTCGAGCGGGCTTTTTTGCGCGCTCGCGCATGCATTGTGCCTGCCGGCACAAGGGAAACAATTGATTACGAAACCGTCCGCGCCTTAACAAGTCCTTACAGCAGCCCCACGGGACGGCAGGTAGATTGAGTTCATGCACGGCCGCCATGCGGTCACGCGACCTCTGTTCACTCCCACAAGGACAACGATCATGAATGCTTCGATTCGGCGTTTTGGGGTATGCGCGCTGCTCGTCACGACGGTGGCCAGCCTGTCGGCCTGCGATTCGATGACACGACGCCAGCGCGATACGGCAATCGGTGCGGGTGTCGGCGGCGTCGCCGGCGCGGCGATCGGCGGCAACGCGCTGTCGACGCTGGGCGGCGCGGCAGCCGGCGGCATCATCGGCAACCAGGTCGGCAAGTAAGCCGGCCCGGCGCCCGCCTGCCGCGCGACGCGCGGCACGTTTCGACCAGACGGCGCTTCCGCGATGCGGAAGCGCCGTTTTCGCATCCGGCGGCGGCGTTCGCCCGGCATGCCGAATCCGTATGCGGAAATGATCCGTTACCGTTTTGCGCACCTTGTCATCACCGCGCGGCCTAAGCTTAAGCATCTGCCGATTGCCGGCGCCGCCGGAGAAACATCATGAACAGGACCCTCGTCGCCGCAACGCTCGCGTGCGCGACACTCGCCGGCTGTTACTACCCTTACGGCTACTACCCGTCCGGCTATTACGCGGCGGCGCCGGTGCAGCCCGCGCCCGTGTACGTCGACCCCGGCCCCGCGTACTACTATCCGGCCCCTGCCTATGCTCCGGCCTGGGGCGGTTACTGGGGTCCCGCGGTGTCGCTGAACTTCGGCTTCGGCGGACGCGGCGGCTGGCGCCATCATTGAACGGCCGCGCCGGCCGCCCGGCCGGTTCGCGCGTCGGCGGTGAACGGATTTCCCGTTTCTTGTCGTTTCATCCGATCGTGAAACGACGGCGCGGTCACGCGGTGTAAGATCCTTCGCATCCCGTCCCCTCGCCCGCCACGCTCGATGTCGCCCAAGAACGCCTTGCTGCTGACCATCCTCGCCGCCCTGTGGGGCGCGTCGTTCCTGTTCATCCGGGTCGGCGTCGCCGATTTCGGCGTCGCGCCGCTGATGGCGCTGCGGGTAGGTATCGGCGCGCTGTTCCTGACGGGCCTCGCGCTCACGCGCATCAAGCCAGCCGACCTCGGCGCGCGGCTGCGCCGGCACGCGTGGCCATTGTTCGTCGTCGGCGTGCTGAACTCGGGCGCACCGTTCTGCCTGTTCGCCTATGCCGAACTGACGCTGTCGGCCGGCGTGACGTCGGTGATCAACGCGACGACGCCGCTGTGGGGCGCGCTCGTCGCGTACCTGTGGCTGAAGGACAAGCTGTCGCTACCGCGCGCACTCGGCCTCGTGATCGGCTTTGCCGGCGTGCTCACGCTCGTGTGGGATCAGATCGCCCACGCACACGGCAGCACTGGCGCCAGCGCGACCGCGCTGGCCGCCGCCGCTGCACTCGGCGCGACGCTGCTGTACGGCATCGCGGCCAACTATACGAAGCGCAAGCTCAGCGGCGTCGATCCGCTCGTCAACGCGACCGGCAGCATGATCGGCTCGACCGTGCTGCTGCTGCCGTTCGCGATCGCGACGTGGCCCGCTGCAGCCGTCAGCATGCATGCGTGGGGCGCCGTGCTCGCGCTCGGCATCGCGTGCACGGGCATCGCGTATTTCATCTTCTTCTATCTGATCGCGCATGTCGGCCCGGCCCGTGCGATTACTGTGACGTTCGTGATCCCGGTATTCGGCCTGCTATGGGGCGCGCTGTTCCTCGGCGAACATGTATCGGTCGTGATGATCGAGGGTTGCGCGATCGTGCTCGTCGGCACCGCGCTTGCGACCGGCGTGATCAAGCGGATTCCGGGGCTCCGTCCGCGCGGCGGCGAAGCGGCCTGAAAGGCGTCGGGGCCGGCACCCCGCCCGTCCGGGTTCCCCGCGACGCGCCAGCCGCCGATCCGCATGCGCCGCACGTCGACCGGTGCGCGACGGCGCTTATCGTTTTTCACCCGATGCCGATGCAGCCGCCCGGCTCCCCTGTTTTCCCGCTCTCCCCCATTCTTCGCACGCAATGCACGCAATGCACGCGGCACACGCGGCACACGCGGCACTGTCGCCGCGTGCGGACCAGCAATCCTTGCGTGTCGCGCGCTGCCGGGCGGACAGCCCCGTCCACACGTCGGTGTAGCGTTTGCGTCTGGAGTTACCCTGATACGCGTGCCGCGCCATTCCCGTTACACTCGTAACACTCATCCGCAGAAGGCGGTCACGATGCACCACGTTCTTTCGCGTCCACCTGCGCGTGCGACGGCTTCTGCGTGGCGCGCACGATACCGCCCCCCGATCGCCCCGGGGCACCGTTGACATGAAGCCCTCCCGCGACCTCTCGCTCGATTCCCTGCTCGAACGCCTGACACCGACGCCCAGCGGCTGGATCGCCACGTATCGCGACACGACGCTGCGCAGCGTGTTTCAACCCGTGCTGTCGATCACGCACAAGCGCGTGGTCGGCTATGAAGCGCTGCTGCGCGTGGTGGACGAAAACGGCACGCTGGCTTCGCCGGTCGCGCTGTTCGACAAGACGCGCGCCGCTGCCGACGCGTTGTTGCTCGACCGGCTCGCCCGCTGCCTGCATACGGCCAACTTCGTCGCGCAAGGCATCGGCGACGGCTGGCTGTTCCTGAACGTGACACCGCGCGTGCTCGACACGGGCCTCGTGCAGCGCGAATTCGTCGAGGCGCTGTGCCGTCATTTCGCACTGCCGCCGAACCGCATCGTGCTGGAAGTCGTCGAGCAGCCGGCGCGCGACGAAGCCGCGCTTGCCCGCACGATCGACATGATCCAGCATCGCGACTTCCTGATCGCGATCGACGATTTCGGCACCGGATTCTCGAATTTCGATCGCGTGTGGCGCGCACGGCCCGATATCGTCAAGCTCGATCGATCGCTCGTCGAGCGCGCGAACGCGTCGGCCGAGGATCGCCGCATCATGCATCACCTGGTATCGATGCTCCATCAGGCCGGCGCGATGGTGCTCGCCGAGGGCGTCGAAAGCGACGATGCGCTGCAGGCGCTGATGGAGGCCGATATCGATTTCGTCCAGGGCTTCCAGTTCGGCCAGCCCGATGCGTCGATCGCGCACGCGAGCGCCGCGGCACCCGCGATGCTCGACGCCGCGTGGCAACGCTTCATCGCCCACCGGCATACGCCGGCGATCGCCGAGCAACCGGGCTTCGACGCGATCGAGCGCCTCGTGCTCACCGGCGCGGCCGCGTTTTCCGCGAGCGGCAACCTGCAGGACGCCGCGCAGCGCGTATTCGCGGTGCCGGCCGCACGCCGCGTGTTCGTCACGGACGAGATCGGCGAACAGTTCCTGCCGTCGATCGGCGCACGCCCCGAGGACGGTCAGGCGGGCGGCACGCGGCTCGCGCCGCTGTTCCCGGAGACGCACAGCAACTGGTCGCGGCGCCCGTACTTCCAGCGCGCGATCGCGGCGCCCGGGCGCGTCGCGCTGATGGGCCCGCACTTCTCGCTGACCGAAGGCCGCGACTGCTATACGGCGGCCGTCGCGATTCGCGCGCAGAGCCGTCTCGTCGTGTTCTGCGTCGACTTCGTGCTCGACAGCGCGGGCACCGTGATGCGGTAGCAGAGGCGGCGGCACGGGCTCGCCCGCCACACCGCCGGTTCAGCCTTTCGTCAGTCGATCACCTTCCCTCTTCCGGACTTCACCACGCTGCGGCGCGACTTGTGTTCGAGCCGCCGCTCCTTCGATGCGCGCGTCGGCCGTGTCGCGACCCGCGCGCGCGGCGTGAACGCGACGCTGCCGATCAACGCATCGAGCCGCGCGAGCGCCGCCTCCCGGTTTTTCTCCTGGGTGCGGTATTCCTGCGACTTGATCACGACGATGCCGTCGCGCGTGATGCGCTGGTCGGACAGCGCGAGGAGCCGCTCCTTGATGACGGGCGGCAGCGACGACGCGCGGATGTCGAAACGCAGGTGAATCGCGCTCGACACCTTGTTGACGTTCTGGCCGCCGGCGCCCTGCGCGCGCACGGCGGTCCATTCGACTTCGGCCGGATCGAGCGTGTAGCGGATCATCATCGCAACGTCTCCTGGCGGCGCCGCGCGAGCGCCTCGTCGACGCGGGCCGCCAGGCCCGAATCGCGTTGCGTGCGCGTCGCGACCGCCTGCGCCAGCACGCGTCGCGGGCCGATCACCTGCACGCGCGTCCGCGCGCGCGTGACGGCCGTATAGACGAGTTCGCGCGTGAGCACACGGCTGAACGACGCCGGCAGCACGAGCGCGGCCTCGTCGAATTCGGAGCCCTGCGATTTGTGGACGGTCAGCGCGAACGCCGTTTCGTGCGGCGGTAGCGCCGCAGGCGACACGGCGCGCGCGGTACCGTCCGCGCGACGGAACCACACGCGCAGCACGCCGTGCGCGTCCGGCAACGCGATGCCGATGTCGCCGTTGAACAGCCCGAGCGCATAGTCGTTGCGCGTCACCATGATCGGCCGCCCGGTGAACCAGTGCGCGCCGACCGCGAGCGGAACACGCGCGGCATGTCGCACATGCGTGGCCACCAGCGCATTGACGTGCTCGGCGCCGCGCGAGCCGTTGCGCGTCGCGCACAGGATCCGGAAGCGGTTGAGCGCATCGAACAAGGGCAACGGATCGGGCACCGGCTCGGACAACGCGGCGCGCAACGCATCGAGGTAGGCGCCGAACCGGCGCGCGAGCCGCTCGACCGTCGACGCCGCGAGCATGTCGCCCCCATCGTCATGAAACGACGCGGCAGCGGCATCGTCCGTCGGCAACGCGTCGAGCGCGCCTTGCACGTCGCCGCGACGGATCGCGAGCGACAGACGGCCGATCGCCGAATCGAGACCGAAACGGTAATTGCGCTCGAGCCACACGACGCAGTCCGCGAGCGGTGCGGGCGCGGGAGACGCGGCGGCAATGGCGTCGTCGGCTCGCGTTGCAACGGTCGACGCCCATGCCGAATCTCCCGCATTGGCCGGATCGAACGGCGTGAGCTCGACCGCGTCGAGCCACGCGAGTTCGTCGGCCTCGATCCACGCAGGATCGGTGGCCGCGGAGGCGCTCTCGGTATCGGTCGGTGCAAGCGCCGCAGGCGGCAACGAAGCCGCCGGTGGCGCCGCATCAGCCGGGGAAACCGCTTCGTCCTGCGGGTCGTCGTCGAACAGCGACGCCTGGCGCGTATCCACGTTCCGCCGCGCCGACGGCTTGCGCGCGGCAGTCGCCGATAACGGAACAGATGCTGGCGCTGGCGCTGGAATTGGCGCGGCTACCACCCCCGCCGCCTCGCCGTCCGGCACCGGCAACGCCGCGACGAACGCCGCTTCGTCGATCCCGAGCGCATCCGCAATGCGCGTGCGCGCCGTGGCGGTAAACGTCGGCCGTGCGCTGAGCTCGGCGAACACGGCACCGGCTTCGACCGCGGCAAGCTGATCCTTGTCGCCGAGCAGCACGAGCCGTGCACCGGGCGCGAGCGCATCGAGCAGATGCGCGGCGAGCGCGACGTCGATCATCGACGCCTCGTCGACCACGATCAGGTCGTACGGCAACGGATTGTCGCGATGATGGCGGAAGCCCGCCGCGCCACCGCCGCCGAGCAGGCGGTGCAGCGTGTACGACGTGTCGGGCAGGCGCGCGGCAAGTTCCGGCGGCAGGTCGCCCGCCCGTGCGTGCAGCGCTTCCTGCATCCGCTGCGCGGCCTTGCCGGTCGGCGCCGCCAGCGCGATGCGCAACCCCGGATGCGCGTCGAGCAGACAAGCCAGCACGCCGACGACGGTCGTCGTCTTGCCGGTGCCGGGGCCGCCGCTGACGATCGTCACGCGCCCTGTCAGCGCGACGATCGCCGCGACGCGCTGCCAGTCCACGTCGCCCGTCGCGGGCCCGAAGTAACGCGCGAGATTCTCGCGCAACCGGTCCGGCGACAGCGCGTCGCCCGGTGCGGCGATGCCGGCCTGCGCGACGAGGGCATCGGCGAGCCGTCGTTCGTAGTCGAAGTAGCGCGACAGATACAGATGGTCGAGCCGGTCGACGATCAGCGGCCGCTCGTCGCCGCGCACGAGCGTGCCGAACGCCACGACGCCGCTGGCGGCAAGCGCCGCGCGCACGTCGTCGACCGGTTCCTCGTAGCGCTGCGCGAGCGCGCCGAGCGACACGCACACGTGACCGCCCGCGGTCGCCCGGCTCGTCGCGAACGCGGCACGCGCCGCCCAGCGCGCGGCCACGGCCGGCGCACCCGCGCGGCGCGACAGGTCGCCGATGCGCCGCGCGAATCCTTCCGCGAGCGCGATGCCGAAATCAGCCGGCTCCGGCAGGCGCGCGACGAGGCCGCCGGTGAATTCGAGCGTATCGTCGGTGACGTTCATGCGCGTCCCCCTTCCATCATCCGGTCGAGCGCGTCGACGAGTTCGCGCGCGGGCCGCCGCGCATGCACGCCGGCCGGCTCGCCGCCGCTGCGCCAGCCCGGCCGCACGCCGCGCACGAACAGGTACAGGTAGCCCGCCATGTGCGTGTCGTAGTCGTAGCCGGGCAGCCGCCCGCGCAGATAGCGATGCAGCGCGACCGTATAGAGCAACGCCTGCAGGTGATACGCGTGATCGGCCATCGCGACGTCGAGCGCGCGCGGGCCGTAGGCATCCGGCGTATTGCCGAGATGGTTCGACTTCCAGTCGACGATCCAGAAGCGGCCGTCGTGTTCGACGATCATGTCGATGAAACCCTTGATGAAACCGGCGAGCATGCCCGCGTCCAGCGCAACGTCCGGATAGCCGTGCGCGACCAGCAACCGGCGCAGCGCGCCGAGCTCGAGCGACGGCGCCGGGAACAGGAAACCCATTTCGTCGAGCCGCTTCGCGGGATCGAGATCCGCAAGCCGCATGCCGGGCACGAGCTCCGTGCGCACGACATCGTCGACGAGCCGCGCCATCATCGCCGGCAGGCGCGTCGCGAGTTCGGGCTCGGCCTCGACCGGCCGGTCATGCAGCGCGCCGAGCGCCGCCTGGTGCCACGAGTCGGGCTCGGTGAACCGGCTGAGTTCGAACAGCCGGTGCAGGCACTCGCCTGCTGCCGCACCACGCGGAAACACGAGGATGTCGTCGTCCGGCGGCTCGACCGCAACCGTGTCGGCCGCGGCGAACGCGCCGTCCGGCGCCACGGCGGCAAGCGCATCGTGATCGGGCCGCAACTCATCGTCCGGCACGACCGCAACGCCTGCCTCCTCGCGTGCCATCGACGCGGTCAGCGAACTGAAGCTCGCCATCCGCCACGCGTCGCGCAGCACGCGCGTCGCATGGCGTGCCGCGAGCGTCCGCGACGCATCGTGCCCGGCCGCGAGCCGCTCACGGCGCGCCGGCACCGGCAACGGTGCGACGCTCACGGGCCCGCTCGCAAGCGCTTGCCACGCGGCGTCGAGCGCCGCTTCGTCGGGCGGCTCGTCGAGCCACGCGTCGAACGACTGGCCGGCGCCGGCCACGAGCCAGTTCAGCACGCTGCGCCGCGCCTCGCGGGTCGAGCGCGACGACAGATAAGGCCCGGCGACGAGATAGCACCGATAGACCGCGCGCGTGAGCGCCACGTAGACGAGCCGCGCGCGTTCCGCCGCCTGTTCACGCAGCGCCTGGCGCGCGGCATGCTCGGCGGCTTCGTCGTCGCACCCGTAATGCAGCACGGCGTCGCCCGCGTCATCGTGATACTCACGCGCGTCGGGCAGCGCCGACGCGGGCGGCTCGCGCAGCCCGCCGTCGTTCAGGAACGGACAGAACACGACCGCGTATTCGAGACCCTTCGACTTGTGCACGGTCACGATCTGCACGAGGTTGCGATCGGATTCGAGACGCAGCTGCGCTTCCTCGCCGCCGCCATCGAGCCGTTGCGCGGCGAGCCAGCGCAGCGTCGGCGCGATGCCCGGCTGCGCGGACGCGCGCGCCTGCGTCAGTTCGGCCAGATGGTTGATGTCGGTCACGCGGCGTTCGCCGTCCGCGCCGGCCATCAGCCGCTCGGCGATCCGCAGCTCGCGCGTGAACGTGCGCCACATCACCGCGAAGCCGCGTTCGCGCCACAGCAGCCGGTAGCGCGAGAAGCGCTCGACCCAGCTCATCGCGTCCGCGCTGTCGGCCGCTTCGCGCGACGCGTCGCCGTCGCCCTGCTCCATCCGCCACAGCGCACCCGCATCGAGGCCGAACCAGTCGGCCGCCAGCGCCGCACGCAGGCGCCGCAGATCGCCCGGCGCATCGATCGCCGCCAGCACGCGCTCGAGCTGCTCCGCGTCGCCGGTCGAAAACACCGACGCCTGCGCGAGCTCGACACTGCCGATGCCCCATGTGGCGAGCACGCGCTTCACGAGGCTGCCCTGACGGTGCGTCTGCACCAGCACCGCGATGTCGCCCGGCGACAGCGGCGTATCGCCGAGCCGCACATGCCCTTCGCGCGCGCCGCGCATCAGCCGGGCAATCTCGGCCGCGCACGCCTGGGCGGCCTGTGCCTGCGCGTCGCGCTTGAGCAGCGTGCCGTCGCCGCCCGGCAGCGCCCAGATCCGGAAATCGCCGGCCGGGCCCGGATCGGTCCCGTCGACGAACGGTGCACGCACGCGCGTGCCGGCCCGCACCGCGTAATAGTCGAGCCCGTCGAGCACGAACGCGCGCGGGTTCGACATGAAGAAGCGGTTGCACGCATCGACGATCGCCGGCGTCGAGCGCTGGTTGACCGCGAGCGTGTAGCACGCGCTGGCGCTTGCCCGCGCGGCGAGATACGTGTGCAGATCGGCCGCGCGGAAGCTGTAGATCGCCTGCTTCGGATCGCCGACCAGAAAGAGCGGGCCGCCCGGCGCGAAGATCCGGTTGAAGATCGCGAACTGCAGCGGATCGGTATCCTGGAATTCGTCGATCAGCGCGGCCGGATAGCGCGCGCGCAGCGTCTCGGCGAGCCACGGATGCGCATGCAGCGCGTGATACAGGTTCGCGAGCAGGTCGTCGAACGACACGACGCGGCGCGTACGCTTGCGTTCGGCCAGCGCGCCCGGCGCCGTGTCGAGCCAGTCGGCGATCAGCGCGAGCCAGCGCGCGCGCTGCGCGGCCTCGGCCGCCGCCACCGCCGCTTCGAGCGCGTCGGCCACGTCGAAGAATGGGTGTTCGGGGGTCGCGCCGCCCTTTTTCGTTGCCTTCGCGAGCGCGGCGCGCGTGAGCTTGAGCGCCGCCTTCGGCGGCGCGGCCGCGGCATTGCCCTGCGCGAAATGCGCGGACCACGCCGCGAGCGCATCGGCGACCGCGTCGGGCTTGTGCGAGCGCTGGTTGAGCACGGGCTGCGCGGTGCGCAGCAACGCGTCGATCGCCTCGCGCTCGTCGGCCCACATCCGCGCGGCCTCCGCAAAGCATTCGGCGGCAGCGGCCTCCGCCGATTCGTCCGGTTCGACGACGCCGTCCCAGCGCAGCGCGGCGAGCGGCTTCTTCAGCCGGCGAGCGAGCTGCGCATCGAGCGCGGCCGGGCCCGCGCCCGAATCGACGAGCCATGTCGCGAAGCCCGGCCAGCGCGCGGCCATCGGTTCGACGCGCGTACGCCAGAAGTCCGCCGCAAGCTCGAAGCGCAGCGCCGCATCGTCGGCCTGCATCTCGAACGCGAACGGCATCGCGGCCGCGAACGGCGCTTCCTGCAGCGCACGCTGGCAGAACGCGTGGATCGTGTGGATCGCCGCCTGGTCGAACGCGCGCAGCGCACGCCGGATCCGCTTCGCGGCGGTCTCGGAGTCGAGCGCGCCGGCTTCGCCGAGCGTCGTCTCGAGCAGGCGCGCGACGAACGGATCGCCGCCGTCGTCGCCGGTATCGAGCGCATGCGCGAGCTGCGCGAGCCGCCCGCGAATCCGCTCGTGCAGTTCGGCGGTCGCCGCCTTCGTGAAGGTCACGACGAGGATTTCATCCGCGCCGAGATCCTTCTCCAGCAACAGGCGCACGTAAAGCGCGCAAATGTTCCACGTCTTGCCGGTACCGGCCGACGCCTCGATCTGGTTGACGCCGTCGAGCGGGCACGCGAACACGTCGAGTTCGAGCGCCGCCTGCGGCTGTGATGCGGCGCTCATGCGACCTCCTTCAGGTGTTCCAGCATCGGCTCGAACACGAGCCGCGCGAGCGTACCGAACGGCTCGTCGAGCGACGGATGCGCACCGCGCCATGCGATCGCGATGGCCGGATCGTCCGCTTCGCTTGCCACGCGCTCGTTGATCCACACGCTCGCGGCCTTCGCCTCGCCGTCGGAAACGCGCGCCCATGCGCTGCGCGGGAAGAACCGCAGCGGCATGCGCCGTCCCGCGCGAAACAGCGCGGCGAGCGGCGCAAGGCGCTCGAGCGGCGCCGCGACCGGCGTGAGTTCGAAGGCGCCACCGCTGCCGAACCACAGCGTGCGACGCGGACCGTCGGGCTCCACCGCGCAGTAGACGAGGTGCGCGAGCCACGCGGACAGGTAGTCGCGTGCGCTTGGCCGTGCATAGCGATAGATGATCTGGCCCGCCGGCGTGAGCCGGTTCAGCGTACCGTGCAGTTCGAGCGGCGCGCTCACCGCGTCGCCCGCCAGCATCGCGTCATCGGCGCCGAACAGCGGCTGGTCGGTGTCGGGCCATGCGGGCGCGAGCGACAGCGTGAACGGCCGCCGTTCCATGCCGTCGGCCAGCGCACGCCGCACGTTCGACGCGAGCTGCGTCATCGAGCCGAGCGCCTGGTCGCGCCAGACGGCGCCCGTCGCGCCGCCCGGCAGTTCCGGGCTGGCGTCCGCGATGCGCAGCGCATGATCGTGCACGCCCCCTTCATCCGATTCGATCAGGAGCGGCAACACGCGCTCGGCGAGCGCGTCGCTGCCCGCGAAGTCGAGTGCGAACGGCTCCGTGTCGAGCAGTTCGGCCTGCGCGTCGGACAGCACGATGCCGAGCCGCGCGCGCAGCAGCGCGCGGGCCGGATGCCGCCAGAAACGTTCGAATTCGCTGAACGCGACGGGCTCGGCCGGTTCGGCCGGCAGCGGCTGCGCGAAGAACGGCCGCTCGCGCGTCGCGTCGCGCGCGGCTTCGGCTGCCAGCAGCGACGCAAGCGTCGCGCGCTCGGCGTCGTACGAAGCCAGTTCGCTGCCGGGCCTGAAATACTCGGCCGCGAACGGTTGCAGCGGATGCTCGACGATGAACGCGCGCCGCGCGGCGTCGACCGCGTCCGGCGCGGCGTCCTCGCCGGCCGTGACGAGCGCGAGATGGTCGAGCAGTTCGTCGACGAGCGCCGCGGGCGGCAACGGCGCGTTGTCGCGAATGCTGCGCCCCGTATAGGCGATCAGCAGCCGGTCGCGCGCGGCGAGCAGCAGGTCGAGGAACAGGTTGCGCTCGTCGTCGCGGCGCTGCCGGTCGCCGAGCTTCGGCAGCACGGCCATCAGGTCGAACTCGTCCGCGCGGGCGAGGCTCGGCAGCACGCCGTCATCCATCCCGAGCAGGCACACGACGCGATACGGCAACCCGCGCAAGCTCGTCAGCGACGAGAACGTGACGCCGCCCCACGGCACCCCGCCGCGCGCCGGATCGTCGAGCGCGGCTGCCAGCCCCGCGCGCACGACGGCGGCGGGCAGCGCCTCGTCGGGCGCGCCTTCCGTCATCGCGGCGAGCATCGCGTCGAGCGCGTCGCGCACGCCCGAGAGCGCATCGGCATACGCGGCGCCGGAGTCGAAGAACCGCGCGAGCGTGTCGGCGAACAGTTCGCTCCATGCTCGAGGCGTGTGCGCGTCGGCAAGCCGTCGCGAGAAGCCGTCGAGATCGTCCGTGAAGCGCGCGAGCCGGCCGAGCAGTTCGGCCTCGCTGCCGGTGGCCGCCTCGATCGGCAGCCACGCGCCGACCGGTGCGGCGCCTTCGGGCATCGCATAGCCGAGGAAGAGCCGCGCGAGGGCATCGGAAAACGTATGGCGCGGCGCAGGCACCGCCGCATCGTCGCTCGCCGCCGGCGACAGCCCGCGCCGCGCGCCGGCGGCCGCAAGCCAGGTCTGCACCGTCTCGAGCGCGGCTGCGTCGATGCCGTAACGGGCCGCCACCGCGTCGACGCGCAGCCATTCGACCAGCTCCGGCGCGCCGACCTGCCGCTCCGGCAACGCGAGCCATTCGAGCAGCACGCGCGCGACCGGGTTCGCCTGCGACGGAGGCAGGCCGGTGATCCGGTAAGGCACGCGCGCGCCGCCGGCGCCCGCCGTGCCGAACACGGCATCGATCAGCGGCCCGGCCGCCGCGAGATCGGCGACCGCCACCAGCACATCGGACGGCTGCAGCGTCGCGTCCGCATCGAACCACGCGAGCAGGCGGTCATGCAGCACCTCGAGCTGGCGCGCGAGGCTGTGGCACACGTGCACCTCGATCCCGCGCTCGGCCGGCGCTTCACCGAGCTCGGCCTCCGGCCGCAGGTCGAGGATCGCGTTCTGCACGCGCGCGAGCCAGGTCGGCGCGGGGTTCCCGACGAACCGCGACGCATCGCCTGACGCGGCGCTTTCGGTCAGTTCGTGCAGCATGTGCAGTTGCGCCTGCGATTGCCGGCCCCACTCCGCGAGCAGCGGATGGCCGACTTCGTGGTAGTCGAGCCGGCCGGCCGCGTCGAGCGCCTCGGCATGCGCGGCGGTGACGATGTCGAACCAGAATTCGCGGCACGGGTTGAGCGCATAGACGCGCACGTCGATCCAGCGCGACAGCTCGCGCAGCAGCGCGACGTGCAGCGGCGGCATCGTCGGCAGCGCGAACACGCTGACCGATTCCGGCCAGTCGGCCCGCGCGACGGTTTCGGGATCGAGGTTGCGCGCCTCCACGAGGAAGCGATGCGCGGGCGGCGTGCCGCTGTCGCTCAGCTCCGCGAGCAGCGCGCGCCACAGGGCGGCCTGCCAGTGCTCGTCGTCGCGTGCGGCATCGCTGACGCCGCGTGGCGCACCGTCGCCCGCGAGCACCGACTCGCCGGCCTGCCACGCGGCCAGCCATTCGGGCCGATAGGTCAGGTAATGATCGAGCACGGCCGCGACGCGCTGCGCGAGCTCGTAGCGCATCGCGTCGTCGGACGCGGACAGATACGCGGCCAGCCGCGGCGACGCGCGCCACGGCGCGCCGCCCGCGTCCTGCGCGAACAGCCGGTAGCAGCGCCACACGAGGCGATCGGGTGCGAACGGCGAGCGTGCGGGCACCGTCAGCACGCGGCCGATCTGCGCCCACAGCCATTGCGCGAGATACGTGAACTCGACGTTCGCGCACACGCCGTGGCGCGCGGCGATGTCGAGTTCCAGACGGCGGCGCAACGCCGCGCTCGGCACGATGACCTGTTGCGGCGCCCACGGACCGTTGCGGGCCGGGAACGCGGCCAGGTCGTCGAGCAGCGCGTCGGCCAGCGTTTCGTGACGGTTCGAATAGAAGAGATGGAGCATGAAGCGGATGTCGAAGCCTCGCGCCGGACCGGCCGGGCGAACGGGAGCACCAAGGATAGCAAAAGGGGCGTCGCGATGAACCTCGTCCGAAAGGCCAGGTTTTGCGGACCGCGAAATACGATAGACTCGTCGCCAGTCAATACGCCGCCCCGGGCGTCTTCGCCTGTCATTCAGCCCATCGATGCGCTATTCGGTCGAAATCAGAAAGTTTTTCTACAGCCAGTACTTTTTCGGCGGCCTGCGGATCGCGGTCGGCGTATCGCTGCCGGCCGTGCTGTGCCTGATCGTGTTCAACAACCGGGAGCTCGGCTTCACGATCTCGACCGGCGCGCTCGGCGCGTGCGTCGTCGACATGCCGGGCCCGCTGAAGTACAAGCACAACGAAATGCTCGCGTGCAGCGTGATCGGCTGCCTGGCCGCGCTCGCGACCGGCCTCGCCACGCCGAACATCTTCGCGCTGTGGCTGACGATCGTACCGCTCACGTTCGTGCTGTCGCTGATCGTCGTCTACGGCAACCGCTGGCCGCAGATCAGCTTCGCGACGCTGTTCATGATGGTGATGACGCTCGAGGAGAAGTTCACGCCGCTGCAGGCGTTCATCAATGCCGGCTGGATTCTCGCGGGCGGCCTCTGGTACACGTACTGGGCAACGCTCGTGTCGCAATGGCAGGCGCGCCGGATCGAGCAGCAGGCGCTGGCCGAAAGCCTGTTCGCGTGCGCCGACTACCTGCTCGCGCGCGCGCAGTTCTACGACCTCGACGCCGATCTCGACGAGTGCTACCGCAATCTCGTCGCGAAGCAGATCACCGCGGTCGAAACGCAGGAAACCGCGCGCGACATCGTGCTGCGCAACCTGCCGAAGCTGCGTCGCGGCAAGCTCGATCCCGGCCGCACGACGATGTACAACCTGTTCATCAACAGCGTCGACCTGCACGAACTGTTCGTCGGCGCACACACCGACTACCCGCTCGTGCGCAATACGTTCGGCGGCTCCGACCTGATCATTTTCTATCGCGACCTGATCCGCAAGGCGGCCGCCGATCTCGAGGAGATCGGCCTCGCGGTGCTCGAGAACCGCGCGCCCCATTCGCGGATCAGCGTGAAGGCCGAACTGCGCGCGATCGAGTACGAGATCGAGCTGATGCGCAAGAAGAACTTCCCGGCCACCAACACGGAAGCGTACGCGGCCGTCCTCGCGACGTTCCGGCGCATCTGGAGCGCGACGCGCCTGATCGACCGGATGCGCCGCAACCTGTCGGGCCATGCCGACCCGCAGCAGACCGAACTGAAGATCGACAAGGCGCTCACGCGCTTCCTGCAGCGGCGCCGGATGTCGCCGCTGCTGATCTTCTCGAACCTGAACATGGGCTCGCCGAGCCTCCGCCACGCGCTGCGCGTGACGATCGCGGTCGCGGTCGGCTTCTGGCTCGGCCGGCTGCTGCCGCTCACGAACGCCTACTGGATCGTGATGACGACCATCATCATCCTGAAGCCCGGCTACTCGCTCACCAAGCAGCGCAACGCGCAGCGTATCGTCGGCACGCTGATCGGCTGCGCGGCGAGCATTGCGCTGATCTACACGGTCAAGGAGCCGCACCTGCTGATCGCGATCATGTTCGGGTCGATGGTGATGAGCTACAGCCTGCTGCTGTTCAATTACGCGGCGAGCGTCGTGTTCACGTCGTCTTACGTGCTGCTGATGTTCCACCTGCTCGCGCCGGGCAGCATGCGGATCATCGGCGAGCGCGCGATCGACACGGTGGTCGGCTGCATGATCGCGATCGCCGCGAGCCGCCTGTTCCCGTACTGGGAATACCGGCTGATGGGCAAGCTCGTCACCGACATGCTGACGTCGACCCGCAAGTATTTCGAGGCCGTCTGGCGTGCCGGGCGCGGCGCATCGACACCGCCCGTGCCGGCCGCCGACGGCGCGGCGGTCGTGCCGGTCGTCGCCGCGGCGATCGAGACGCCGGCCGCGGCCCTCGACGACGACTACCGCTACCGCCTCGCGCGCAAGAACGTGCACATCGCGTTCGCGAACCTCGGCCAGGCGTTCCAGCGGATGATGATCGAGCCGAAGGCGCACCAGCGCTTCGTGCCGGAGCTGAACGACCTGCTCGTGCAGACGCACGTGCTCGGCGCGCAGATCACCGCCGCCGCGCCGCTGATCCGCAGCGCGTGCGTGGCCGACGAGAACCTCGTCCACGACGATGCGCTGCACCGCGGCCTGTCCGCCGTGCTCGAGAATCTCGAGAAGGCGGAAGCCGGCGAGCCGCCGCCGGCCGACCAGCTCGACGCGACGAAGCAGATCACGCGCGACCTCGACGCGATGGTCGTGTCCGCGGAAAAATCCGACGCGGTGGGCGCCGAGCTCACGCACGACCTGAAGGTGCTCGCGCACCAGTGCAAGCAGATGCTCGCGTCGTCGCTGCTGATCCGCAAGGACGCAAGCGTCATCCGCCTGCCCGCATGACGGCATGACGTTGTCCCGCCGCCGGCCGCCCGCGCATGCAAGCGGGCCGGCCGGCGGCGCGCCCCGCTCCCGCAATGCCCTTCCGAAGCATGTCCCGTCCGCCCCGCACGGCCCGTGTGCCCGCCCCATACTGCCCGTGGGCACGCCGCACGATGGCCCCCCCCCGATTCCGTCGGTTGCGCCAGTCAGGGAATACCCGATTCCGGCCACATGGCCCGGCTTGTTATCATTCGTTCACGTTCAAGTTGTATATACAACTTGAGCCAACCGGGCCGGCCTCGCTTGCCCGGTCCGTCGCATAACGATATCGGAGACTCGATGAAAAACTTGCAGCGCCACCTGAGCGCGCGGCACATCCGCTTTCTCGCGCTGGGCTCGGCGATCGGCACTGGCCTGTTCTACGGCTCGGCGTCCGCGATCCAGCTCGCGGGCCCGGCGGTGATCCTGGCCTACATCCTGGGCGGCGCGGCCGTCTACATGGTGATGCGCGCGCTGGGCGAGATGGCCGTGCGCGAGCCCGTCGCCGGCTCGTTCGGCCACTACGCGACCGAAAACCTCGGCCCGTTCGCGGGCTTCGTCACCGGCTGGACCTACACGCTCGAAATGGTGATCGTCGCGATCGCCGACATCACCGCGTTCGGCATCTACATGGGCTTCTGGTTTCCGGATATCCCGCAATGGATCTGGGTGCTCGGCGTCGTCGCGGTCATCTGCGGGCTGAACCTGTGCCACGTGAAGGTGTTCGGCGAGCTCGAGTTCTGGCTGTCGATCATCAAGGTCGGCGCGATCGTCGCGATGATCGGCGGCGGCGTCGCGATCCTGTTGACCGGCATGCATTTCGGCCATTCGGCCGACGTGCCGACGTTCGCGAACCTGTGGAACCATGGCGGCTTCTTCCCGAACGGGATCGGCGGGCTGATCGCGTCGCTGTCGGTCGTGATCTTCGCGTACGGCGGCATCGAGGTGATCGGGATGAGCGCCGGCGAGGCGAAGGACCCGGAGCGCGTGATTCCGCGCGCGATCAACGCGGTGCCCGCGCGCATCCTGCTGTTCTACGTGCTGACGATGGTCGTGCTGATGTCGATCAGCCCGTGGACCGGCGTCGGCAGCGACGGCAGCCCGTTCGTGCAGATCTTCTCGGCGCTCGGCGTGAAGTCGGCCGCGACGATCCTCAACCTCGTGGTGATCAGCGCGGCGATCTCGGCGATCAACAGCGACATCTTCGGCGCGGGCCGGATGATGTTCGGGATGGCGCGGCAGGGCCAGGCGCCGCGCGTGCTGATGACGACGTCGCGGCACGGCGTGCCGTGGGTCACGGTGCTCGTGATGGCCGGCGCGCTGCTGGTCGGCGTGCTGCTCAACTACCTGATGCCGAAGGATGTGTTCCTGGTGGTCGCGGCGATCGCGACGTTCGCGACCGTGTGGGTGTGGCTGATGATCCTGCTGTCGCAGGTCGCGATGCGCCGTCGCCTGTCGAGCGCGGAAGTCGCGGCGCTGAAGTTCAAGGTGCCGCTGTGGCCCGTCGCTCCCGCGCTGACGATCGTGTTCATGGGTTTCGTAATCGTGATGCTCGGCTGGTTCGACGATACGCGTGTCGCGCTCTACGTCGGCGCGGCATGGCTCGCGCTGCTCGCGGTCGTGTTCTACGCCCGGATCCGCCCGAAATTCGCGCCTGCGTCACGATGACGCACGACTGACCCTTCCATGCGGCGCGCCGGCTTCGGCGCCCGTGTCTCTCCCGGCGGAACGCGGCGCCTCGCGCGTCGCCCGCCGCCGCCTCGCCCCTTCCCGCCGTTCCTGCGCATCGCCGGCTGCCCGGCCGGGCCGCGCAGCCACCATGCGCCCGCGCCAGCGCCGGCGTCAGTGCGACGCGGCGCTCGCGGCCTCGGCCGGATGGGCCTCGTCGTACGCGTGCTTCTGCGAGATCGCGTTGTACAGGATCGTCCCGATCACGAGCAGCACGGCCACGACGATCAGGATGCTCACGTTGCGGACAGGGTTCTTCTTGCGCTGATCGTTCATGGTCGGTGCGGCTCCGTCGAATTCGTTGAAGCGGGCATTCTACGCGCTTGCGCTCGCGCCGCGACGCCCTGTTGCACGCCCTCCTTCCGCCTTCCTTCCTGACTTCCCTCACCTTTCATTTGATAATCATTCCCATTCCGATCTAGAATCCGAAATCTTTCGCTTTGTAATGTTTCGGGTCACTCAGGCGGCAGGCATGCCCCGGAACGCTTCTTCGTCCGCCTGCCTCACCGGAGTCTCCATGTCGAATCCGCGCACCCGCCTGCTGCCGCTCGCCGGCGCCCTCGCCCTCGCCCTTGCCGCCGCCGCGTTCGCGCCGCTGGCCCACGCTGCCGAGGAAGTGAGCCTGTACACCACCCGCGAACCGAAGCTGATCCAGCCGCTGATCGACGCGTTCACGAAACAGAGCGGCGTCAAGGTCAACACGGTGTTCGTGAAGGACGGCCTGCTCGAGCGCGTGAAGGCGGAAGGCGCGCAATCGCCGGCCGACGTGCTGATGACGGTCGACATCGGCAACCTGCTCGACCTCGTCGACGGCGGGCTCGCGCAGCCGGTGCGTTCGAAGGTGCTCGACGACGCGATTCCCGCGAACCTGCGCGGCGAGCAGGGCGACTGGTACGCGCTGTCGCTGCGCGATCGCGTGCTGTACGTGGAGAAGGACCTGAAGATCGACACGTTCCACTACGAGGATCTCGCCGATCCGAAATGGAAGGGCAAGGTCTGCATCCGCTCGGGGCAGCATCCGTACAACACGGCACTCGTCGCGGCGATGATCGCGCACGACGGCGAAGCCGCGACCGAAAAATGGCTGCGCGGCGTGAAGGCGAACCTCGCGCGCAAGGCGACGGGCGGCGACCGCGACGTCGCGCGCGACATTCTCGGCGGCATCTGCGACGTCGGTCTCGCGAACGCGTACTACGTCGGTCACATGAAGAATGCGGAACCGGGCACCGATGCGCGCAAGTGGGGCGACGCGATCAAGGTCGTGCGGCCGACGTTCGCGAACGCCAGGAGCGGCGGCACGCACGTGAACGTCAGCGGCGCGACGGTCGCGAAACATGCGCCGCACAAGGCCAACGCGGTGAAGCTGCTCGAATACCTCGTGTCGCCGGAAGCGCAGGCGCTGTATGCGCAGGCGAACTACGAATACCCGGTGCGCGCGAACGTGAAGCTCGATCCGGTGATCGCGAGCTTCGGCACGCTGAAGGTTGACCCGCTGCCGCTGACCGACATCGCGAAGCACCGCAAGGCGGCCAGCCAGCTCGTCGACAAGGTCGGCTTTGACAACTGACGCATCGGTCGCGCGCGCGCGCCGCCAGCCGCTCCGTTCGCACGCGGGCAGCCTCTGGCTGGGTGCGGCCGTCGCGATCGCCGCGGCGGTCGCGGCGCCGCTCGCGGTGCTGGTCGCCGCCGCATTCGGCGCCGATCTCGCGCACTGGAAGCACCTCGCCGAATTCGTGCTGCCGCAGGCGCTCGTCAACACGCTGCTGCTGCTCGCGGGCGTCGGCGCGATCGTCACGGTAATCGGCACCGGCTGCGCGTGGCTCGTCACCGCGTACGATTTTCCCGGCCGCCGGATGCTGACCTGGGCGCTGTTGCTGCCGCTCGCGGTGCCCACCTATATCGTCGCGTTCGCATATCTCGACCTGCTCCACCCGATCGGCCCCGTGCAGGGCGCGATCCGCTGGCTGCTCGGCTTCGACAGCCCGCGCCAGTTCCGCCTGCCCGACCTGCGCGCGCTGCCCGGCGCGATCTTCGTGCTCGGCTTCGTGCTGTATCCGTATGTGTACCTGAGCACGCGCGCGATGTTCGTCACGCAGTCCGCGAGTCTTCTCGAAGCCGCGCGCACGCTCGGCGCGGGACGCATCGCGACGTTCTGGCGCGTCGTCGTGCCGCTCGCGCGGCCCGCGATCGCGGTCGGCGTGAGCCTCGCGCTGCTCGAAACGCTGAACGACATCGGCGCGTCGGAATTCCTCGGCGTGCAGACGCTGACCGTATCGGTCTACACGACGTGGATCACGCGCTCCGATCTCGCCGGCGCCGCGCAGATCGCGCTCGCGATGCTCGCGATCGTCGTCGGCATGATCGTGCTCGAACGCTACGGGCGCCGCCGCCAGCGCTACGCGCACGGCCGGCGCATGCGTCCGGTCGCGCCGCGCAAGCTGACGGGCGTGGCCGCGTGGAGCGCCGCCGCGTTCGGCTGGCTGCCGGTGCTGCTCGGCTTCGGCGCGCCGGCCGCGTACCTCGTGGTCGAGACCGGCAAGCGGCTGCATCTCGTCGGCGGCGTATCCGCGCAGTTGCTGACCGGGCTCGTGAACACGCTGGCGATCGCCGCCGCCGCAACGGTCGCGACGCTCGTGTGCGGGCTGGTCGTCGCGTGGGCGGCGCGCGCGCAGCGCGACAGCGCGCGTGCGGGCCCGGCCCGCGTGTGCGCGCGGATCGCGAGCCTCGGCTATGCGGTGCCGGGCACCGTGCTCGCGATCGGCCTGCTGATCCCGTTCGCGACGGCCGACCGGCTGCTCGGCGCGGCGCTCGGCCGCGACGGGCTGCTGCTGATGGGGTCGGCGGCCGCGCTCGTGATCGCGTACTCCGTGCGCTTTCTCGCGATCTCCGCCGGCAGCATCGAAGCCGGCCTCGCGCGCATTCCGCCGTCGCTCGAACAGGCCGCGCGCTCGCTCGGCGAGACGGCCGGCGGCACGCTGCGCCGCGTGCACCTGCCGCTGCTGCGGCCCGCGCTCACGACCAGCGCGCTGCTCGTCTTCGTCGACGCGATGAAGGAGCTGCCGGCGACGCTGCTGCTGCGTCCGCTGAATTTCGACACGCTCGCGACCTGGCTGTACGCGGAAGCCGCGCGCGGCACCTATGAGGAAGGCGCGGTCGCCGCGCTCGCGATCGTGCTGGCCGGGCTCGTGCCCGTGATCCTGCTCGCGCGCACCCGTCACAAGATCGGAGCCTGATATCGTGAATAACCTGCTCGAACTCGACGACCTCTGCGTCGCCTACGACACGCCGCACGGCCGCCGCACGGTGGTCGACGGGCTGAGCCTCGCGCTGCCGCGCGGCGACATCGGCTGCCTGCTCGGTGCATCCGGCTGCGGCAAGACCACGGTGCTGCGCGCGATCGCGGGCTTCGAGCCCGTGCGTATGGGGCGCATCGTGCTGGACGGCGCGCCCGTCGCGGCGCCGTCGCTCGACGTGCCGCCCGAGCGGCGGCGCATCGGCATGATGTTCCAGGACTATGCGCTGTTCCCGCACCTGAGTGCGGCCGACAACGTCGCGTTCGGCCTGCGGCGCATGCCGAAGGCCGAGCGGCGCGCCCGCGTCGCGGACATGCTCGCGCTCGTCGGCCTCGCCGCTTCGGGCAGCGCGTATCCGCACGAACTGTCGGGCGGCCAGCAGCAGCGCGTCGCCCTCGCCCGTGCGCTCGCGCCGTCGCCGGAGCTGCTGCTGCTCGACGAGCCGTTCTCGAATCTCGACGTCGACACGCGCGAGCGGCTCGCGTTCGAGCTGCGCGACATCCTCAAGCGCACGGGTCACACCGCGATCCTCGTCACGCACAACCAGGCGGAAGCGTTCGCGATCGCCGACCGGATCGGCGTGATGAAGGATGGCCGGCTCGCCCAATGGGATACGCCATACGCGCTCCACCACCATCCGGCCAGCCCGTTCGTCGCGGAATTCGTGCGCCGCGACGCGCTGGCGGACGAACGCGCACGCGCCATGGCGCGCGGGCGCTGAGCGGGCAATCACGACAACGGCGCGCGTCGGCTGCGGCTACACGTCACACACGCACGCACCGACGCGATGCGCTGCGGTCCCGCGCTACGCCGGCTCCGAGAGATCCCGCACCGGCAGCGCGGTCGAATACTTGATCTGCTCCATCGCGAACGACGAGCTCACGTCGAACAGCGGCACCGCGCGGATCAGTTGCTTGTACACGCGATCGAAATCGTCGATGCCGGCCACCACGACCCGCAGCAGATAGTCGGTCTCGCCGCTCATCCGGTACACCTCGACGACTTCCGGCATGTCGCGCACGGCCTGCGTGAAACGCTGCGCCCACTCCTCGGTATGCTGGTTCGTGCGGATCGCGACGAACACGGTCGTGCCGACTCCGAGCTTGCGCGGATCGCACAGCGCGACCTGCGCGCGGATCGCGCCGGTTTCCTTGAGCCGCTGCACGCGCTTCCAGCACGGCGTCTGCGACAGGTTCACGCGCTGCGCGAGTTCCGCGATCGGCAATGTGGCATCTGCCTGCAACAGCTCCAGCAGCTTGCGATCGATGGCATCCATTTACCCGGTCCCTCGTAGATAGAAATTTTTTCTATGCATCCTGCATGACGGGGAACAATATGGAAACCGCTGCGCGGCGTCGACCGGGATAAATACCAATCAGGCAGGAAGGATCCGCGTTGCGCACGATCCCGTGCGCAACGGTCCATCGATCATCGGCACCCCAGACGAAACGGGCGATTCCACCCGTCGAGGTGGAATCGCCCGATGTCACTGCGACTGCACTGGCTGCCGCGAGCCACGCACGGCGAATACGGCACTTGCATGCCGCGTCGCCGCGATGCCGCTCAATACGCGACCGTCGCGATCTCGCGCACGAAGCCGTGTTGCTCGAGCGCATCGACGAACGCGACCGCGTAGTCTTCCGCCGAGATCTTGCTGTTGCCTTGCGCGTCCACGATCAGCTTGCCGACGCCCGTGCGGAACGTGCCCGTGCGCTCGCCCGGCGCGATCAGGGCGGCCGGCGCGAAGAAGGTCCAGTCGAGATCGCCGACCGTCTTCAGATAGTCGAGCGCATCGCGGTGCGCGAGCGCGACCGCCTTGTACGCGTCCGGGAAACCTTCCGTGTCGACCAGCTGCTTGCCTGGCGCGACTTCGAGCGAACCGGCGCCCCCCACGACGACGAGTCGCTTCAGGCCTGCCTGACGCGCGCCGGCAACCAGCGCCTTCGCCACCGCGACCACCTTGGCGGCATCCTCCTGTTTCGGTCCGTACGCACTCGCGACGACGTCGTGCCCCGGCAGCGCGGCCGCGATGCTGGCCGTATCGAACAGGTCGGCCGCCTTGGCAGTGATGCCGTCGCCGGCCGCGCCCGGATGGCGCGACAGTGCGGTCACGCGATGGCCGCGGCGCACGGCTTCCGCGGCGATGCGCGAGCCGATCATCCCGGTGGCGCCGAAGAGTGCGATGTTCAAGGTAGGTTGCGTCATGTCGATTCTCCAGAAAGAAAAAAGTAACTGTAGCGATTACATAAAAGACCGAAAAAAAACGGAGCAACACCCCGTCGTGCCGGTCGCCGCGCGTGCGCGCCACCCGGCCTCCTGCCCTGCCGCATCCGTTGCCTGCGCTCACCCGCCGGCGCTTCCCGCCGGCCGGCTGCGCTGCTCGGATTCCAGCACGTCGGCCGTGACGTCGGCGAGCGTGCGCGTGGCGAGCGATGCTTCCATTGCACGCTGCGCGTCGCCGATATAGTCGGTCAGCACGCCCTGGATGTGCCGCCCGACGAGACACGCGGGATTCGGCGCCTCGCGGTGCAGCGCGAACAGCTGCGCATCGTCGACCGCGCGATACACGTCGAGCAGCGTGATCTCGCCCGGCTCGCGCGCCAGCAGCGCGCCGCCGCCCGCGCCGAGCTGCGACGTGGTCAGCCCCGCGGCCGCCAGCATCGACAGCAGACGGCGAATCAGCGCCGGATTCGTGTTCACGCTGCCGGCGATGATGTCGGACGACAGCGGCGCGCCCTCCTGCATCGACAACAACGCAAGCACGTGAACGGCAAACGCGAACCGGCTGCTGGTATTCATTCCTCACTCACTCGACGACGCCGGCCCGAACGGCAGCCGGCGACAATGTGTAACCACTATAATTACATTTCACGGATTGCGCAAGGCCCGCAAGGCCCGCTACTCGCCGCTGGCCGGCTTCGCACCCGACGCGTTCTGCTGGCTCCACTGCTGGAGCTTCTTGCCGGCCTCCGCCATCTTCGCGCCCGCTTCCGATGCCGCGTGGGCGACGACCGCGGAAGCGGCCGCGTCGATCTGCGCCTGCGCGGCGGACGCGAGGCCGCTCGCGGACAGCGGCGGCACGGCCGATGCCGCGCTCGCGAGGCCGGCCTTCGCGGCATTGATCTGCTGGTTGACCGTGCTCGCCACCTGGTCGAGCGCCTTCGCCGCGTTGTTCGCGGCATCGGCGGCCGCGCTCGCGGCCGTATCGGGTTGCGTGGCCGGCGTGCCGGACTTCTCGCAGCCTGCGAGCAACAGCACCGCACCGACGGCCGCGGCCGCCAGCACGGACCCGGGCGCGCGACGCGCCCGCGAAGTCTTCATCTTCATCAGCAATCTCCGGCCGCGCACGCACGGCCTGAATGGTTGGACCGATGTCGATGATACCGCCTGTGGAACAGGGCCAATGACGACTTCCGATTAAAAATGCCTTTCAATTTCGGACTTGTCTGATTCAATCGCAGGCGTGCGGACACTAAAGTGGGCAGGCTTCCATCCGCTCCGTCCGCTTCCCGTTTCTCCATGGCTTTCCTCATCGACTGGTTCATCGCGCTGGCCGCCGTGCTCGCCGCCACCCTGTTCCTGTGCCTCCGTTCGCCGTCCGCGCCGCACCTGCATGCAGCCGGGCGCCCGCGCCGCATGGCAAGCGCGCGCCTGCTCGCCCAGGCGGTGATCGGCTTCTGGACGGCAGCGCTGATCGTCGCGCAAGGCATCCTCGGCCCCGCCGGCGAAGGCCAGTCGCACGCCGGCTTCGCGGCGCTCGCGTTCGCCGCGCTCGGGCTTGCCACCGCCGCCGCCTACTGGTCCGCCTGCGCGCTGCGGCTGCGGCGGCCACGCATGCTGTTCGCGCGCCGCTGACGCGCCAGACCGGTGCATCGCGTCGCGCCTTGCCGCACCGCGTCGTGCATCGCGCGCACCAGCAGCGCACACGCCGCACCATGCACGTGCGCTCGCCGCAGCATCCGCGCCACACGCGGCGCGCCCCGCCATCGTGCACATATCACCGGAATGCCGCACCGCGCGGCCTTCCGCACCAATTGCACGCAACCGTTCACCAAGTTGGCTCGATACTTGCGTTCCTCGCCCGTTTTTTGCGCAAGGAAGCCACGGCATGGATGGTCTGAAATCCGGCGTCGACACTCTGTTCCTGTTGATCGGCGCCGTCATGGTGCTCGCGATGCACGCGGGCTTCGCATTTCTCGAACTCGGCACGGTCCGCAAGAAGAACCAGGTCAACGCGCTCGTGAAGATCCTGGTCGACTTCTCGGTGTCGACGCTCGCGTACTTCTTCATCGGCTATACGATCGCGTACGGCGTCGAGTTCTTCGACGACATCGGCACGCTGTCGCAGCACAGCGGCTACGCGCTCGTACGTTTCTTCTTCCTGCTCACGTTCGCGGCGGCCATCCCCGCGATCGTGTCCGGCGGCACCGCGGAGCGCGCGAAATTCAATCCGCAACTCGTCGCGACGCTGATCATCGTCGGCTTCATCTATCCGTTCTTCGAAGGGATCGCATGGAACGAGCGCTTCGGCGTGCAGGCGTGGCTCACGCATGCGTTCGGCGCGCCGTTCCACGATTTCGCGGGCTCGGTCGTCGTGCACGCGTTCGGCGGCTGGGTCGCGCTGCCGGCCGTGCTGCTGCTCGGCGCCCGCCACGGCCGCTATGCGAAGGACGGCCGGATCGCCGCGCATCCGCCGTCGAACATCCCGTTCCTCGCGCTCGGCGCGTGGGTGCTCGCGGTCGGCTGGTTCGGCTTCAACGTGATGAGCGCGCAGACGCTCGACAAGATCAGCGGCCTCGTCGCCGTGAACTCGCTGATGGCGATGGTCGGCGGCACGCTCGCCGCATGGATGGCCGGCCGCAACGATCCAGGCTTCACGTACAACGGCCCGCTCGCGGGCCTCGTTGCCGTATGCGCGGGCTCCGACGTGATGCACCCGATCGGTGCGCTCGTCACCGGCGCGGCAGCCGGCGCGGTGTTCGTCGCGATGTTCACCTGCGTGCAGAACAAGTGGCGCATCGACGACGTGCTGGGCGTGTGGCCGCTGCACGGGATGTGCGGCGCGCTCGGCGGCGTCGCGGCCGGCGTGTTCGGCCAGCCCGCGCTCGGCGGCCTCGGTGGCGTGTCGTTCGTGTCGCAGCTGATCGGCACGCTCGGCGGCATCGCGATCGCCACCGCGGGCGGTACGCTCGTGTACGGCGCGCTGAAGGCGACGGTCGGCCTGCGTCTCGATCGCGAAGACGAATTCGACGGCGCCGACCTGTCGATCCACCGCATCTCGGCGACGCCCGAGCGCGACTGAGCGCAAACGCTTGCGACCGGCGTCCGGCAGCCCGCCTGACGGACGCCCGGCACATCATTACGTTTTCAATTCAAAAAACTTTCATCTAGCATCCCTACACTTCGGTCCAGTTTTCAACTCGCCTTCGCGCTGCTTTCTGATTACCTGCTCCGCGAAGGGCCATTCTTCCAATATTTGAAACTGGACTCCACATGCCCGCGTTGCCCAATGCTTCCCGTCGTCAGGCCCTGAAGATCCTCGCCGGCGCGCCCATGCTGCCCCTCTCCGGCCTCGCGCTGCCGGCCCTGCTGACGGGCTGCGGCGGCGACGACAATTCGGCAGCCACGCCGGCTACCGCCGCGTACACGTCGGCGGCGTTCTCGGCAATGGCCGCGCCCACGCTCGACAATGCGGCCGCGATGGCCACGACGACGGTCGGCTCGACGCTCGCGGTGTCGTTCTCGGACGGTTCGTCGCGCAATTTCAAGCTCGCGTACCGGCCGTTCTTCGTGACGGGCGACATGATGCCGGACGGCAAGGGCGGCACGACGCTCGCGGGCGGCTACTACGACATCAACAACCAGCCGATCATCGACCGCTCGGTGGCGGGCAAGGAGCGCCAGTTCTATTCGGACTGCCCGGACGGCAGCTCGCTGCTGACGCTGAAGAACGCGAACGTCGCCGGCGTGAAGGGCAACACGGTCTTCGCGGTCGTGCAGTTCGAATACACGACGCGCGACCAGGCGAGCGCGTCGCAGTATGGCCAGCTGCCGTCGCCGATCGCGGTGATCACGCTCGACCAGGATCCGTCGAGCGGCGCGCTGAAGGTCGTCAAGTACCACAACGTCGACACGTCGAAGGCGCACGGGCTGTGGATCACGTGCGGCGCGAGCCTGTCGCCGTGGGGCACGCACCTGTCGAGCGAGGAATACGAGCCGGACGCGACGAAGGCCGCGACCGACGCGCAGTTCAAGGCATTCAGCAAGAACACGTTCGGCGACGAGACGAAGGCGAACCCCTACCACTACGGCCACCTGCCCGAGATCACGGTGAACCCGGACGGCACCGGCACGGTGAAGAAGCACTACTGCCTCGGCCGCATCTCGCACGAGCTGATCCAGGTGATGCCGGACCAGCGCACCGTGATGATGGGCGACGACGCGACCAACGGCGGCCTGTTCATGTTCGTCGCCGACAAGGCGGCCGACCTGTCGGCCGGCACGCTGTACGTCGCGAAGTGGACGCAGACGTCGTCCGCCGGCGCGGGCAGCGCGACGCTCACGTGGCTCCGGATCGGCCACGCGACGAGCAGCGAGATCGAGACGCTCGCGAACACGCTGAAGGCGTCGGACATCATGGACCTGACGACGACCGACCCGAACGACGCGAGCTACACGAAGATTCACTTCGGCGGCAAGTTCAACTGGATGCGCGTGAAGCCGGGGATGGAAAAGGCGGCCGCGTTCCTCGAGACGCACCGCTACGCGGCGCTGATCGGCGGCAGCATGGCGTTCACGAAACTCGAAGGCACGACGGTCGACGCGAAGGACAAGATCGTCTACACGGCGATGTCGCGGATCGAGACGTCGATGGTCAAGGGTAATGCGGTGTCGCGCGACGTCGCGGTGGACAAGAAGATCGCCGCGGGCGCCGTCTACGCGCTGAACCTGAAGGCCGGCCAGCGCGACACGTCGGGCGGCGCGATCGACAGCGAGTGGGTGCCGGTCGACATGAGCGCGCCGGCCGCGCTCGTCGGCGAGGATCTCGCCGCGGCCGATGCGCTCGGCAACCTCGCGAACCCGGACAAGATCGCGAACCCCGACAACCTGAAGTTCTCCGAGAAGCTGCGCACGCTCTTCATCGGCGAGGACTCGGGGATGCACGTGAACAACTTCCTGTGGGCATACAACGTCGACACGAAGTCGCTCGCGCGCGTGCTGTCGTGCCCGGCCGGCGCCGAATCGACGGGACTGCACGCGGTCGACGAGATCAACGGCTGGACCTACGTCATGAGCAACTTCCAGCACGTGGGCGACTGGGAGACGCCGCTGCACGACAAGGTCAAGACGACGCTAGATCCGCTCGTGCGCGCGAACTACAAGGACCGCTTCGGCGCCAGCGTCGGCTACCTGACGGCCGAGCCGACCAGCATCAAGCTCGCGAAGGCCTGAAGCCACCTGGCCGGGCGCCCCTAGGCGGGTGCCCCTAACCGGGCGTCCCTAACCGGGCGTCCCTGGCCGGGCGCCCCATTCCTCATCACGTTTCATTCGTCGGCGCTCCACGCCGTTTTACGCGCGATGCCCGTTGCGGGCGTCGCGCTTTTTTTTGCGCGCGGTCTGCGTCGCGCGGTGCCGAACCCGCGTCAACGCAGGCCGGCCGGCACCTGTCCGGGCAGCGAGCCGCCCGGAAAACCGGACAGGCTCGGCGCACTGGCGGGCAGCGTCGGCGCCGCCGACGACACGTCGCCGGCCGGCGCGGCCAGACCCGGTGCGAGGTAAATAAACTTCCATTGCCGATACGTTTCGACGCCCTCGAAGTCCTTGTATCGATCCGGAAAACCCGCGCGCTTGATCGTCGCTTCATCCGAGCTGCTGTGTATGCCGTAGAAACGGTCGGCTCGCCACAAGAACGACCAGTCGTTCTTGCCGCTGACCGGATCCGGATACGCGCGGCGCAGGTGAGGCATGGGCTTCGTGAAGCGGGTATCGTCCAGCAGGTCGTCGACCGTTTGCGGATACGCGCGCGCGAGACGGTAGTACCCGACGATGGCCCTCCGGTACTGGTCGCCGACGAACAGCAGTTGCCGCTCCTGTTCGCGCCGCCGCTGCAACGACCAGACGTCCAGCGCGCCGGCCAGCGCGATCGACATCAGCATCAGCGCGATCAGCAGCGCCAGCAGCGCGAGCCCGCGCTGCCGCCCGCCGCGCCGGCAGGCAGGCATCGCGCGCGCGACGCCGCGCCCGGCCCGGTTCATTTCGCCGCTCCGGCGGCGGCCCCCGTCCCCGCGGCGCCCGGCGGCACACCCTGCGCGCTGCTCGCGGGCCCCACATCGTAGACACCCGGCTTGGTCTCGTCCGGCGATGCAAGCGTCGCCCATTTGTCGTCGCCGTTCACCGGATCGACCGGAACCGCGCGCAAGTAGTGCTTCGCGACCAGCTCGTCGAGCGTCTCCGGGTACTGCCCGTTGTCGCCGTAATACTGGTCGATCGCATTGCGCATCACCGCGAGGTTCTGGCGCCGCACCTGCTCCTTGCCGCGCTCGATGCTGTGCATGTAGCGCGGCACGGCCAGCGTCAGAAGCAGCCCGATGATGGCCATCACGACCACGATTTCGATCAGCGTAAAGCCGCGGATCCTGCGGATGCGAACGGGTGTCATGATGAACCGTCACCATTGTTTGTACGGAATGCCGTTGATGCCGACCCGGGTGGATTTCGACGTCACGTCGAACACGTCGTTGCCGGGCTCGATGCCGGCAGGGGCCGCGTCGGCCGCCGGATCCGGTGGCGTGCCGTACGCGCGCACGTCCCAGGTGTCCTCGGCCCGCGTGTCGGGATCGCCGGTGAAGAACGGATCGCGCGGCACCCGGCGCAGGAACATCACCAGCCCGCCCTTCGGGTCGCGGGCGTTTTTCACGCCCGTCACGAGCACGGTCAGCGACGGCGGATAGCCGGAGGCTTCGGCCTCCTTCTCGATCTGCCCAGCATCGCTCGCGTCCTTGTACGCATCGAGCGCGGTGCGGATCTCACGCAGCGCGGCGCTCAGTTCCTGCTCCTTCTGACGCTGCACGATCAGTTCGGAGAACGGCATGACCGCGAGCGCGAGGATCGCCACGAGCGCGAGCGTGATGACCATCTCGATCAACGTGAAGCCGCGCCGGCCGATGCGGCCGACGCGCGTTGCGGCGTGACGGGCGGCCACGGCTCACTTCCCGACCGGGCGAAGCGGGTTTTCGCTCGGGATATCGCCCGCCGGCATCTGCAGCGTCGGGGGTGCGGCGGCCGGTGCATTGACCACCGCGGCAGCCTGCTCGGCCGGCGCCGGCGACGCAACCGGCGTCACGGTCGTGCCCGGCGCGGGCGCCACTTCATTGCCCGCCGGCGCTGCCGCCTGCGCAGCGCCGCCCGCCGGCTGCTCCGCCGCGGCAGACCCGGCGGCCGGCGCGGGCAATGCCGGCTGAGGCCTCGAGAACCGCCCGCCGTAAGGGTCGGGCGGCGGCGTCGTGCGCGGGGCGACCGGCAGTTGCCCGAATGCACCGCTCCCCGGCGACGACTGCGCACGGTTCGCCGCGGCCTCCAACGGCGACGGCGCCGCGCCACCCGACGTCCCGCCGCCCACGCTACCCGGAGCGACCTTCGCCTCCGGCGCCGCGAGCGCCTCTTTCGCCTCGTTCCCCTCCTTCGCGTCCTTCCCCTCCTTCGCCACCGGCGCCGCGGTCGTCTCCGCGTTCAGCGCCACCGGGTCGAGCCGCAGCTGGTCGGCGTGCACGTTGACGTCGGTGCCCGACCACACTTCCTGCGTATCCGCATCCGCCGCCACTTGCGGCCGGACGACATGCGGCGTGATCTGCAGCACGATCTCGGTCTTCTTGTGATCGCCGCCGTGATCCGAGAACAGGCGGCCAAGCACCGGCAACTGACCGAGACCCGGCACCTTGTTCGCGTTGCGGCGGTCCTCGTCCGAAATCAGGCCGCCCATGATCTGCGTTTCGCCGTCGCGAAGCCGCAGGCTGGTCGACGCGCTGCGCGTGCCGATCTGATACGCGAGCGAGCTCAGCCCCTGCGAGTTGCCGCTCGAGATCGTGTTGGTGATGTTGCTGACCTCGAGATTCAGCTTGATGCCGACGTCGCCGTCGCGATAGACCTGCGGCTCGACCTCGAGCTTGATGCCCACGTCGAGGTACTGGATCATCTGCGTAAACGACGGGCCGCTGGTGCTCGGCGTGCTCGAGCTCGAAATCACCGGCACCTTGTCGCCGATCATGATGCGCGCCTTTTCCTTGTTGCGCGCGCGGATGCGCGGACTCGCGAGCAGATTCGCGTCGGTATCGGTCAGCTTGAAGTCCGCGGTGGCCGACAGGCCGCTGACGTTCAGCGCATTGACCGGCAGATGGTGCAGCGCCCCCCAGGTATCGACCGAGCTCGGCGTCGACACCGTAAACGAGTTGGGCCAGTTGATGCCCAGTTGCGACATCCGGTCATGCGATACCTCCAGCACCTCGACCTCGAGCATCACCTCCGGCTCGGGCAAGTCCTGGGCGGCGATCATCTCCTCGGCGACCTTGATCGTGTCCGGCGTGCCGCGGATCGTCACCGTGTTCGCGCGCTCGTCGATCACGGCCTCCTTCACCTTCAACAGGCTCTTCAGCAGCGACTGGATCTGCTTCGCGTCGACGTTCGACAACTGGAACGTGCGCACCTTGAGCTCCTGGTATTCGAGCTCCTTGGCCGGCGTCGCCGGATAGATGAACAGCGTGTTCGCATTCATCTGCTTCTTGTCGAGCTGGTTCTGCAACAGGATCATGTCGACCGTGTCCTGCAGCGACGCGTTCTGCACGAAGATCGTCGTCTTCAGGTCGGCGCGCACGTCGCGATCGAAAATGACGTTCAGCCCGGACGTGCGCGACAAGGCCTCGAACACCATCCGCACGTTCGCGTCGCGGAACTGCAGCGACACCGGCGTGCGCATGATCGACGACGCCGCGAGCTTGTCGTCGCGCTCCGCGTGTTGCTGGCGGCGCTTTTCGTCGAGATCCGCCTGCATCCGCATCGCCATCGCATTGGCCGGGTCCTCGACCAGCACGCGATGCACGCGCTCGGCCGCCTGCGCGTACGAACCGCGCTTCATCATGCGGTCCGCCTCCTGCAGGATCGCCAGATGCTTGCGGTCCTGGTCGATCATCGTGCCGATCCGGCGCGCGCGCTCGCTGGTCGAATCGAGCTGCTTCGCCATGTAGACGGAGCGCGCCGCGTCGTCGAACGCGTTCTGCTGGCGAAACGTGTCCGCGTTGTCGAGCAGCTGGTCGACCGCGTCGTTGCGCTCGTGCAAGGCGTCGATCTTCACCTGCGCGTTGGTCGGATCGTCCTGAAGGTTCGGCACATGCGCGCACCCGCCGCATGCGAGCAGCGCCACGGCGATCGCCAGCGCGCGTTTCGTCGCGCACCGGCTCGCCGGTGCCGGTCGCGCATCGGCCGGGGAGGCGGAGCAAAGGCGGGGCGACCGTCCGCCGTCCCCATCGCGGCACGCACCCCGTGTAAGTATGGTTTCCATTTACTTTCCTTCCACTGGGATGGGCACCATCTGAATCTGGTTCAGCGGCAGATAGGTGAGCACCACGTTCGATTCGGACACCGACTCGACCCGATACTGGCTGTCGATCACGTCACCCGGCGAAACGATCAGCAACTGATCTCCGTTGCCGAGAAACACCTGCGGCTTCGCCGACCTGGCATCCTGCTGGCCGAGATACACGAACGGTACGGGCGGCGCGGTCGGCGGCGCCGGACGCGTTTCGGGCGGCGGCGGCACGACGGGAGGCGGCGGCAGCCATGACGACGCCGTGAACGGATCGTGCGCCGCGTCGACAGATACAGGTGCACGCAATGCGGCGAGCCTTTCCCGCGGGGTCGCCGCCGCTTCATGCGACGCGGGCGCGGGCGCCGCGGCATGAGAGGCCGCCGCGATCCGCGCGCGGGCCGGCGCGGGCGCGGACGCGGGGGCCACGCGCGCACCGTCGCGATGGACGATGCCGCTTGCAGCCGGCGCCGGCTGCTGCATCGCCGACACCAGCACGCGATATCCGGCACCGGCGACGACGAGGCATCCCAGCACGAGCGCGAGCACGAGCCGATTGCGCGAAGCGGGTTTCATGACGGTGGAGATCATGGCTGGGCGCTCCGATAGACGAGTTCGAAACGCACCCGCGCGTCGAGAATGCTGCTGCCCACCGCCGGACGCTCGACGTGGATTTCCTGCAACGCCGCGTTCGGCACGTTGTTCAGCACCGACGCGAGAAAATGCCGGATTGCGCCGTACTGATCCTTCACCGGCAGCAGCACCTGGTAGCGCGCGAAGCGCGCACCCGACTCGGTCGTCATCTGGTACTCGGCGGACCCGAGCGCCAGATGGCTGTCGCGCGCCTGCTCGAAGATCGATGCGATGTCGTCCGCGCTTTGCGAAAAGCGCGGGAAGAGCTCCGGCAACGTGTCGAGCATCGCCGCGTCCGCCGCCGTGCCGCGCACGTCGGCAGGACGGTGGCCGCGTGCGGCGTGCACCACGCCGGCCGGCGCCTGCATCGCGCGCGTGTCGGACTCCACGCCGGCGATCGCCGCATACGTGATGCCCGCGGCACCGAGCATCAGTATCCCGGCGAGCCCCGGCAGACCGAATGCGCGCCGCCACGCGAAACGAAGCGTGAGCAGGCAGTCCGCGACACGATCGGCTTTCATGATTTCCTCCAGACGGCCGTGATCTGGAAACGCACCGGCTTGCCCGCCACGTTTTCCTCGACGAGATGACCGTTGAGCGTCGCCTCGCGCAGCATGACGCTCGTCTGCAAGTACTTCAGGTACGCGATCATCGCGTCCGGGTCCTTCGCTTCGGCCGTGATGCGAATCTGGCCCTGTGCGGGGTTCTGGTCGATGCCGATCAGCGCGACGTCATGGCCCGGATAGTCCTCCACGAGCGAGAAGAGCGTCTGCCACGGCACGGTCAGTTCGCGCAGCACGGCCTGGCTCTGCTTTTCCGCGAGCCGCGCGGCCGCGGTCGGCGGCGGCTTCACGACGTGTTGCTGCGCGAACGTGCGATGCTGGACGATCGCCAGACGATCCCTGATGCGATCGTTTTCCGCATACGCATGCCAGAGCCGGACGGCGCACGCGCCCCACAGCAACGCGGCGACGCCGAGCAGGATCACGCCGCTCGTGCCGATGCGCGCGCGGCGCCGGCAAAAGTCGATGTCGAGCGTGCGGATCATGGTGCGTACTCCAGCAACCGGCGCGCAGGTGAACCGTCGAGCGCCGCGCGGCGCGGCGGCATGACCGCGGCAAAACGCGCCTCGAACGGCGCGGCATCCGTGTCGACGCCGGACAGATAGACCTTGCAGTCGTCGCGCTTCACGCCCGTCCGCGTCGCCGAGCGTTCGAACAGTTGCTCGGCGAGTTCGGCAAGCCTCGACGCATCGCCGGACTCGCCCGGAAAGAGCCGCTGCGCATCGTACGCGGTCCACTCGCCGCGTTCGATCATGACCGCCTGCAGCAACGCTTCGCCGACGACGAGCAGCATCGCGTCGCCGTCCGACTTCACCGCGATTCGATTGAGCGTTTCCGGAAGCCCCACGCGAAGGCGGCGGATGCGGACATCGCCGAATGCGCCCGCCGCGAGAATGCCGTCGTACAGCGTGCGCGGCAGCGCGCTCGCAAAGAGCGCACGGCCGCCATGCCGGACGTCGAAGCGCGTGACCAGCGACTCGGCGGCGACCCCGTACGTGTCCGAGAAATGCGCGAGCGCGATTTCCTCGAGCTCGCGTGCGTGCAGCGCGCGGAAGTCGCCGCGCAGGATCGCATGGCAACACCAGAAATCGTCGAGCACGATGTGCGCGCCGCGTGCGGGCGGCCGCTTCGCGCCGCCGTCGCTGCCGGCCGTCGCGGCCAGCGCGGCACCCAGCGCGTCGAGCACCCCCGTCTCGCTCCCGAAGTGTGCGTCGGGAATGACGACGCTGAGCGGATCGGCGACGAACCCGCGCCGGCCCGGCCGCCACAGTGCGTGCGGGCGGATGCCGACGACGATCTCGCGCGTGCCGACGCCGACGGCAAGCCGATCATTCGACCATGGTGACACGATTGATCTCCTCGAGCGTCGTTTCGCCGCGCTTCACCAGGTCGATTGCCGACGCCCGCAACGTCGTCATGCCGTAGCGCAGCGCCGCCGCCTTGATGTGTCCGAGCGGCGCGCGCTCCGACAGCAGTTGCCGCAGCTCGTCGTTCATGCGCAGCGCCTCCGCGATCGCTCGCCGGCCGCGATAGCCGCTGCCGCGGCACATCGCACACCCGGTGCCGCGGCGAAACAGATAGCTGCCGGCCGTGTCCGGATCGATACCGGAGCGAACGAGCGCATCCGCGTCGACCGTGTCCTCGTCCAGGCAGTCCGGGCAGCACTGGCGCAGCAGCCGCTGCGCGATCACGCCGTTCAGCGCCGATACGAAGCTGTACGGATCGACCTCCATGTTGGTGAAACGGCCGATCACGTCGAACACGTTGTTCGCATGCACGGTGGTGAACACCTGGTGACCGGTCAGCGCGGCCTGCACGGCGATCTGCGCGGTTTCGGGATCGCGGATTTCGCCGACCATGATCTTGTCCGGGTCGTGCCGCAGGATCGACCGCAATCCGCGCGCGAACGTCAGGCCCTTCGCCTCGTTGACCGGAATCTGCAGGATCTCGCCCAGCTGGTATTCGACCGGATCCTCGATCGTCACGATCTTCTCGAGCCCGTTGTTGATTTCAGTGAGGATCGCGTAGAGCGTCGTGGTCTTGCCGCTGCCGGTGGGGCCCGTGACGAGCAGCATGCCGTACGGCATCGACGCGACCGACCGCATGAAGCACGTGTCGGCGGGCTGGAACCCCAGCGCCTCGAGCGTCAGGCCGCCCGACGCCTGGGAAAGCTGGTAGCGGTCGAGAATCCGCAGCACCGCGTCCTCGCCGAACTGGTTCGGCATGATCGACACGCGAAAATCGATCTCGCGTCCGGCGTACATCGCCTTGAAACGCCCGTCCTGCGGAATGCGGCGCTCCGCGATATCGAGCTCGGAAATCACCTTCACGCGCGACAGCACCTGGTCCGCGACGTCGCGGCCCTCCACGCGCCCCACCACCGTCAGCACGCCGTCGACCCGGCACTTGATCATCAAGCCGTTCGCCCGGCATTCGAGGTGGATGTCGCTCGCCAGCATCTTGAGCGCGTCGTAGATCGTCGAATTGAGCAGGCGCACCACCGGGCTGTCGTCGCTGCTGATGCCCTGCAGCGTCAATGCGAGCGACGCCGGATCGGGCGCGCTCTCGATCGGGTCGTCGAACGCGAGCGAATCCATCGCGCGGATGTCCTTCTCGCGCACGGCAAGATAGGCGCCCAGGTCGCCCGCGCTCGCGAGCGCCCATCCGTATGGCAGCGCCGGGTGCGCACGCATCCGGTGCTCGACCCAGCCGCGCGTGCGGGCATCGAGCGGATCGGCGATCGCGAACAGCAGCGCGCCGCCGTCGGGATCGCGCAGACACACGCAGAGGCGCGCCGTCGCCTCGACGAACGGCACCAGCTCGAAATCCGGCTCCAGGCGGTTCAGTTCGCGGATGCCGATCGGCTTCATCCGGAATTGCGATGCGAGCCGCTCGCGCATCTCGTCCGCGCCCAGCGCCGTCTGCGCCGTCAGCGCCTCGAGTGCGCGGATGCCCGACCCGTGCCGTTCGCCGAGCGTGCGCAGCAGGTCGCGCAGTTCGGCGTCCACGTCGGGACGGTTGTCGGGGGAGGATGTGACGGTGTCCACGCGCGGCTCCAGGATGGCCTACTGAATGCTCGACGCGATCTCGAAGATCGGCATGTACATCAACACGACGATGCCGCCGATCACCACGCCGATCACGATCATCATCGCGGGCTCGATCAGGCGCGAAATCAGGTCGATCGTGCGCGAGACCTGCGCTTCCTGAAACGCGGCGATCCGGTCGAGCACGGGCCCGAGGCCGCCGGTCTTCTCGGCCACCGTCAGCAGGCGGTAGCCGATCGCGTTCGCGAGACCGGCCTGCTGGAACGCATCGGACATCTTCGCGCCGTTGCGGACCTGCTGCAGCGCGCGCGCAAGCGCGGCCTGGTCCGCGCGACCGACCAGCCCGCGTGCGAGATCGAACGCGCGAATGGCGGGAATGCCGCCGTCGACCAGCATCGCCGTCGTGCGATAGAACTGCGACTGGCGAAACACGCGGAAGTGTTGCCCGATGCCGGGCAGCGCCAGCAGGCGATCCGCGAGCCAGATTCGCAGTGCCGGACGCCGCAGCGCGATACCGACAGCCACCGCCAGTACCGCGAGACCGCCCGCCAGCTCGGCGCCGTGCGCGTGCACCATGCCGCCCCACGCCATCAGCAGCCGCGACATCAGTGGCAGTTCGCGGCCACTGTGTTCGAGCAGCGTCGCGAAGCGCGGCACCACGAAGCCGAGCAGGAACAGCACGACGGCCGCACCGACGAACAGCAGCACCGTCGGGTAAATCGCCGCCGACACGACCCGCGCGCGCAACTCGCGCAGCGTCGCGCTATTGAGCGAATAGCGCGTCAGGCTGTCGGCGAGGCCGCCGGTCTGCTCGCTCGCCCTCACGCACGCCACCAGCACCGGCGGAAAGATCGGGCTCGCGTGCTCGAGCGCCGCCGACAGCGACTGCCCTTCCTCGAGATGCCGCAGCAGGTCGCGGCACACCTGTGCGGACGCTTCGCGCCGCGCGTTGCCGCCGAGCGTGCGCAATGCGTCGACGAGGCCGACACCCGCATCGAGGAGCGCCGCCAGCTCGCGCGCGAACATGTCGACGTCGAACCGCGCACCCGGCATCCCGAGCCGGTTCGCGCGGCGCCGCTGCCGCCCGGCGTCCGTACTGACCGAGACGACGCGAAGGCCGCGCGCTCGCGCGAGCGATGCGGCGTTGGCCGGCGAATCGCTGTCGATACGAAGCGTCTGCACCGAGCCACTCGTATCGAATACCCGCAGCATGAATTTCACGTCGACTCTCCTTGCGGACTGCTCACGACACGCGCGGCAGCCGCCCCCCTACCACGACGAGATCGTCACGTTCTCGCCGGTACCGCTGCCACGTCCATCCTTGCCGAGCGAAAACAGGTCGTAGTCGCCATGCTCGCCCGGCGAACGATACTGATAGGGCCGATTCCACGGATCCACCGGCACGGCCTTCTGCAGATAGGGGCCGCTCCACCGCGACTCGCTTTGCGGCTTGTTCACGAGCGCATCCAGCCCCTCCTCCGTCGTCGGATACGCACCGACGTCGAGCCGGTATTGATCCAGCGCCTGGCCGAGCGACACGATCTGCGCACGCGCGATCTTCACGTTCGACTTGCCGACCTGTTCGAAATAGCGTGGCGCGACGAGCCCGGCGAGCAAGCCGATGATGACCATCACGACGAGCAGTTCGAGCAACGTGAAGCCGCGGCTCGCGCGCGCGCGGCACACGCGTCGTTCGTCACGCTGCCGCTGGCCCGGCCGGCCGGTCGGGATCGACGATTCATGGCTCACGGCTCCCTCCCTGTATCGACCCGCGGCGTCGGCACCGCCGACGCCGTTGACTGCATTCTTGTTCACGCCGGTACGCGTCAGAAGTAGGGAGTGCCGTCCATCCCCATGGGTAAATCCCCCCCAGTTGGGCCATGCCGCGCTGGGGGGTGTTTACATACGGTCGTCGTCGTTCAGCGCGAGGACGCCGATGTCGATCGCGAAGTGGACCAGGCCGGTCAGGTTCGCGATGCCGAGCTTGCGCATGAGATTGGCACGGTGCTTGTCCACCGTTTTCGGACTGACCTTCAGGCACTCGCCGACCTGCCGGCTCGTGTGCCCCTCGACGACGAGGCGCAACACCGTGCGCTCGCGATTCGTCAGCGCATTCCACAATCGCGCCCGGTGCGCGTTCGCGTCGCGCAGCCCATGCAGGCCGGCGCGGGCCCGATACGCGTCGAGGCTGACCACGCACTTGCCCTGCATCACGAAGCGCATCTCGCGAACCAGGTCGGCGAACGGAGAATCCTTGACCACGTACCCGTCCGCGCCGGCGGCAAACGCTTCCCTGACGTTGTCTTCGCTGCGATGAACCGTGAGGACGATGATTCGCGCATGCGGCACGTCGCGCTTGATCGTCGCGATCGCCTCGAAGCCGCTGCCGCCCGGCATGGACAGATCCATCAGGATCAGGTCGGGCCGCGTCTTCTCGGCGAGACGGCAGGCCTCGATCCCGCCGCTCGCCGCGCCGACGATGCAGTAGTCCGCCAGCTCGGCAACCAGATGACTCAGGCCGACTCGCAACAGATGCTGGTCCTCGACGATCAGCACACGATGCTTGTTGTCCAATTTCGGCGCTCCCTTGCAGAGACGCGGCGCCTAGTTGGACGCGACGACGTCGCGATAGGCCGCGAGCAGTTCGGTCGGCGTCGCGAAGCCGTCGATACGCAGCCACGGCTGGCCCGGCGCGGCCCGCACGAACGTCACCGGCGTGTGATTCATCTTGTCGCCGCGATATACGTTGAACGCGCGCTGCGTGGCAACGCTGGCGTCGACGGTACCCGTGTAGTGCTGCCATTCGGGGCCGGCGCCGAAGTGCGCCGCGTAGGTCCTGAGCCGCTCGGGCGTGTCCGCCTCCGGATCGATCGAGATCGACATGATGTGCACCTTGTCGCGGTCGGCGCCGAGTTCGCCCTGCAGCTGCTCGAGCGTCTGGCTGATCATCGGGCAGATGGTCGTGCAACTGGTGTAGATGAATGTCAGGATCACCGGTCGGCCGTCGTCGAGCTCCTTGGGCAGCGAGACGGCTTGACCGTCGTCGCGCACGAGCTGGACCGACGGCTCCGCATACTGGACCATCGTGTGCACGGTGCCCGGCATCACGGCGTGATGCATGTGCATGCCGGCGGCTTCGGCCGCACCCTCGGTCATGGGCGAGTCGGCCTTGCTCACGGCGCTTTCGGTGGGCGCGGCCGGTGCGTGCTCCGTGGGGCTTTCGGTGGCGGGCTCCGTGGCGGGCTGTGTCGCCGGCTCGGTAGACGGCTCCGTCGCATGCTCCGCGGCGGGCTGCATCGCGGGCTCGGCAGCCGGGTCCATCGTGTGCTCCGCGGTGTGCGTCGCCGCGCTGTCGGCGGCACTCCCGTCGACACTGTCGGCAGCGTTCGTGACGGGATTGTCGTCACCATTCTGCATGTCCTTTCCCATCAGACTTTCGATGGCACCCGGCGCGGCATTCTGCGTGACGCTCGGGTTCGCGGCGGCGTTTTCCGCGGCCGCACCGCCAGCGTTCTCGATCGCGCTGCCATCGGGCGCACACCACGCGGGCGTCGCGGCAAGCGCGACGCCCGCGACCACGAATGCGCCCATCATCGATCTTCCGATCCCGTTCATACCAGCCTCCCTGACACGCGCGCCCAGGCAGCGGACAATTCCGTGCCCCGCCAATGCAGTGTCATGAATTCGATCGCGAGCGTCATGGGATGACGCCCCCCAAAGGCGGGTAGGACATGCCCGCTTGCCTGAATTCCCCACTGCACGCGGAAGGTATGTCCCTATGACGGACGCGCGAAATCCCCATGTTGCGGCCCGCGTCGGTCACGTCCTAGAATGACCGGAAACTTACGGTTTCCTGAAAACTGCGCATCAGGAGCTACCATGACTGAACGCCAGCCCGAAGCGCCACGGATCAGGTTGCTCGATCTGATCGATGCGATGCGCAAGCTGCGCGGTGCGCTTCGTCCCGACGATCGCCACACCGCCGTCGTCACCGATGCACGTGGAGCGGCGCTCGCCATTCTCGCGGACGACGGCACCTTCGTATCGGTCAATCGCAGTGCCGCGGCGCTGTTCGGCTATACGACCGCCGAACTCGTCAGCCGGCATCTATTCGACCTGGTGCCCGACGACGCCCACGCCGAGCTGGCAAACGACCTGTCCACGAGCGCCGCTCTTCAGCATCATTCGTTCACCGTGATGCTCAGCGGGCGAAGCGGCCATCCCGTGCGATTCGTCGTACATCAACAGACGCTTCCCGACACGCACCTGTCGCTGACGCTGTTCGAGGAACCGGTGACGCCCGAGCCCGAACGGCGTGATGCCGCGGCGAACGATGCGGGCGTGCATGCCTGCCACACGTATCTGCTGATGGGCCAGCAGAAGGAGCGCCATCGGCTTGCCGCGGAATTGCACGACGGGCTCGGCCAGGCACTGACACTCATCAAGCTGATGAATGAGGACGCGCTCATGCGCATTCGCCGCGGCGAGATCGACGACGCGACGAATCTGCTCGACGTCGCCGTGTTGCGGATCCGCGAGACGATCGGTGAAGTGCGCCGGATCTGCGGCGAACTGAAGCCGCCCATGCTCGACAGGCTCGGGCTGCCGGCCGCGCTCGCCTCGCTGTGCCGCAGCATCGAGCGCGACGCGAACCGGCTGTCGGTCGAGTTCAATTGCGACGTCGACGACGACGACATTCCGGATCATCTGAAGGCGGACATGTTCCGGGTCGCGCAGGAGGCGCTGCACAACGTCGTCAAGCATGCGCAGGCCACCGACATCGTGCTCGGCCTGCAACACGATGCGGGCGGCCTGCGGCTGACGATCGACGACAACGGTGTCGGCTACGAGCGTCACCCGCTTTCGACGGACGACGCGCGCGCGGCGGGGCTCGGGCTGATCGGCATGCAGCACCGCATCGAGTCGCACGGCGGCACGTTCGCGATCCGCTCGTCCGCCACGACGGGTACCCACGTCTCGGCGACCTGGCCGCTCTGACCTCCAGCCGCGCTCAGCACTTCGCGCTGCCTGCCGGATAGTCTTCCAGCCGCGCGACTGCGTCTGCCCCTCCGTCGACGGCCGGATGCGTCGGCACGTCGTCCACGTTCGGTTCCGCGCATTTCGCCGCCAGCGTGGTCAACAGCCCCATGTTCATCGCGACGAGCACCAGTTCAGTCAGATTCGCGAGATGGAGCTTGTGCATCATGCTCGCCCGATACTTCTCGATCGTCTTCGGGCTCAGGTTCAGGTACTGGCCGACCTGCCGGTTGGTACGCCCTTCCGCGATCAGTTTCAGCACGCTGCGTTCGCGCGCGGTCAGGACGTCCCAGGCCTTTTTCGGCGCGGGCATTTCGCGACCGGTCACGAACGAGTCGACCATGTAGCCGTACACATCCGCACTCAGGTGCTTCTTCCCCTGCATGACCATGCGCATCGCGAGCAGCAATTCGTCGAACGAAACGTCCTTGAGCACGTAGCCGTCGACGCCCGCGCGCAGTGCCTCGCGCACGTACTCCTCGTTCTGATGCACCGTGAGCACGACGATCCGGATCGTCGGCGCTCGACGCTTGATCGTCGCGCTCGCATCGATGCCATTCATCCCGCGCATCGACAGATCCATCAGGATCAGGTCCGGCGCGAGCGTCATGGCTTGATGGCACGCCTCCTTGCCGTCCCGCGCTTCGCCGACGACTTCGTATTCGCCTTGTGCGCAAAGCATCGACCGAAGCCCGTTTCTCAATAGATCGTGATCCTCTGCAATGATCACGCGATATTTAGTATTCACGACTTCCCCCAAATTTTCCCGCGCCTGCACCACGTCGGACATCGATGCCCCGAATGCACGATTTCACGATTGCACGGTGCCGGACACTTTTAATGATGCTTTCGTTTGCTTTCGTTTGTCCGGCCGGATGGCCCGCCTCGCGAGCGACTGGCCACGCCCGTTGTTCGAGCAAGGATCGCGCCACCGCGCCGCGCGCCAGCGCCCGCGCCGGACATGCGTCTGCGTAAACGTCGCGCAATGGCGGGAATGTTTCAGGGTTGAATCGATCGGGGGTGCCGGTCGCATCCGTAGGACTACGGATGGCGGAACGCTATGATCTCTTCCGCATTGCAGGAAACGATTTCTTCTGCAACACCGGCTGCATTGAGCAGAAAACAACTGCTCCGCGTAAGGATCGTCAACTTCATCCGATTACCGCCCGTTACCGGCGATTCCTTGTGTAACAGTTTTGCAGCGCCGCAGCGGGGCCTCCCTTCCGGCATCGAAGTGTAGGAGGGTGCCCCATTGTCGACGCGATGACCCGGCCACGACAATGCAGATGCAGGAGGCCAGAAAGATGCATCGCCGCCGTTCATCCGGATTGTGCAAGACCGTCATTGCCGCATGCGTGGGATTCGGCGCGGCATGGTCATGCGCCGCGCACGCGCAGATCTTCGGCACGGTGGCGAGCAACGGGGTCATCATCCTCACCAACGTGCCCGGCACCGCCAACCTCAAAGTGATCGTCGCGGTCGCCAGGCCGGCCGAATCCGCGACGAAGCGGGCCACGCCGAAACGGGCTGTCGCGTCGTCGTACTCGGCCGTGATTGCCGAGGCGAGTCGGGCGTTCAATGTTCCGCCCGAACTCCTTCGCGCCGTGATCGACGTCGAATCGGGATACAACCCGAGGGCGGTATCGGACAAAGGCGCGCTCGGGCTCATGCAGTTGATGCCGGAAACGGCCCGGCGCTTCTCGGGCGGCGACATGTTCGATCCGCGTGACAACGTGCTGACCGGCGCACGGTATCTGCGTTTCCTGCTCACCCTGTTCAAGGAGAACGTCGAGCTCACGCTCGCTGCCTACAACGCCGGGGAAAACGCCGTGATTCGGGCCGGCTATCGCATCCCGTCGCTGCCGCAGACGCGCGAATACGTGCCGCGCGTGCTCGCGCGCTACAAACGGCTGCTCGCCGCGAGTTGAAACACGCCAGACGCGCGGCGGCCTGCGCGCGGCAACGCCACCCGCGTCGCGCGCACGACGCGTTGCCCGGCGCCATGACGCGATGGCGGCCGGCAACGCGCAGCGGCCGGCGTTCGGCCGGCCGACGGTTCATGGAAACGCCGGGACGGTCGGGTCTTCTCCCTGCAGATGCGCATCCGCATGATGACGCTTGATCGCGTCCTCGATCTCGTGAACGCGGTCGGTCGGCACGTCGATCATCATCAGCAGTTCGCCGTGCTCGATGCCGTCCTCGAAGCGCTTCAGGCGCGTGCTGGGCATGTCGACGCCGATCATCGTCGCCACCCATGCACCGAAGGCCGCACCGAACAGCGTGATCGCAACGACGACGCCACCGCCGATCGGCAAGCCCGCGGGCGGGAACGCCAGAAGGACCAGCCCCAGCAGCATGCCGGTCGCAAAACCGACCGCGGTGCCGCGCGCGAGCGACGGCAGGAGGTCGCTGCGTTGCGCCAGGGTGGCTTCCGGCAAGCCGTCGCGCATGACATCGTGATTCGCGATGCAATGGATATGCCGCCACTCGATCCGGAGCGACAGCAGTTCGCCGACGATCGACCGTGCGCATTGCGCCGTCGGCAATAGAAAATAGACACGTCTCATGGCAGTTCCTCCCACGTCACATCCGCAATGCGGCGATGCTCGTCAGGACATTCTGGTCCGGCATGCCTCCGGCTTGTAGTGGTAATGCCCGCCGAAGTGCATGGGTAGAACACGGTAGGAAACACTGCACGCGCTTCAGAGTTGTCCGTAGCTGTGCAGCCCGGACAGGAACATGTTGACGCCGAGGAACGCGAACGTCGTCACGAGCAGGCCCGTGAGCGC
>NZ_QTQF01000036.1:0-78176 GCF_003854235.1 Burkholderia sp. Bp8998
ACGACATCGAGATCTACACCGACGACTCGCGCTCGGAAGTGCTGCTCACGTGGCGCAACCTGCGCCAGCAGAGCGTGCGTCCGGTGGTCGACGGCGTGATGCGCCCGAACCGCTCGCTCGCCGACTTCATCGCGCCGAAGGAATCGGGCGTCGCCGACTACATCGGGATGTTCGCGGTGACGGCCGGCCTGGGCGTCGACGTGAAGGAAAAGCAGTTCGAAGCCGATCACGACGACTACAGCGCAATCATGCTGAAGGCGCTCGCGGACCGCTTCGCGGAAGCGTTCGCCGAAGCGATGCACGCGCGCGTGCGCCGCGAGCTGTGGGGCTACGCGAGCGGCGAGACGCTCGACAACGAGGCGCTGATCGCCGAAAAGTACGCCGGCATCCGCCCGGCGCCCGGCTACCCGGCCTGCCCCGACCACCTCGTGAAGCGCGACATGTTCGCCGCGCTGCAGGCGGAGGAAATCGGGATGAGCGTGACCGATTCGCTGGCGATGCTGCCGGCGGCGAGCGTGTCGGGTTTCTACCTCGCGCATCCGGACAGCCGGTATTTCTCGGTCGGGAAAATCGGGCAGGATCAACTCGAGGACTACGCGCGGCGGATGGCGCTGCCGCTCGACGACGCGCGCCGCGCGCTCGCGCCGCAGCTCTGAGCCGCGCACGACCGGGGCGGCTCGCCGCCCTTTTGGTCAGACAAAATGAAAAAGCCCGCATCGCGCGGGCTTTTTCATTTGCCTTTGCAGCCTTGCGATCTGCGTCAGGCGGGCAACGAAGCTCAGAAGCCCCAGTGCACGTCGGCCTGGCCGGCCTTCGCTTCGCGCAGCATCGTGAGGAACGGTGCGACGCGCTGCGCCAGGCTCGGCGGCACTTCGTGGTGCGCGTGGTCGGCTTCGTCCTCGTGGAAATGGCCGGCGTGCTCGGCGCGCTCCTGCTTCGCCTGCGCAACCGCACCTTCCAGCTTCGCGATCGCGTGGTCCAGTTCGTCGTGCGTAATGACGCCGCGCTCGCCCAGCTGCTTGCCGACGAGGCCCAGCACGTACACGGCGAAATCCTTCAGCACGTCGAGATCCTGTGCCGCCTTGCTCTTGAACGTAATCATGACAATTCCCTTTTCATCTTGTTGTGCCTGCGCGGCGTGGTTGGGGGGACGCCGGCAGACCGGCGTCCGGCCTCGCGGACGCGGGGCGCCTGAGCGGCATATTAGCACCTGTTAAAATTCTGCGATCCCTGAAACGCGCGCTTAAAAGCGCGCCGGCCGGCCGGCGTTTCCGGCCGCCACCAACGAAGCCTTCTACCAGCATGCTGCCAGCTCACAAACAGACCCTCGAAGCCCTGCTCGCGGATAGCGTCACGCAGGTCGCACACGCGCTGAAAGGCGCCGACGCGGCGTTCGTCGCCCCGGCCATCACGCTGGAGCGCCCGAAGGTCGCCGCCCATGGCGACGTCGCGTGCAACGTCGCGATGCAGCTCGCCAAGCCGCTCGGCACGAACCCGCGCCAGCTCGCCGAACAGATCGTCACCGCCCTCACGGCCCAGCCGGCCGCGCAAGGGCTCGTCGACGCGGCCGAGATCGCCGGCCCCGGCTTCATCAACCTGCGCCTGACGGCCGCCGCGAAGCAGGCGGTGATCGCCGCCGTGTTCGACCAGGGCCACGCGTTCGGCACGTCGGATCGCGAAAAAGGCAAGCAAGTGTTGCTCGAATTCGTGTCGGCCAACCCGACCGGCCCGCTGCACGTCGGCCACGGCCGCCAGGCGGCGCTCGGCGACGTGCTCGCCAACGTGATCGCGAGCCAGGGCTACGCGGTGCACCGCGAGTTCTACTACAACGACGCCGGCGTGCAGATCGGCAACCTGGCGATCTCGACGCAGGCGCGCGCGCGCGGCCTGAAGCCGGGCGACGCGGGCTGGCCGGAAGCCGCGTACAACGGCGAATACATCGCCGACATCGCGCGCGACTACCTGAACCGCGAGACGGTCGCCGCGAAGGACGGCGAGCCGGTGACCGGCGCGGGCGACATCGAGGATCTCGACGCGATCCGCAAGTTCGCGGTCGCGTACCTGCGTCACGAGCAGGACATGGACCTGCAGGCGTTCGGCGTGAAATTCGACCAGTACTACCTCGAGTCGTCGCTGTACAGCGAAGGCCGGGTCGAGCAGACGGTCGACGCGCTGATCAAGGCCGGCATGACCTACGAGCAGGACGGCGCACTGTGGCTGCGCACGACCGACGAAGGCGACGACAAGGATCGCGTGATGCGCAAGTCGGACGGCACGTACACGTACTTCGTGCCGGACGTCGCGTACCACGTGACCAAATGGCAGCGCGGCTTCACGAAGGTGATCAACATCCAGGGCTCCGACCACCACGGCACGATCGCGCGGGTGCGCGCGGGCCTGCAGGGCCTGCACGTCGGCATCCCGAAGGGCTATCCCGACTACGTGTTGCACAAGATGGTCACCGTGATGCGCGACGGCCAGGAAGTGAAGCTGTCGAAGCGCGCGGGCAGCTACGTGACGGTGCGCGACCTGATCGAATGGTCGGGCGGCGCAACGCCGGGCCAGGAAGCCGCACCCGACCTGATCGACGAGGCAACCATCACGCGCGGCCGCGACGCGGTGCGTTTCTTCCTGATCTCCCGCAAGGCCGACACCGAATTCGTGTTCGACATCGACCTCGCGCTGAAACAGAACGACGAGAACCCGGTCTATTACGTCCAGTACGCGCATGCGCGGATCTGCTCGGTGCTCAACGAACTGAAGTCGCGCTACAACGTCGAGGCCGCGCAGCTGCCGGGCGCCGACCTGTCGCAGCTGACGAGCCCGCAAGCCGTGTCGCTGATGCAGAAGCTCGCCGAGTATCCGGACATGCTCACGCATGCGGCGAACGAACTGGCGCCGCACGCGGTCGCGTTCTACCTGCGCGATCTCGCTGGTGAATTCCACTCGTTCTACAATGCGGAGCGCGTGCTGGTCGACGACGAAGCGCCGCGCAACGCGCGCGCCGCGCTCCTCGCCGCGACCCGGCAGGTGCTCGAGAATGGTCTGGCGGTACTCGGCGTGTCCGCGCCCGCCAAGATGTAAGCGGCCCGGACCGGGCAGCGAATGGCCGCGGCAGGAGCGCCCGCCGCGGCCTTTTCACGATTCTTTTTGCAGGTGACTCAAGCAATGGCACAACCACGCCGAACTTCGAAGCAATCGAAACAAGCCGGAGGGACATTTCTTGGAATCGTGCTGGGCCTGATCGTCGGCCTCGCGATCGCGGTGGTGGTGGCGCTCTACATCACGCGTTCGCCGTCGCCGTTCGTGTCGAAGGTCGCGCCACCGCCGGCCGACAACGGCGCGAGCCAGCCGCAGCAGTTCGACCCGAACCGCGCGCTGCAGGGCAAGACGCCCGGCCAGCCGGTGCCGCAGGCCGCGCAGCCCGCGCCGCCCAACACCGCGCCCGGCCAGGCCGCGAACCAGACCCAGGGCGGCCTGCTGCCCGAACCGCAGATCGTCGAAGTGCCGCCGTCGGGCAACACGTACGGCTCCGGCAACGCCAGCGGCTCGGGCAACACCACCGCGTCGAACAACACGTCGTCGGGCAACGGCGTCGCCGTCGCGCCGAAGCCGGCCGACAACCCGCCGCCGCCGAAGAAGACGCAACAGGCGCAGCAACAGCAACAGCAAGGCGGCGAGGACGACCTCGCGCGCTTCGCCGCGCAGAAGCAGGCGCAGCAGGCCGCCGCGCAGAAACAGCAGCAGCAGCTGGCCGCGAACACGCCGAAGCCGGCGCCGTCCGCGACGTCCGCCGCGGCAGCGAAGCCGCCGACCGCGAGCGACGCGAACACCGGCTACTTCCTGCAGGTCGGCGCGTACAAGACGGAAAGCGACGCCGAGCAGCAGCGCGCGCGCCTGGGCTTCCAGGGCTTCGAGTCGAAGGTGTCGAAGCGCGATGTCAGCGGCGTGACCTATTTCCGCGTGCGCGTCGGCCCCTTCTCGAAATTCGAGGATATGAACTCGGCCCGTCAGCGCCTGTCCGATGCAGGTGTCGACACGGCGGTGATCCGTTTCACGAAGCAGTAAGGAACCGGCCGCGCCCACGCAGAACCCGTTACGTTTCGTAACCCGAGCAACTGATTCGACGTCTACAACATGAAAAAACTGCTTAGCACGCTCCTTCTGTCCCTGGGCCTGGCCGCTGCCGCCTTCGCCCAGGCTTCGCCCGCCGCACCGGTGTCCGGCAAGGACTTCGAGGTGATGAAGTCGCCGCAGCCGGTGTCCGCGCCGGCCGGCAAGGTCGAGGTCATCGAGTTCTTCTGGTACGGCTGCCCGCACTGCTACGAATTCGAGCCGACCGTCGAGGCCTGGGTGAAGAAGCAGGGCAACAACATCGACTTCAAGCGCGTGCCGGTCGCGTTCCGCGACGATTTCGTCCCGCACTCGAAGCTGTTCTACGCGGTGTCGGCGCTCGGCATCTCGGAGAAGGTCACGCCGGCAATCTTCAACGCGATCCACAAGCAGAAGAACTACCTGCTGACGCCGCAGGCGCAGGCCGACTTCCTGGCGACGCAAGGCGTCGACAAGAAGCAGTTCATGGACGCGTACAACTCGTTCAGCGTGCAGGGCCAGGTGAAGCAGTCGGCCGAGCTGCTGAAGAACTACGCGATCGACGGCGTGCCGACGATCGTCGTCCAGGGCAAGTACAAGACGGGCCCGGCTTATACGAACAGCATCCCGGGCACCGCTCAAGTGCTCGACTACCTCGTGAAGCAGGTTCAGGACAAGAAGCTCTGATCCCCGTCCGCGCGCCGGCATGACTACTCCGTTGAAGGTCTTCATCACCGGCGCGTCGAGCGGCCTCGGCCTCGCGATGGCCGAGGAATACGCTCGCCAGGGCGCCACGCTCGCGCTCGTCGCGCGCCGCACCGATGCCCTCGATGCGTTCGCGCGACGCTTCCCCAAGCTGTCCATCTCCGTCCATTCCGCCGACGTGCGCGACGCCGATGCGCTGGCCACCGCCGCCGCGTCGTTCATCGCCGCGCACGGCTGCCCCGACGTCGTGATCGCGAACGCGGGCATCAGCCAGGGTGCGGTCACGGGCCAGGGCGATCTGGCCACGTTCCGCAACGTGATGGACATCAACTACTACGGGATGGTCGCGACGTTCGAGCCGTTCGTCGGCCCGATGACGGCCGCGCGCCACGGCACGCTGGTCGGTGTCGCGAGCGTCGCCGGCGTGCGCGGCCTGCCCGGCTCCGGCGCGTACAGCGCGTCCAAATCGGCCGCGATCAAGTATCTCGAGGCGCTGCGCGTCGAGCTGCGCCCGGCCGGTGTCGGCGTCGTGACGATCGCGCCCGGCTACATCCGCACGCCGATGACCGCGCACAATCCGTACCGGATGCCGTTCCTGATGGACGCCGACCGCTTCGCGGCCCGCGCCGCGCGCGCGATCGCGCGGCAGCACGCGTTCCGCGTGATTCCGTGGCAGATGGGCATCGTCGCGAAGGTGCTGCACGTGCTGCCGCGCTGGCTCTACGACCGCCTGTTCGAGAAGGCGCCGCGCAAGCCGAAGGCCGGCGCGCACTGAGGGCATCGGGTTGTCCGGCGCACCGTTCGCGCCGGGCCGGGCCGGGCCGATGCGGCGTCGGCGTCGCGGTCCCCGCCAACACCGCTCGCGTGGCCTCCTCCCTCCGGCCGTACCACGCGTCGGCCGACGATGCCGCGATCCCGTCGATCCGTCGATCCCGCTGATCCCGCTGATCCCGCTGATTTGCCGGTTCCCCGCCGCCTTCGCGGCAGCCCGTCGTTCGCCGCCGCACGGATCCCGCCTCCCTGCCGCCGTGCCGCTCCAGCACGCATTCCGTCGCGAACGCAGCCGTTTTTCGGTCAATTCACCGCGTTCCGGCGCCTTTTTTCACGCGTCGCGCGCTTTGACGGTATGCTATCCGCCAGCCGCGCCGGCCCCGCCTGTTACCGGGCCGCGCCCGCATTCCGATACCCAGCAAAAATCACAAGCCACGTGGGAGAACCCATGCACGTCAAGCTGTTCGCCGCGGCCGTCGTCGTCGCCGCCGTCGCCGCCCCCGGCCTCGCCGCCGCCAAGCCGCTCACCGTCTGCACGGAATCGAGCCCGGACGGCTTCGACGTCGTGCAATACAACTCGCTCGTCACGACCAACGCATCGGCCGACGTGATCTTCAATACGCTCGTGTCGTACGACGAAGCCGCGAAGAAGGTCGTGCCCGCGCTCGCCGACAAATGGGAGGCAAGCGCCGACGGCCTCACGTACACGTTCCACCTGCGCCCGAACGTCGCGTTCCAGACCACCGACACCTTCAAGCCGGGCCGCCCGCTGAACGCGGACGACGTCGCGTTCACGTTCTCGCGAATGCTCGACGATGCAAACCCGTGGCACAAGGTGGCCGGCGCGAGCGGCTTCCCGCACGCGCAGTCGATGGGCCTCGTGAAGCTCGTGAAGTCGGTCACGAAGGTCGACGACAACACAGTGAAGTTCGTGCTGAACGAGCCGAACGCGACGTTCGTGCCGATCCTGACGATGGGTTTCGCGTCGATCTACTCGGCCGAATACGCGGACCAGCTGCTGAAGGCCGGCAAGCAGGCCGACCTGAACGCGAAGCCGATCGGCACCGGCCCGTTCGTGCTGAAAAGCTACACGAAGGACGCGCTGATCCGCTACGACGTGAACCCGACCTACTGGGGCGCGAAGCCGAAGGTCGACCGGCTGATCTACGCGATCACGCCCGACGCATCGGTGCGCATGCAGAAGGTGAAGGCCGGCGAATGCCAGATCGCGCTGTCGCCGAAGCCGCAGGACGTGCTCGCCGCGAAGGGCGAAAGCGCGCTGAAGGTCGTGCAGACGCCCGCGTTCATGACCGCGTTCGTCGCGCTGAACACGCAGAAGAAGCCGCTCGACAACGACAAGGTGCGCGAGGCGCTGAACCTCGCGTTCGATCGCGCGACCTACCTGAAGGTCGTGTTCGACAACACGGCGACGGCCGCGAACAACCCGTATCCGCCGAACACGTGGAGCTACGCGAAGGACGTCGCGCCGTATGCGTACGATCCCGCGAAGGCGAAGCAGCTGCTCGCGTCGGCCGGGTTCCCGAACGGCTTCTCGACGACGATCTGGACGCGCCCGACGGGCAGCGTGCTGAACCCGAACCCGAAGGCCGGCGCGGAACTGCTGCAGGCCGACCTCGCGAAGATCGGCGTGAAGGCCGAGGTGAAGGTGATCGAATGGGGCGAACTGATCAAGCAGGCAAAGCTCGGCCAGCATGACATGCTGTTCATGGGCTGGGCCGGCGACAACGGCGATCCGGACAACTACCTGTCGCCGCTGTTCAGCTGCAACGCGGTGAAGTCGGGCATCAACTTCGCACGCTTCTGCGACGCACAGCTCGACAAGCTGATCACCGACGGCAAGTCGACCGCCGACCAGGGCAAGCGCACGAAGCTGTACGAATCGGCGCAGAAGATCATCCACGACCAGGCGCTGTGGATTCCGCTCGGCTACCCGACCGCGGCCGCGCTCACGCGCGCGAACGTGAGCGGCTATCGCGTCAGCCCGTTCGGCCGCCAGAACTTCGCGGCGGTCGCCGTGCAGTAATCGCGCGTGGCGGGCAAGCGACGGCGCACCGGCCCGTCGCTTGCGGCCCGCGCGCCGCGCTTGCTACACTGCGCGCTCATTCCTCATACCGGACGCCAGCCGAAGTGAACAACTAAGCCTTCCCAAAAATGTTTTCGCCGCCGTGCCACGCACGCCGCGCGAAGGGTTTCACACATTTTCGGAGGTGCTTATGGCTGCTGCCTCGCCGACCGGCGCGCTCGTCGCGCTTCATCACGTTTCCTTCCGCTTCGACGACGGCGTCACGCTGTTCGATTCGCTCGACCTGTCCATCGATCGCACGCCGACGGGCATCGTCGGCCGCAACGGCGCCGGCAAGAGCCTGCTCGCGCAACTGATCGCGGGCCGGCGCGCGCCGAGCGCGGGCACGATCGACCGGCACACGCCGGTCGTCTACGTCGCGCAGCAGCACGACGACGCGCCGGCCGGCACGCGCACCGTCGCGGAAATCGCCGCGCTCGATACGCCGCTCGCGGCCCTGGCGCGCCTCGCGGACGGCTGCGCGCACGCGCACGACTTCGACCTGATCGGCGATCGCTGGGATCTCGCCGAGCGGCTGCGCGCGGCGCTCGACGCAGCCGGCCTGCACGACGTGCGCGCCGACACGCCGGCGCACGCGCTGAGCGGTGGCCAGCTCGCGCGCGTCGCGCTGATCGGCGCGTTGCTGTCGGAGGCCGGGCTGCTGGTGCTCGACGAACCGACCAACCACCTCGATGCGCCGGGCCGGGCGTGGCTGCGCGCGGCGCTCGACGGCTGGCGCGGCGGCGTGGTCGTCGTCAGCCATGACCGCGCGTTGCTCGCGCACGTGCAGCGCATCGTCGAACTGACGCCGCACGGCGTGCGCGCGTATGGCGGCAACTACGCGCTGTACCGCGCGCAGCGCGATGCCGAGCACGATGCCGCGCAGGCCGCGCTCGAGCATGCGCGCACCGAGCGCGGACGCGTGCGGCGTCGGCTCGAACAGGAACACGACACGATCCAGCGCCATGCGGCCGGCTCGCTGCGCGATGCGAAGACGGCCAACCTGTCGTCGATGGCACGCCAGAGCCGCAAGGGGGCCGCGCGCGGCATCATGGGGACGGTCCGCCGTCACCAGAGTGAATCCAACGCAACGCTCGACGCTCGGGTGCAGGAAGCGGCCGCACGCGTCGAAACCGACGCGCCGGTGCTCGTGTCGCTGCCGGGCACCGAGGTCAGCGCGCGCCGCCAGCTGTTCACGCTCGAGCACGCGCAAATGCCGTGGCATGCCGCCGGGCGCACGGACGCAATCACGTGGTCGGCCAGCGGCCCCGTGCGGATCGCGCTGACGGGCCCGAACGGCTGCGGAAAATCGACGCTGCTGCGCATGCTCGCCGGCGAACTCGCGCCGCGCGCCGGTGCGTGCACGACGCACGTGAGCGCCGCCTATCTCGACCAGCGCCTCGCGCTGCTCGACCCCGATCGTTCGATCGTCGAGCAGTTGGGATTCCTCGGTACGCCACTTGCCGAAGGTGAACTGCGCAGCCGGCTCGCGCTGCTGCAGCTCGATGCTGCGCGCGCGACGCAGCCGGTGCGCCGCCTGAGCGGCGGCGAGCGGCTGAAGGCCGCGCTCGCATGTGCGTTGTGGCGCGGCACGCCCGCGCAGCTGCTGCTGCTCGACGAGCCGACCAATCACCTCGATCTCGAATCGGTGCGCGCGATCGAAGCCGCGCTGGCCGGCTTCCCCGGCGCGATCGTGGTCGCGTCGCACGACGCCGCGTTTCTCGCGGCGCTCGCACCGACCCACACGATGCAATGGCAGCGCGACGGGTGGCGTTACGAACCCATCGCGTGAGTGAAGGTCACGGTCGCTCGCTCGTCCGCGTGCCGCCCGAATCGACGAACAGCCGCGTGAAGAGTCGCTCGGATTCCCGCAAGCCTTCATCGGTCAGGATGACTGCTTTCGCCTTGTTGATCGGATTGCCGATCAACCCGCGCTCATGCAGTCGATTCAGCGTATCCCAATCGAAACTCTTCCACGCGCGATTTCCGTCGTGCAACGTCAGATAAAGGAGCGCGAGCACGGCGTCGTCGACGGCCGGTAGATCGATATCCATTTCCATCTCCTCCCGTCGCAGCGGCCGGGCTACGCGTCCAGCTTCGCGAGCAGCTTGATGAAGTTGCGCTTCGCGCGGTATGTCTTGCGAATCTCTTCGAGTTCCACGTCGAATGCCGCGTGCTGACGATGCGCGGCTCGAAGCGCGCGAATATCACGCACGACGTTGAATGCCTCATCGTACCGCGCGTTGCCCGCGCCGTGGTCGAGCGCGAACGGCAGATACCGGCGATAGAGCGCGATCGCGTCCTCCGGATGCGTCTTCGCGCGCGCCGCCGCCAGCGTGGGCCAGACGCCCGCCTCGATCGGTCCGCCGAGAAACGCATCCCACGCTGCGGCGTCGTTCTTCTCCGCGAGCAGCAGCTTCACGAGCTCCGTGCGCGGCGACGGTTCCCAACGCCGAGCAGCCGCGCCAGGCTGCGCCGGCGCTTCCCGCTTGCGCGCAAGAGCCAGCAGATGCCCGATCGCCCGCTCTCTGACGGCATCGTCTCGCTTCGTCGCCTTCGCGACCTTCATCAACGCACGGAATGCTTCCGCCGTCGGATGGTATGCAAAGCGCCGCCACGCAAGTTCGTCCGCCCGATCGTAATCGCGCCGGCGCACATGCTCGTCGATACAGAAGCCCAACAGACGGTTGTCGTGCCGATCGCTCATGTCACGCATCCCGCGCTCGGCCCACGCCAAACCTTCGTCGAAGCGCCCATGCTCCGCGCACAGTTCCGCGATCTGCGCGTACCGGTACGATGCCGACAGATCCTTCGACCAGATGCGAATCAGCGCGTCGACGTCGCCGTCGTGTTTCGCGAGCGCCTCCATCGCATGCTCGAGATTGTGACGCAGCACATCATGCGCGTACTTGTCGCGCTCGTTCAGTGGTCGCGCGGGCAGCACGGCCCAACTTTCCTCGACGCGCTCCCGATAGCGGCCCAATCCCGCGTCGCCCAGCACCTCCGCGTAGGCCGGCAGGACATCGCGGAACGTGTCCCACTGGCCGGCGGCTTGCAGGCGAAACAGTCGGTCCGCCAGCTTCACCGGATCCGGCCGTGTCTGGATGCATGCATCGAGATGCAGAGCGGCCAATTCACCGATTCCGGGTGCAACGCTACCGTCCGAGTCGTCGATCTGCTCGAGACTCGCTTCGGCGTCGGCAATCGCGAGTTCGGCCAGTTCGACGACCTGCGCGGCGTGGGGACCGGCCAGCCGCCGCCGCAGCGTGTCGGCAAGCTCGAACAGCTGTTCTCCGAACACGTGCGCTTCGTCCCAGCCGAGCGGCCGCGACACGCGGGCCATTTGCCGGACGGCGGCGCGCAGGTTCGTGATGTCGTCGGCCCGCGCCGCGCGTGCATCGAACAGCAGCCTGTCGCGCAACGATCGGTCGCGCTCGGCTGCGTCCAGCAGCCAGCGGCGCAACGCGTGTTCGTCGAGCGTCTCCAGATGGTCGCGAATCAGCTCCGCGTGCGTCTTGCGCTTGCGCCGCGACCGCACCGGCTCGTTTTCTTCGTCGTGAAAAACCTCCTCGCCGCTGTTCTCCAGCCACGACAGCGCGACCGCCACCGCATGCTTGCAGAACGCGCCATCGTCGCCGACCGGGCAATTGCATGCATAGTGCAGCGTGTCGTCGCTGCCGATTGCGAATTCGACGTGATAGCGATACGTGCCTCGCACGGTCGCCGACAGTTCGCGGTCACGCTCGGTCAGCCGCGAAACCGCGCCGTCGCGATAATACGTGCGACCGCGCTCGAAGGATTTTGGGTCGGCCAGTGTGCGGACGGCCGCAAGCGTGATGAGGTCGGCGAAGCTGACGTTGCGTGGCATGGATCGTGGAGCGTATGGCGATTGAAACGGAAGCGACGGCGACGGTGCGGCGCGCCCACCGCGATGGGCACGATCACGCGCGCGCGTAGCGAATCACGCCGTCGTCGCCCTGCTCGCGCACGAGTTCGCCCGCGAGCCACAGCAGGTTCAGATGGGCGATCGCCTCGCCGAGCGCGAACGTCATCTGGTGGATGTCGAGCTCGCGGCGGCGGAACATGATCGGCACGATGTCGGCCGCGCTCGCCGGCTTCTCCGCGCAGGCGACGCGCACTTCGTCGAGCCGCGCGTCGTGGTGCGCGCGCAGTTGCGCGATGCGCGTGCGCACGCCGCGGAACGGCTTGCCGTGCGACGGCAGCACGAGCGTGTCGGGCGCCATCGTCTCGTAGCGGCCGAGCGATTCCAGGTACAGCGCGAGCGGGTTCGCCTCCGGTTCGAGATCGAACACGGACACGTTGGTCGAGATGCGCGGCAGCACCATGTCGCCGGAAATCAGCACGCCGTCCGCTTCGCTGTGGAGCGCGCAATGTTCAGGCGAATGGCCGTAGCCGGTGACGACGCGCCAGGTGCGCGCGCCGATCGTCACCGCGTCGCCTTCGCGCAGGCGCCGGTAGCGCGGCGGCACGGCCGGCACCAGATCCGAGTAGTAGCTGCGGCGGTTGCGCAGCTTGTCGAGCGCGGCCGGATCGGTCAGCCCGTGGCGCGCGAAGTGATCGGCCGCGGCCGCGCCGCCGGCGTTCGAACCGTTGCCTGCCGCCATCAGGCAGCCGAACATGTACTCGCCGAGCGTCATCCACAGCCGCACGTTCCAGCGGCCCTGGTCGCCGCCTTCGCACAGCCAGTTCGCAAGGCCGAAGTGATCGGGGTGGCAGTGCGTGACGAGCACGCGCAGCACCGGCAACCCGTCGAGATGCGTATCGAAGATCTGTTCCCAGTGCGTACGGATCGCGTCCGACGAGATCCCGCAGTCGACGATCGTCCAGCCGGCCTGTCCGTCGATCTCGTCGCGCAGCAGCCAGAGATTGATGTGATCGAGCGAAAACGGCAGCGGCATGCGCAGCCAGCGCACGCCGGGCGCGACCTCGAACGTGTCGCCCGCGGCGGGCAGCGTGTCGGCGAAGGGATAGTCGAGTTGGTGTTCCAGTGCGTTCATCGGTGGGGTGTCTCGTCGTTATCGGGAAGAATGCGGGTGCGAATGCGGGTACGAATGCGAGTGCAAGCGCGCGCGGGCGGCAGGCCGCGGCGGGCATCGCGTCGATTCTATCGCCGTCGCGCGAAACGCGTGCCCGGCGGCCGCCGGCCGGTCAAAAAAAGTTCGTGCCAGAATCGGTTCCGTACCCGTATCTTTACGCGAAGATGCACGGAACGGTGTGCAACGGCGAACAACCCGCGCATTGACGGCGCTTGGCGCCGGACCCCGAAAGTCATTGAAACGCCGACTTGGGCGCTAAAATGGCGAGTGCTTACAGTCCCTCTCGAACGAGCCTGCACGCGATGAATCACTTCCCCAAACTGCTGTCGTCGCAGATCGGTTTCGACGTCGCGCAGACGATGCTCGAATACTTCGACCGCCACTACCGGATCTTCCGGGAAGCGGCCGTCGAGGCGAAGACGCTGTACGAGCGCGCCGACTGGCACGGCCTGCAGCGGCTGGCGCGCGAGCGGATCACGTCGTACGACGATCGCGTTCAGGAATGCGTCGAGGTGCTGGAAGACGAATACGACGCGGAAAACATCGACGACGAAGTGTGGCAGCAGATCAAGCTGCACTACATCGGGCTGCTCACGTCGCACCGCCAGCCCGAGTGCGCGGAAACGTTCTTCAATTCGGTGTGCTGCAAGATCCTGCACCGCTCGTATTTCAGCAACGATTTCATCTTCGTGCGGCCCGCGATCTCGACCGAATACCTCGAGAACGACGAGCCGGCCGCGAAGCCGACCTATCGCGCGTACTACCCGGGCACCGACGGGCTCGCGGCCACGCTCGAGCGCATCGTCACGAACTTCCAGCTCGAGCCGCCGTTCGAGGACCTCACGCGCGACATCGGCTGCGTGATGCAGGCGATCTTCGACGAATTCGGCCAGTTCGACGCGGCGCCGAATTTCCAGATCCACGTGCTGTCGTCGCTGTTCTTCCGCAACAAGAGCGCGTACATCGTCGGCCGCATCATCAACGCCGATCGCGTGCTGCCGTTCGCGGTGCCGATCCGCCACGTGCGCCCGGGCCTGCTCGCGCTCGACACCGTGCTGCTGCGCCGCGACCTGCTGCAGATCATCTTCAGCTTCTCGCACTCGTATTTCCTCGTCGACATGGGCGTGCCGTCCGCGTACGTGGACTTTCTCTGCACGATCATGCCGGGCAAGCCGAAGGCGGAGATCTACACGTCGGTCGGCCTGCAGAAGCAGGGCAAGAACCTGTTCTACCGCGACCTGCTGCACCATCTGTCGCATTCGAGCGACCGCTTCATCATCGCGCCCGGGATCAAGGGCCTCGTGATGCTCGTGTTCACGCTGCCGTCGTTCCCGTACGTGTTCAAGATCATCAAGGATCAGTTCCCGCCGCCGAAGGAAACGACACGCGCGCAGATCATGGAGAAGTACCAGCTCGTGAAGCGCCACGATCGTCTCGGGCGGATGGCCGACACGCTCGAGTATTCGAGCGTCGCGCTGCCGCTGTCGCGGCTCGACCATGCGCTCGTGCGCGAGCTGGAGAAGGAAGTGCCGTCGCTGCTCGAATACGAGGACGGCAACCTCGTGATCAAGCACCTGTACATCGAGCGCCGGATGACGCCGCTCAACCTGTACCTGCAGAACGGCACCGACGCGGACGTCGAGCATGGCGTGAAGGAGTACGGCAACGCGGTGAAGGAATTGATGAAGGCCAACATCTTCCCGGGCGACATGCTGTACAAGAACTTCGGCGTCACGCGCCACGGCCGCGTCGTGTTCTACGACTACGACGAGATCGAGTACCTGACCGACTGCAACGTGCGGCGCGTGCCGCCGCCACGCAACGAGGAAGACGAACTGTCGGGCGAACCGTGGTATACCGTCGGCCCGCACGACATCTTTCCGGAAACCTACGGACCGTTCCTGCTCGGCGACCCCCGCGTGCGGACGGTCTTCATGAAGCATCACGCGGACTTTTTCGAGCCCGCGCTGTGGCAGGCCAGCAAGGACAAGCTGCTGCAGGGCGAATTGCCCGATTTTTACCCGTACGACGTGTCGCTGCGCTTCAGCGTGCGCTACCCGGCGCGCTTCGACGCGACGCCGGACGCCGGCGACGGCAACGGCGCGGGCGACGCGCAGCGCGCCGCCTGACGCACGACCGAATCCGATCGAATCGAACCCGTTATCGACCCGCTTTCCGCCAACGGAATCCACACCGATGAATACCCAAGACAATCCGCTTTCACACCTGTTCGACAACAACGACGCCTGGGTCAAGCGCCAGCTCGCCGACGATCCGGATTTCTTCGCGCGTCTCGCCGACCAGCAGGCGCCGGAATATCTGTGGATCGGCTGCTCGGATTCGCGCGTGCCCGCGAACCAGATCATCGGCCTGCCGCCGGGCGAAGTGTTCGTGCACCGTAACATCGCGAACGTCGTCGTCCACAGCGACCTGAACTGCCTGTCGGTGATCCAGTTCGCGGTCGACATCCTGCGCGTGAAGCACATCATGGTTGTCGGCCACTACGGCTGCTCTGGCGTGAACGCGGCGCTGCACAACCGCCGCGTCGGCCTCGCCGACAACTGGCTGCACCACGTGCAGGACGTGCGCGAACGCCATGCGGCGCTGCTCGACGAATGGCCGGTCGGCGAAGCGCGCTATCGCCGCCTGATCGAGCTGAACTCGATCGAGCAGGTCGTCAACGTGTGCCGCACGACGATCGTCAACGACGCGTGGGCGCGCGGCCAGTCGCTCACCGTGCACGGGCTCGTGTATGGCGTGCACGACGGGCGGATGCGCAACCTCGGGATGGCCGTGTCGCGCTTCGACGCGCTGGATGCAACCTACAAGCGCTGCGTCGCGGCGCTCACCGCGCGCGGCCAGCACGCGCCCGACAACGACATGGTCGCGGCGGATGCCGCGCGGCTCGACGGCGTCGCGCAGGCGATCGCCGACACGCTGAAGCCGTGCGGCGACGCGAAGTAACCGACGCACACGCCCATGCGAGCGCGGCACGCAAGCACCCCGCCGCGCTTCATCCGGCTGAACGCGCATCATGAGCCGGGCCGCTCCGCCGGCATCCCGTCACCCGACGGGCGCGCCGCGCGCACGCGGCAGCCGGAGCAACGGCGGTGACGCGGCCGCGACGGCCGTCGAACTGATCTGACACCGACACTGCCGCGAAGGCGGTGCAACGCAAAGGAGCGGCGAACATGAAAACCGTACTGATCGTCGGCGCATCGCGCGGCCTGGGGCGCGAATTCGTCCGGCAATACCGGCGCGACGGCTGGAACGTGATCGCGACCGCGCGCGACGACGCGTCGCTCGCCGCGCTGCGCGAACTCGGCGCGCACGCACATGCGCTCGACATCGCGCAGCCCGAACAGATCGCGGCGCTCGGCTGGAAGCTCGACGGCGAACGGCTCGACGCCGCGGTGCTCGTGTCGGGCGTGTACGGACCGCGCACCGAAGGGGTCGAAACGATCGACGCCGCGGATTTCGACGCGGTGATGCATACGAACGTGCGCGGGCCGATGCAGCTGTTGCCGATCCTGCTGCCGCTCGTCGAGGACGCGCGCGGCGTGCTGGCGGTCGTGTCGAGCCGGATGGGCAGCATCGCGGAAGCCACCGGCACGACCGGCTGGCTGTACCGCGCGAGCAAGGCCGCGCTGAACGACGTGCTGCGCATCGCGTCCCTGCAGACGCGCCACGCCGCGTGCATCTCGCTCCATCCCGGCTGGGTGCGCACCGACATGGGCGGCGCGCAGGCCGCGATCGACCCGGAAACCAGCGTGACCGGCATGCGTCGCGTGATCGCCGAAGCCGGCGCGGACGTGTCGCAGGCCAACGGCCGTTTCTTCCAGTACGACGGCGTCGAGCTCAGTTGGTGAGCCGGCATCACAACCCGGCGTCGTTAATTCACGATTCGCATGATTTTGAACCGACCTGACGCGTGCCCGTGCGGCGGCGCGGCCCCCGCACCTGCCGGCAAAGCCCCGGCGCCACGCTATGCGGCCTGCTGCGGCCGCTTCATCGACGGCGGCGAAGCCGCACCGACCGCGCTCGAATTGATGCGTTCACGGTACAGCGCGTACGTGCTCGGCGCGACCGACTACCTGCGCGCGACCTGGGACGCGCGCACCTGCCCGGCCGATCTCGATGCGGACCCGAATGCGCCCGACGCGCCGCGCTGGCTCGGCCTCGCGGTCAAACGCCATGCGCCGCTCGACGAACGGCACGCGGAGGTCGAATTCGTGGCCCGCTACAAGGTCGGCGGGCGCGCATACCGGCTCCACGAGACGAGTCGTTTCACACGCGACGAGCAGGGTTTCTGGCGCTATGTCGACGGCGAAGTAAGTGAACGCTGACAAATAGTTGCTGTGTCAGACGCCGGGTAATTCCCGCATTGCACAACCTGAATTTGTCGGGCTACGATGGCCGTCAGATTGGTCATGTTGCATGGCAGGGCTTACGAATGGCGTTCAGCAAGGTATTGGTGGGATGGATGGCGGCCTGCGCGCTGTCGGCCGCTCAGGCCGGTACGCCGCCGAGCGCGAATGCCGGCTCGGCCACGGCCAGCGGCTCGCTCGCCCATGCCGAGCGCTTCGATTACGGCGATTCGGGCCTCCCGCAGGTCGCCGCGAACCTCAACGAACAAATCATCAGCATTCCGGCCGATGCGCCGGGCGCCGTGATGCTCGAGGCCACGCTGTTCAAGCCGAACGGCCCTGGCCCGTTCCCGCTCGTCGTCTTCAACCACGGCAAGAACACCGGCGATCTCCATCAGCAGCCGCGCAGCCGGCCGCTCGCGTTCGCGCGTGAATTCGTGCGCCGCGGCTATGCGGTGATCGCGCCGAACCGCCAGGGCTTCGCCGGGTCGGGCGGCACGTACCAGCAGGAAGGCTGCAACGTCGGCAAGAACGGCCTCACGCAGGCCGCCGACGTCGACGCGACGGTCCGCTACATGTCGCGTCAGTCGTACATCGATGCGTCGCGCGTCGTCGTCGCGGGCACGTCGCACGGCGGCCTCGTGTCGGTTGCGTACGGCACCGAAGCGGCGCCCGGCGTGCGCGGCATCATCAACTTCTCCGGCGGGCTGCGCCAGGACCTCTGCGACGGCTGGCAGCGCAATCTCGTCGATGCGTTCGACCAGTACGGCGCGCATACGGCCGTGCGATCGCTGTGGCTGTATGGCGACAACGATTCCGTGTGGACGCCCGCGCTCGTCGCGCAGATGCACGACGCGTACGTGTCGCACGGCACGCAGGCGCAATTCATCGATTTCGGCCGCTACAAGGACGACGCGCACCGGCTGATCGTCGATCGCGACGGCGTGCCCGTGTGGTGGCCGGCCGTGCATGCGTTCCTCGCGGAACTGAACCTGCCGACCTCGGTGCGCTATGCGGTCGCCAACCCGCACGAACCGAATGCGACCGGCTATGCATCGATCGATGCGGTCGAGGCGGTGCCGTTCCTCGACGAAGCCGGCCGCGAAGGCTATCGCCGCTTCCTGAGCCAGCATCCGAGCCGCGCATTCGCGGTGTCCGCCGAAGGCGCGTGGTCGTGGGCCGAAGGCGGCGACGATCCGATGGCGCTCGCGCTCGACAACTGCGCGAAGCAGGGTGCGGGCGCATGCCGGCTGTATGCGGTCAACGATCGCGTCGTGTGGAATGCGAACGCGACGCAGACGGCCGGCAACGGCGACGCCGACACGCGCGCGCTGGCTTCGCGCTGACGCGCGGGTCGCGACGCACGTCAGGGGCGCGTTCTTCCCGCGTCCCTTTCCCCTCCTCCGGTTTCGTGAACGCTCGCGCGGTCCGCAGCGGCGGTCGCACGTCCGCTCTCGCGCTCATGTGATCCATCGGGGCGTACCCCGCCCCCGACGCCCTCCGCTGTCCTTTTTTTTCCGGCCCTTTTCCTGGCCCGGCCGCGCGTGACTCCACCCATCAGCCTGATTCCACCCATCATTCACCCGCCGCTGCGCGCATTGCGTCGCGCCCCCTTTCGCCTCCCGCCCCCGATTTTTCACCCTCGCGCATCTGCCTGCCCGACGATTTTTTCTGTCGGGGGGTGTCACTCGACCGTCGTCATCTGCGGTCATTTCGAGGCAATTGGCGCGTACCGCCCCGAGCACCCCGGATCTGCGCCGAACTCCCGTCCGGCAAGGCTTTGCGGTGTTTGTAACCGGTAGTGCAACGTGCGGCGGAACACGCTAATCTCAGCGCGTTTTCCGTCTGTCGCCGCGCGGCATCCCGTTCGATGCCAGCCGCCGTTTTACCCCCCGGAGTTGCCTTGAGTACGCCAGCCACCGACGACTGGGTCGCGCGCAGCCTGCGCGCGGTCTGGCATCCCTGCACCCAGATGAAGCACCACGAGCGCCTGCCGCTCATCCCCGTCGCGCGCGGCGCGGGCCTGTGGCTGTACGACCGCGACGGCCGCCGCTACTTCGACGCGATCAGCTCGTGGTGGGTGAACCTGTTCGGCCATGCGAACCCGGACATCAACGCGGCGCTGAAGGACCAGCTCGACACGCTCGAGCACGCGATGCTCGCCGGCTGCACGCACGAGCCGGCGATCGAGCTCGCCGAGCGGCTGCACGCGCTCACCGCGCGCACGCTCGGCCATGCGTTCTTCGCGTCGGACGGCGCGTCGGCGGTCGAGATCGCGCTGAAGATGAGCTTCCATGCGTGGCGCAACCGCGGCCGCGCGGACAAGCGCGAATTCGTGTGCGTCGCGAACAGCTATCACGGCGAGACCATCGGCGCGCTCGGCGTGACCGACGTCGCGCTGTTCAAGGATGCGTACGACCCGCTGATCCGCAACGCGCACGTGGTCGCGTCGCCCGACGCGCGCGGCGCGCTGCCGGGCGAGACGGCCGCCGACGTCGCGGGCCGCGCGCTCGACGACGTGCGGCACCTGTTCGCCGAACGCGCCGACCGGATCGCCGCGCTGATCGTCGAGCCGCTCGTGCAATGCGCGGCCGGCATGGCGATGCACGATCCGTCGTACGTACGCGGGCTGCGCGCGCTGTGCGACGAATTCGGCGTGCACCTGATCGCCGACGAGATCGCGGTCGGCTGCGGCCGCACCGGCACTTTCTTCGCGTGCGAGCAGGCCGGCGTCTGGCCCGATTTCCTGTGCCTGTCGAAGGGCATCAGCGGCGGCTACCTGCCGCTGTCGCTCGTGCTCACGCGCGACGACGTGTTCGCGGCGTTCTACGACGACGACACGACGCGCGGCTTCCTGCATTCGCATTCGTACACCGGCAACCCGCTCGCGTGCCGCGCGGCGGTCGCGACGCTCGACCTGTTCGCGCGCGACGACGTGCTCGCGAGCAATGCGCGCAAGTCGGCCGCGCTGCGCGCCGCGCTCGCGCCGCTCGACGCGCACCCGCAGGTGCGCCACCTGCGCGAGCGCGGCACGCTGTTCGCCTTCGACGTCGCACTCGACGGCGACCCGGCGCGCGGCTTCTCGCGGCGCTTCTTCGAACGCGCGCTCGAACGCGAACTGCTGCTGCGCCCGATCGGCACGACCGTGTACCTGATGCCGCCGTACGTGATGAGCGACGACGACATCGCGTGGCTCGCGCAACGCACGCGCGACACGCTCGATGCGACGCTCGCGGAGGCAGCGTGATGAAACAAGCTTCGCGGGAAACCGTCACGCCGCTGCTCGACACGCTGCAGCGCGGCCTCGCCGAACTCGATGCGCAGGGCCTGCGCCGCGTGCGCCGCACCGCCGACACGGCGTGCGACGCGCACATGCGCGTCGACGGCCGCGACATCGTCGGCTTCGCGAGCAACGACTACCTCGGCCTCGCCGCGCATCCGGCGCTCGTCGCCGCGTTCGCGGAAGGCGCGCAGCGCTACGGCTCCGGCAGCGGCGGCTCGCATCTGCTCGGCGGCCATTCGCGTGCGCACGCGACGCTCGAGAACGAACTCGCCGGCTTCGCGGGCGGCTTCTCCGACGCGCCCCGCGCGCTGTATTTCAGCACCGGCTACATGGCGAACCTCGCCGCGATGACGGCGCTGACGGCCAAGGACGCAACGATCTTCTCCGACGCGCTGAACCACGCGTCGCTGATCGACGGGATCCGGCTGTCGCGCGCGACCGTGCAGGTCTATCCGCATGCGGACATGGACGCGCTCGCCGCGCTGCTCGACGCGTCGCAGGCCGAAACGAAACTGATCGTCAGCGACACCGTGTTCAGCATGGACGGCGACATCGCGCCGCTCGCCGAACTCGTCGCGCTGGCCGAACGCCACGGCGCGTGGCTCGTCGTCGACGACGCGCACGGCTTCGGCGTGCTCGGCCCGCAGGGCCGCGGCGCGCTCGCGGCCGCCGCGCTGCGCTCGCCGAACCTCGTGTACGTCGGCACGCTCGGCAAGGCCGCCGGCGTCGCGGGCGCGTTCGTCATCGCGCACGAGACCGTGATCGAATGGATGATCCAGCGCGCGCGCAGCTACATCTTCACGACGGCGGCACCGCCGGCGGTCGCGCATGCGGTATCGGCGAGCCTGAAGGTGATCGCCGGCGACGAAGGCGACGCGCGACGCGCGCACCTCGCCGCGCTGATCGAGCGCACGCGCGCGCTGCTGCGCATGACGCGCTGGCAGCCGGTCGATTCGCACACGGCCGTGCAGCCGCTCGTGATCGGCAGCAACGACGCGACGCTCGCGGCGATGCGCGCGCTCGACGCGCACGGCCTGTGGGTGCCCGCGATCCGGCCGCCGACGGTGCCCGCCGGCACGTCGCGGCTGCGCATCTCGCTGTCGGCCGCGCATTCGTTCGACGATCTCGCGCGGCTCGAAACCGCGCTGATCGAAGCCAGCGAGGCAGCAGCATGACCGCACCACTCTCTCTTTTCGTCACCGGCACCGACACCGAGATCGGCAAGACCTTCGTGTCGGCCGCGATGCTGCACGGCTTCGCGCGGCACGGCCTGCGCGCGGCCGCGCTGAAGCCCGTCGCCGCCGGCGCGTATGAGCGCGACGGGGTCTGGCGCAACGAGGACGCCGACCAGCTCGACGCGGCCGCGAACGTCGTGCTGCCGCCCGAGCTGCGCACGCCGTTCCTGCTGAAGGCGCCGGCCGCCCCGCACATCGTCGCCGCGCAGGAAGGCGTGACGCTCGACCTCGACACGATCGTCGCGAGCCACCGCGAAGCGCTGACGCGCGCGGACGTCGTCGTCGTCGAAGGCGTCGGCGGCTTCCGCGTGCCGCTGAACGACACGCAGGACACGGCCGATCTCGCGGTCGCGCTCGGCCTGCCCGTCGTGCTCGTCGTCGGCGTGCGGCTCGGCTGCATCAGCCACGCGCTGCTGACGGCGGACGCGATTCGCCAGCGCGGCCTCACGCTCGCCGGCTGGGTCGCGAACCACGTCGACCCGGCCATGTCGTACGCCGACGAGAACGTCGCGACGATCCGCGACTGGCTCGCGCGCGAGCATCGCGCGCCGCTCCTCGGCCGCATCGCGCACCTGCGCCCGGCCGCCCCCGAATCCGCCGCGGCGATGCTCGACATCGCCGCGCTCGTCGACACGCTGCGCCACGCGCGGCATTGACGCCCCGATCCCCGCATTCACGACAGGAAAACCACCATGACCCAAGCCCAGACCGCCGCCGTGCAACCCGACGCGATCCCCGTGGCCGCTCCGGCGCCGCAGCGCTGGCGCGTCGCCGACGTCGTCGCGCTGTTCGAGCTGCCGTTCAACGACCTGATGTTCCGCGCGCAGCAAGTGCATCGCGAGCACTTCGACGCGAACGCGGTGCAGCTGTCGACGCTGCTGTCGATCAAGACGGGCGGCTGCGAGGAAGATTGCGGCTACTGCTCGCAGTCGTCGCACCACGAAACGGGCCTGAAGGCCGAGAAGCTGATGGACGTGGACACGGTGCTCGACGCCGCGCGTGCGGCCAAGGCGAACGGCGCGAGCCGCTTCTGCATGGGCGCCGCATGGCGCAACCCGAAGGAGCGCCACATGCCGGCGCTGACCGAGATGGTGCGCGGCGTGAAGGAACTGGGCCTCGAGACCTGCATGACGCTCGGCATGCTCGAGGACGAGCAGGCGCAGCAGCTCGCCGACGCGGGCCTCGACTACTACAACCACAACCTCGACACGTCGCCGGAGTTCTACGGCCAGGTGATCTCGACGCGCACGTACCAGGATCGTCTCGACACGCTCGACCGCGTGCGCGACGCGGGCATCAACGTGTGCTGCGGCGGCATCATCGGGATGGGCGAATCGCGCCGTGAACGTGCGGGCCTGATCTCGCAGCTCGCGAACCTGAACCCGTATCCGGAGTCGGTGCCGATCAACAACCTCGTCGCGATCGAAGGCACGCCGCTCGAAGGCACCGCGCCGCTCGACCCGTTCGAGTTCGTGCGCACGATCGCGGTCGCGCGCATCACGATGCCGAAGGCCGTCGTGCGCCTGTCGGCCGGCCGCGAGCAGCTCGACGACGCGATGCAGGCGATGTGCTTCCTCGCGGGCGCGAACTCGATGTTCTACGGCGACCAGCTGCTGACGACGAGCAACCCGCAGACGCAACGCGACCGCGCGCTGTTCGAGCGCCTCGGTATCCGCGCGAGCCAGGCCGACGCGCTGGCGGAGAACGCGTAAGCGACGACGTCGCGCACCGCGTGCAGATGACAAAGCCGGGGCATGCCCCGGCTTTTTTTCACCCGATCGCCGGCGCGCGGCTGCGGCGTGCGCGTCACACGTGCGCCGCCGCGCCGTCGAGCGCCGCGCGCACGCGCTCGACGCGCTGTTCGTCGACGGGTGCCAGCACCTCGCCGCGCGGCCGCACGCCCGAGCCGAAATGCACCGCGCGCACGCCGGTGGCACGGACGAAATCGCCGACCGCGTCGATCGTGAGGCCCGAGCCGGCCAGCACCGTGCAGGTCGAGCCTGCCGCCTGCCGGACCAGCCGCGTGATCGTCGCGACCGCGTCGAGCACCGACGGATGGCCGCCCGAGGTCAGCACCGACGTGACGGCCGGCACGCGCAGCAGCGCGTCGAACGCGGCGTTGAGGTCGCGCGACACGTCGAATGCGCGATGGAACGTCAGGTCGCGGCCGTCCGCGGCGGCCGCGATGCGGGCAAGCGCATCGAGATCGACGTCGCCGCGCGCATCGAGCGCGCCGAACACGGCGCCGTTCGCGCCGGCCGCGACGGCGGCGCGCACGTCGCGTTCGATCACGCGCAGGTCGTCGGCATCGTAGACGAACGCGCGGCTGTGCGGCCGCACGATCACGTTGACGGGGATCGCCACGGCGGCCACGACTGCCTCGATCAGGCCGACGCTCGGCGTGAGGCCGCCTTCGCTGATCGCGGTGACGAGTTCGAGCCGGTCGGCGCCCGCGCGGGCGGCGGCCTTCGCGTCGCCGACGGTGGTGGCGATCACTTCGAGGAGGACGGAGGAAGCGGCGGTTCGGTTCATCGGCGGCTCGCGAATCGTCTGGACAATTCGCGCATCCTAGCCGAGCAGCGCGAACGGCGCCAGCGCGACGCCGGTGCTATGCGCCGCCGGCTTCTTCGTCGGTCCAGTCGATATCGCCGCACAGCACGTGCTGCGCATCGCCGATCCGCACCGCCACCGACAGCGTCACGCACGGCTGCGCCTCGTTGATCGACAGGTACGGGCGCGTCACCTGCACGCGTCCGGGCTCCGCGATCGCCGTGCGGAAATACGGCCGGCGCAGCCAGTTCGCGCCCTGCGCATCCGACAGCGGCGAGAAGCGCGCCTCGGCGAGCGCGCGGTCGGCGCGCAGCACGACGTTGCGGCCCGCCTGGCGGCCCCGCGCGTCGAGCAGGAAGCAGCGCGCCGCGTCGTCGAGCGCGAGGAAGTTCCAGCACACCTCGTCGAGCGGCTCGCCGGCCGCCACCCGCTCGGCCGCGCGCTCGAACGCACGCAGGTACGGCGCGAGCCGCTGCGCGTCGCGCCGCTCGCGCGCTTCGGTCTGCTGACGGAACCGCTCGGTCAGCTCGCCGATGCAGCCGGTCGCCGTCGCACTGTCGGGGAGCCCGGGCGCCGGGCGGCCGAAGAAATAGCCCTGCACGAAATCGGCCTCGCACGACAGCGCGATCTGCGCGTCGTGCTCGGTCTCGATCCCCTCGACGAGCACGAGCTTGCCGGCCTCGTGCAGCAGCGTGACGAGCCCGTGCAGGATCGCGGTGAGCCCCGTGCGGTGCGCCGCGTGGGACAGCATGATCCGGTCGAGCTTCACGATGTCCGGGTTCAGCTGCCAGATCCGCTCGAGGTTCGAGTGACCGGCGCCGAAATCGTCGAGCGCGATCAGGAAACCCTGCGCGCGGAATTCGCGCACGGCGTCGGCGAGCCGCTCGATGTCTTCCGCGCGCTGTTCGAGCACTTCGAGCACGACGCGGCGCGGCGGCATGCCGATCCGCTTCAGGTTCGCGAGCAGCGCGGCAGCCTGGAACGGGTCGGTCAGCACGCCCGGATGCACGTTGAGGAACAGCCACTCGCGCTCGGCGCCGAGCAGCGTGAAGTTCTCGAGATGCAGCGCCTGCGCGAGCCGGTCGAGCTGCAACAGCTCGCCCTGGCGCGCGGCCTCGCCGAACACGTCGAGCGGCGACACCGCGCGGTCGAGCGCGTCATGCGCGCGCAACAGCGCCTCGTAGCCTACCGCACGCTGGTGCGACAGGCTGAAGATCGGCTGGAACACGGTCGTCAGCGTCAGGTCGCGATGCTGCGTCGCCAGGCGTTCGAGGCCGGAACTCATCTCCCGCTCGAAACGATACGGCGATGCGGTGGCCGGACGTTCCTGCTGCACGATCGTCATGGCGCCCTCCTGGTGATGCAGCCGAACGCGGCGGGTGAACGGGACGGCGCACGCAATGTCATGGTTGGAATCCTCGGTTGTCCGGCCGGTGCCGGACGGTACGCAAGCATCAAGCAATCTCCGTGCAAGGGCTGAACACGCGCGCCGCGCCTGCGTGCGGCGCCGCCGCACCAGCATGGCGCAGGCCGGACGCACCGTTTGCGTGCATGCGCACCGGCGCACGCGAGCGCACCCGTCACGCCGTCACGCTAAACTCCGTCCGGTCGTTTCATTCCGCACAATTGCCGTATCGATGGAAATCGTCTTCACCGTCCTGATCCTGCTGCTGACCGTCGCGCTGTCCGGCGCGGTCACGCGCATCCTGCCGTTGCAATTGCCGCTGCCGCTGATGCAGATCGCGTTCGGCGCGATGCTCGCGTGGCCGAAGCTGAACCTGCACGTCACGTTCGATCCCGAAATCTTCATGCTGCTGTTCATTCCGCCGCTGCTGTTCGCGGACGGCTGGCGGATTCCGAAACGCGAGCTGTACCTGCAGCGCCGCGCGATCCTGATGCTCGCGTTCGGGCTCGTGTTCATGACGGTACTCGCAGTCGGTTACTTCGCGCACTGGCTGATACCCGAGTTGCCGTTGCCGATCGCGTTCGCGCTCGCCGCCGTGCTGTCGCCCACCGACGCGGTCGCGCTGTCGGGCATCGCCGGCAAGGGCAGGATTCCGCCGCAGCTGATGCACATCCTCGAAGGCGAGGCGCTGATGAACGACGCGTCGGGCCTCGTCGCGCTGAAGTTCGCGGTCGCGGCGGCGCTCACGGGCATGTTCTCGCTGCGCGCCGCGTCGGTCACGTTCGTGATCGTCGCCGCCGGCGGGCTCGCGACGGGCGCGATCGTGTCGTGGGTGTTCAGCGCGCTGTCGACGCGCTTCCTGAACGCCGAGCAGGAAGGCGATCCGGCCCCCGGCATCGTGATGACGCTGCTCGTGCCGTTCGCCGCCTATCTGTTCGCCGAGCACCTCGAGCTGTCGGGCGTGCTCGCCGCCGTGTCCGCCGGGATGATGATGAATTACACGAGCTTCTCCCGCGAAAGCACCGTCGCGTCGCGCGTGCGGGCCGAAAGCACGTGGGCGATGATCGAGTTCGTGTTCAACGGCATGGTGTTCATCATGCTCGGGCTGCAACTGCCGCACATCATCGGCCGCGCGCTCGTCGACGCGCACCACACGAGCGACGCGCTCGTCGGCCGGATGATCTTCAACGTGTGCGCGATGATGCTCGCGCTGTATGCGATCCGCTTCCTGTGGGTCTGGCTGCTGCGCTGGATCGCAAGCCGCCGCGCCGCGCGCCACGGCCTCGCGGGCACGATGGCCGGCGTGCGCACGATCGCGGTGATGACGGTCGGCGGCGTGCGCGGCGCCGTCACGCTCGCGGGCGTGCTGTCGATCCCCGTCGCGCTGTCCGACGGCGCGCCGCTGCCCGGGCGCGACACCGCGGTCTTCGTCGCATCGGCGGTGATTCTCGGTTCGCTGATCGTCGCGGTGATCGGCCTGCCGCTGCTGTTGCGCGGCGTGCGCTCGACGCGCAACCCGCTCGCCGACGAGGAGCGCACCGCGCGCGCGGCCGCCGCGCAGGCCGCGATCCGCGCGATCGACTCGTCGCACGACGCGATCTCGGCCGATCTCGACGAATCGGGCGCCGCGCGCTGCGCGGACATCTCCGCACGCGTGATGGACCAGTACCGCCGCCGCCTCGCCGCGCTCGCCGAAGACGGCCCGACACCGCGCGCGCAAGCGCGGCAAGCCGAGACGATGGAACTGCAGATGCGGATCGCGGCGGTGCGCGCGGAACGGTCGGTGCTGTACCGGCTGCGCAGCGAAAGCAGGATTTCCGACGAGACGCTGACGAAGCTGATTCGCGAGATCGACCTGTCGGAAACGGCGCTGTCGACGCGCAAGAAAGGGATCGTCTGAGCCGCCGCGCCGCGGTGCGGCTGCACGGCTTCCCGATAAAAAAACGGCGACGCGCGAGCGTCGCCGTTTTCACATCCGCGCGGGTTCGCGCTACTTCGCGACGACGACCGGAATCCCCTTCAGCATCCCCGCACCCTTCATCTCGTCGAGCGCGTGCTGCACCGCCGCACTCGTCGCCGCGTCGATGCCGAGTTGCAGCGCGAGCTCGCGCTCCGCACGCTTCACGCCGGCGAGGTTGCGCACCTTCACGTGACCGAAGCCGCGCACGCGGGCATGCAGGTCGGCCAGCTGCGTGACCTGCGCCGCATTGCCGGCGGTCGTCGCGGCGAGAGCGCGCGTGAGCGTCGTCTCGTAGTCGTCCGCAAGCGCGCGCTCCATCCGGCGCTCGGCCGTGCGGCCGAACGGATCGAGCCACGTGCCGCGCAGGCTGCGCACGCGCGCGAGCGTGCCGAGCACCGGCCACATCCACTGGCCGAACACGCGTTTCTTCGGCGTGCTGCCGTCGCGGCCGGCCTTCGCGACCGTCGGCGGCGCCAGGTTGAACTTCACGCGATAGTCCTGCCCCGGCACGCCTTCGAACTGCGCCTCGAGCGCGGTGCGGAACGCGCCGTCCGCGTACAACCGTGCAACCTCGTATTCGTCCTTCACCGCGAGCAGCCGGTAGAACGTCGTCGCGACCGCGCGCGCCAGCGCATCGTCGCCCTTCGCGCACGCCGCGTTCACCAGCGCGCGGTAGCGCTCGACGTAACGCGCGCCGCCGTATGCATCGAGGCGCGCTTCGCGATCGGCGATCAGTTCGGCGAGCGTCTCCGGCGCAACCTGCACGGCCACCGCGTGACGCGCGTTCCACAACGCGTCGAGGCCCGCCGCGTCGCCGGCCGCCATCCGGCCGATCGCGAACGCCAGCTTGTTCATCGGCACCGCGACGTTGTTCAGCTCGATCGCGCGCATCATCGCGGCGAGCGACACCGGCACGAGGCCGAGCTGCCACGCGTAGCCGAGCATCAGGATGTTCGCGCCGATCGGGTCACCGAGGAATTTCGCGGCGAGCGCCTGCGCGTCGCAGCTCGACAGGTAGCCGTCGCCGGCCGCGTGATGCATCTTCTCGAGCAGCGCATCCGCGTGCAGGTTCGCGTCGGGGTTCTGCACGAACGATGCGTTCGGAATCCGGTGCGTGTTGACGACGATCCGCGTGCGCTCGTGGCGCACCGTCTGCAGCGCCTCGGCGCTCGCGCCGACGACCATGTCGCACGCGAGCAGCACGTCGGCCTGCTGCGTATCGATGCGCACCTGGTTCAGCCAGCGGTCGCTCGATGCGATCCGCACGAACGACAGCACCGAGCCGCCCTTCTGCGCGAAGCCCATGAAGTCGAGCACCGACGCGCTCTTGCCTTCGAGGTGCGCGGCCATGCTGATCAGCGCGCCGACCGTCACGACGCCGGTGCCGCCCACGCCCGTCACGAGCATGTCGTACGGTGCCGCGTCGAGATGCGTCGCGGGCACCGGCAGCGCGTCGACGCGCGCGGCGAGCGCCGCCTCGTCGAACGCCGCGCCCGCGGCCTTCTTCAACGCCGCGCCTTCGACCGTCACGAAGCTCGGGCAGAAGCCGTTCACGCACGAGTAGTCCTTGTTGCACGACGACTGGTCGATGCGGCGCTTGCGGCCGAGCGGCGTCTCGAGCGGCTCGACCGACAGGCAGTTCGACTGCACGCCGCAATCGCCGCAGCCTTCGCACACCGCGTCGTTGATGAACAGGCGCTTGTCCGGGTCGGGGAACTCGCCCTTCTTGCGGCGGCGGCGCTTCTCGGCCGCGCAGGTCTGGTCGTAGATCAGCACGGTGACGCCCGGCGTCTCGCGCAGCTCGCGCTGCACCGTGTCGAGTTCGCTGCGGTGATGGAACGTCGTGCCCGGCGGGAACTGGCCGTGATGGCCGTCGTACTTCTCCGGTTCGTCGGACACCACGACGAAGCGCGACACGCCTTCCGCCTCGACCTGCCGCGCGATCTGCGGCACCGAGATGCTGCCGTCGACCGGCTGGCCGCCCGTCATCGCGACCGCGTCGTTGTAGAGGATCTTGTACGTGATGTTCGCCTTCGCGGCGACCGCCTGGCGGATCGCGAGGATGCCCGAGTGGAAGTAGGTGCCGTCGCCGAGGTTCTGGAACACGTGCTTCGTGTTGGTGAACATCGCGTGCGCGGCCCAGTCGACGCCCTCGCCGCCCATCTGGATCAGGCCCGTCGTGTCGCGCTCCATCCACGACGCCATGAAGTGGCAGCCGATGCCGGCCTGCGCGATCGAGCCTTCCGGCACCTTCGTCGACGTGTTGTGCGGGCAGCCCGAGCAGAAGTACGGCGTGCGCTTCACCGCGTCCGCCTCGTTCGACAGGATCTGCGGCGCGACGAGATCGACGACGCGTTCGCGGCGATCGAGCGCCGGCTTGTGCCGCGCGAGCCATGCGGCGAACACCGGCAGGATCCGCGACGGCCGCAGTTCGCCGAGTTCGGACAACAGGCATGCGCCCTGCGCGTCATGCTTGCCGAGCACGCGCGGGCGCGCGCCGTCCGCGCGGTTGTACAGGTAGTCCTTGATCTGCTGCTCGATGACGGGGCCCTTCTCCTCGATCACCAGCACTTCGGCGAGCCCCTCGACGAAGGTCTCTATGCGCGTCATCTCGAGCGGGTACGACAGGCCGACCTTGTAGATCCGCACGCCGGCCGCGTCGAGATCGGCGACCGTCAGGTCGAGCCGGCGCAGCGCTTCCATCAGGTCGAGGTGCGCCTTGCCGCAGGTGACGATGCCGACGTTCGCCTGCGCGCTCGGCGCGATCCACTTGTCGATGCTGTTGGTGCGCGCGAAATGGCGCACCGCGTCCAGCTTCGCGGCAAGGCGCGCCTCGATCGTGAGGCTCGGCAGGTCGGGCCAGCGGTTGTGCAGGCCGCCCGCCGGCGGCGTGAAGCCCGCCGGTGCCGGCCAGTGCGTCTGCAGCGCGTCGAGATCGACGGTCGAGCCCGACTCGACGGTCTCCGAGATCGCCTTGAAGCCAACCCATGCGCCCGAATAGCGCGACAGCGCCCAGCCGTACAGGCCGAACTCGAGCATGTCGGCGATGTTCGACGGGTTCACGACCGGCATGTGCCACGCGATCATCGCGAAGTCGCTCTGGTGCGGCATCGACGACGACACGCAGCCATGGTCGTCGCCCGCCACCACCAGCACGCCGCCGTGCGGCGACGAACCGTATGCGTTGCCGTGCTTCAGCGCGTCGCCGGCGCGGTCGACGCCGGGCCCCTTCCCGTACCACATCGCGTACACGCCATCGACGGTGCGCTCCGGGTCGGCCTCGACGCGCTGCGTGCCGAGCACGGCGGTGCCGCCGAGTTCCTCGTTGATCGCGGGCAGGAAGCGCACGCCGCCCGCGTCGAGCAGTTTCGTCGCCTTCCACAGCTGCTGGTCGACCATCCCGAGCGGCGAGCCGCGATAGCCGCTGACGAAGCCGGCCGTGTTCAGGCCCTGCGTGGTGTCGGACGCGCGCTGCATCAGCAGCAGGCGAACCAGCGCCTGCGTGCCGGTCAGGAAGATCCGGCCGCGCGTGGCGGTCAGGTTATCGGTCAGGCGGTAGTCGGATAGAGCGGGCGTGCCGTCGACGGGCAGGCGGGCGGTCATGGGGATGTCTCCTGATTGTGTGTTCTGGGCCGCGCACCGGGGCGTCGGAGGACGCCGGCCGGAGGCGGCTGGATGGCTCTATTTTTTCGCGGAGACACGAGAAAGTTTTTTCTCATCTTGCTCGGGCGACGCCGGAGTGAGAAAAACTGCGCAGGTTTTGACGGGGAATTGAGAGAGTTCTCGCGCGGGGTGATGGGCGGCTGTTGGAGGTGTGTCGGGATGGGCAGGCCGGTTGCCTCGAAACGGCGGCGATGCGCGGGAGGCGGCCCGCGGGTGCGACAGCGGGCGCCCGCGGGCCGTGCGAGAAGGGTTTGGGTGGCGGAACCGGCACGTCCTCACCCATGGAATGCACAGCGTTCGGATTGGTCGCGGGTGCGGGATGTCCACAACGCCCGGGCTGCGGGCGTAGCGGCGGTGCGCTCACCGGTCGATTGCACAGGGTTTCGCGTTGCGTCCGGGGCCGGATGTCCACACCGCAATCGGTCCGCGGTTCGAGCGGATGCCGACGCTCACCGTTGAAATCCACAGCGCGACGAGTCGATGTCGGCGGGAGATATTCACACCATCGGATCCCCGCCCAGCCGATGCGACGTTCGCCCTCACCGTTCTGATGCACAGGATGGCGAGTCCATTGGGCGGTGCGATATCCACACCGCTGTCCGCCCTCGCGACGCTTCGGGGCTTCGGGGCTTCGGGGCTTCGGGGCTTCGGGGCTTCGGGGCTTCGGGGCTTCGGGGCTTCGGGGCTTCGGGGCGACGCAGGATAGCGCGTTGTTCGACGGGCGCGTGCCGGGTGCAGGCTTCAGTGGGGGTGGGCGCCCCGTCTGCAAGCCCTCGCGGGGCTTCGGGGTTCATCGATGCATGCCGTTGCGCAGCCGAACGAAGTGCCGGTACAGGTGTGGATATCGCTACCGCCAGACACTCAAAACCCTGTGAATTTCGATGGTGAGCACCGGCACGCGATCAAAGCAGGATGCCGATTCGGGTGTGGGCCCGCCCCACGACAACTCGAAACACTGTGAATTCCGACGGTGAGCGACAGCACCCGATCGAGCGAGAGCGCCAATTCGGGCGCGAACAGCCCGCTCAACGACGACTCGAAACGCTGTGAATGCCAACGGTGAGCGACGGCACGGCGATCGAACGAGGGCGCCGATTCGGGTGTGGACAAATCGATCCACGACCACTCGAGACGCTGTGAAATTCCACGGTGAACGTCGGCCCGGCATCGCACGAAGGCGCCGAATCAGGCATGGACAGCGGCGCCCGCAACCACGCGGAGGCCCGTGCATCCGGATTCGCGCGGACGCGACCGAGCGGCATCCACGCGGCTTCACCGCTGGAATACACAGCACGTCGACTGGTTTCGGTAATCGGATATCCACATTGCGGCATGCAATCGAATGGAACGTGCGATCGCGAGTGCGGTTAGAATGCGCGACCCTCGAAGCCGCGTCGACAATCGGGAACGGGCATGCAATCCAATACCCGGTTCGACCGGGTGCCGACGCTCACCGTCCGAATACACAGCGCTTCGAGTGAATTCCGCGGCAGGATATCCACACCGCGATACGCGTGCGAATCTATCGCCGATCTGCGCGCGCCGTTAGAATGCGCGTCGCGCCGACTCTCGCGCGACGCCCGGAAGTCCACGCCAGGCAAGCCCCACGCGCAATCGGACGTCAGCACTCACCCTTCGAAAGCACAGTATTTTTCGTCGTTGGGAGCCCCGGTTGTCCACACCCTGCATCGCGCATCCGGCCGCATGCGGTCACCCTCACCGGTGAAAAGCACAGCGTGCCGAGTGGTTTGGCGGCCAGGATATCCACAACCGATACTGCGCATCAATTCACCACCAGCGCATCGGCCACGTCGGTTCCCGCATCTGTCCGCGATCAGCGTCAAATGCCGGAAAGCCCCGCGGATCCGGCCTCCGGGCGTGCGCTCACCGCTCGTATTCACAGCATTTCGAGTGAGCGGAAAGGCCGGTTGTCCACATGCGCTCCGCAGCGGATGGCGCACGCAAGCGCCCTCACTCGGCAATCGAACGGATGATCCGCGCCGGATTTCCGCCGACCAGCGTATTCGGCGGAACGTCGCGCGTCACGACGGCACCCGCGCCGACCACCGAGTTCTCGCCGATCGTCACGCCGCTAATGATCGTCGCGCCCGCGCCGATCCACACGTTGTTCCCGATCACGATCGGCCGGGCGACGACGGCGTCGTGCCGGCGGGACGGCTCGACCGGATGGCCCGACGTGATGAGGCTGACGTTCGGCCCGATCATCACGTCATCGCCGATATCGAGGCCGCCGAGGTCATAGAACGTGCAGTTCTGGTTGACGAACACGTTGCGGCCGATCCGCGTATCGGTGCCGCCCGCGGGATCAGCAGGAAGCCGTCGTCCATCGGCTTCCCGATCAGTTCTCCGAACAATGCTCGGACTTCATCCGCATCGTCGAACGTCAGACGGTTGAGCCGCGCGGTAATCGCCATCGTCCGCTTGAGCTCGGCGCGCATTGCGGCCGATTCCGGCGTGCGCCGGGGAATGATCGTGGTGCGATCGTCGTTCGCCATTCGTTGCCGATCTCCGTGCGCGATCGATCCGGCACGCGGCGCATCACGCAGCGCCTGACTCGCCGAATGCGATCGCGTCGCCTTGAATTCAATCGTTCGGTCGACCCGCGCGGGATGACCCGGTTGCGTGTTTCGTGCCCCGTCGACGACGATCGTCCGGGCGCCTGCGGCCGGCCGCCGACGTTGCTGCAAAGCCGGCGGAACAGTGCGGTCGCACCGTTTCAGCCGACCATTCACGCGCCAACTTCAAACTAGTAAATTCATAACTAGTTAATTCATGAACTCCCACCACACCTGGCTTTGCGGGAAATTTGCTACCCGCCGCATCCGCCGACCATGCACGACTCTCGCCCCGTCACCGAGCCAGGACCCGCCGCTTCCACCGTCCACCGTCCGCCCCTGTCCGAACCCGCCCCGCTCGGGTACGCTTGAGCATCCACCGAACCGACACGCACACCCAAACGCGGAGGCGCGATGAAGCTCTACTACTGGCCGAAGACCCGGGCATTCCGGGCACTGTGGATGCTGGAGGAAATCGGCGCCGTCTACGAGCTCGTGCCGATCGACTTGCGGTCGCACGAACAGGGCAGCGACGCGTTCGTCCAGGTCAATCCGATGGCCAAGCTGCCCGCGCTCGACGACGGCAGCGAACCGTTCGCCGAATCCGGCGCCGTGCTGCTCTATCTCGCCGACCGCTGCCCGGGTGCCGGGCTCGGCATCGCTCCGGACGATCCGCTGCGCGGCCGCTTCCTGCAGTGGATGTTCTTCACGCCCACCTGCCTCGAGCCCGCGATGGCCGAGAAATTCACCGGCGCGTCGGGCAATCCAGTCGCCTTCGGCTGGGGCAACATCACACGCGTGCAGCGTGCGCTCGCGCAAACACTCGCCCAACACCGCTGGCTCGTCGGCGATCACTTCACCGCGGCCGACCTGCTGCTCGCCAGCACGCTGAAGATCGCGTTCGACGCGCACCTGCTGCCGCATGAAGGCGTGCTCGGCGACTATGTCGCGCGCGCCGAGGATCGCGACGGCCACCGCCGCGCGATCGCGGTCGAACAGCGCGAAGCGGCGCGTCTGCTGCATGCGTGACGCGTGAACGGCACGGCATTCGGTCGCGGCAGCCGCGCCCGAATGCCGGCGCCCGCGCGCGCCGCACGCCGATGTCATGCAGCCGGCCCTGGCGCCTGCGCGGTCGGACTGGCCTCGACCACCACGCCCGGCGAACCGCGTTCGTCGGTGTCGGTATCGACCGGCACGACCTCGTGAAAATGCGTGTAGTCGATGTGCGTGATGCCGCCTTCGTCGTGCATCAGGTCGACGTAGCGGTGACGCCAGCGGATGTCCGCATGCGCCCATGAGTAACGCGCCTGCATGACCTGCGCGGTCGTCTCGTCGGAGCCCTCGATCGTGATCAGCAGCGACGCGTCGTGCGCGGCGAGCGACTCGGCCGTCTCGCCGAACAGCGGGCTCGTTTCGTCGATCACGTGCATCAGGTTCCAGCCAAGCAGGAAGATCGGATGCTCGCTGCGCACGAGCGGCAGGTCATGGATCTTGCGCAGCGTATAACCCTCGTGCGTGCCTTCGACACGCATCAGCCGCAGTTTCGCCTGCGCTTCGGCGATCACGTTCTGGCGTGCATTCGCGGCACGCACCATCAGCGTCATCCGCCCGTTCAGCGGACGCACGATCGCATAACGCGCGAACAGGATCTTCGCTTGCGGCCGGGAAAACCGCGCGAACACGAGGCCGGTGGCCAGCGCGATGCCCGACATCCCGATGAAGATCTCGAAGGTCGAGACGAGGTGCGCATAGACGGTCTGCGGATGCATGTCGCCATAGCCGACCGTCGCGAGCGTCTCGACGCTGAAGAAGAACGCGCCGACGAACCCGGCCGGCGACTGGTTCGCGATCGGCGCCTGGCCGAGCAGGTAGAGCGTCGCGAAGCCGCCGTTGAGCAGCAGGAACAGCAGCGCGAGCGACAGGAAGAATACGGGCCAGCTCACCGTCAGTGCGCGGTGATAGAGATCGCGCCAGCCGAGCGGCGGCATCCCGTACGCGATCACGGGGCGGGTGCCCGACCAGAGCTTGCGGCCACGGCCGCGGGAGGCTGGGGAGGACGAATCGACGTTCATCGTGCGAGGCCGGAAGCAGGGAGGCGACGAGCGTAGCACGCGAACGCGGCGGGCGGGAATGCGCGGCGATGCGGAGCGGGCCTGCGCATGCGGCACGAAAAAAACCGGCCGCATGGGCGGCCGGCTTCGCGGTGATCCTGCGGGCACGCGTGCGGCGTGCTTACTTGCGGTCGACGATCACGCGGTCGAACGTGCCGCCGTCGGCGAAGTGGGTCTTCTGTGCGTTCGCCCAGCTGCCGAAAACCTGCTCGACGCTGAACGTCTTCAGCGGCCTGAATTCGGCCGCGTGCTGCTTCAGCACGTTCGCATCGCGCGGGCGCAGATGGTGCTGCGCGATGATCTCCTGCGCCTGCGGCGTGTACAGGTAGTCGAGATACGCCTGCGCGACCTTGCGCGTGCCCTTCTTGTCGGCGACCTTGTCGACGACGGCGACGGGCGGCTCCGCAAGGATGCTCACCGACGGGTACACGGCGTCGAATTCCGCACCCGACGCGCCCGTGTCCATCAGCGCGACTTCGTTCTCGAACGTGACGAGCACGTCGCCGATGCCGCGCTGCGTGAAGGTCGTCGTCGCGCCGCGGCCGCCCGAGTCCAGCACCGGCACGTTGCGGAAGATCGCCTTCTCGAAGTCGAGCGCCTGCTGGTCGGTCGCGCCCTTCTGCTTCTGGTAGCCCCATGCGGCAAGATACGCGTAGCGGCCATTGCCCGACGTCTTCGGGTTCGCGATGATCACCTGCACGCCCGGCTTCGCGAGATCGCTCCAGTCCTTGATCGCCTTAGGATTGCCCTTGCGCACGAGGAACACCATCGTCGTCGAGTACGGCGAGCTGCTGTCGGGAAAGCGTGCGCGCCAGTCCTTCGGCAGCAGCTGGCCGCGCTCGGCGAGCAGGTCGATGTCGTTCGGCTGGTTCATCGTCACGACGTCGGCCTGCAGCCCCTGCAGCACCGACAGCGCCTGCGCGCTCGACGCGCCGTGCGACTGCTTGATCGTCACCGTTTCACCCGTCTGCTGCTTGTAGGCGGCGGCGAAGCGCGTGTTGATGTCCTTGTACAGTTCGCGCGTCACGTCATACGACACGTTCAGGATCGACGTGTCCGCGTGCGCGGCCGTCGCCGCCACGACCAGCGCCGCCGCGGCGCCCGTGTGCAGCCAGCGGCCGATCCCCTTGATGCTTGCCATCGTGATATGCCCCGTTTCCAGTGGTGGTGAATGTGCGTGACGGCACGCGTACGCGCTGTCATCGAAACGTAAGCGGGCATTCTAGCGGCCGGGCGCGGCGCGCTTTCCAATCTGTCGTGCAAAGCAAATCTCGAATCCTGCTAAACGGCGCGCGCCGCTCGCGTACGCGCCGGATCCGGTGTTAAGATCGCCGCTCAGCCCTTTTCACGGTTCATCCATGTCCGCTGCCCTGCGCTCGTCGTCGATCCTTGCCGCCATCGCGGCAGGTGCGCGCGCGGCCGGGCTGAAACTGAAAAAACGACTCCTCGACTGACGGGGACGTCGCGTCCCGTCAGGCGAATGCCGGACGGGATGCCCGCAGGTCGTTTCATTCTCCTTGCTCGCACGCCTCGCTCCGGCACACCGCCGGCGGAACGGTTCCTTCCCACTCCGTTTCCACCATGAGGCTTTGCATGAACACACGTTTCGAAGGTATCTGGCTGCCGCTCGTCACGCCGTTCCACGACGGCGCGGTCGACCACGGCGCGCTTGCGCGGCTCGCGCGTCACTATGCGGCCGCGGGCATCGCCGGTTTCGTCGCGGGCGCGACGACCGGTGAAGGCGTGCTGCTCGACGCGCGCGAACAGGACGCCGTGTTCGCAACGCTGCGCGACGCGGTGCCCGACCTGCCGATCGTCGTCGGCCTCACCGCGAGCGCGACGCACTTCGCGGCCGCCCGCGCACGCGAACTCGCCGCGCTGCGGCCCGACGGCCTGCTCGTCACGCCGCCCGTCTACGTTCGGCCGACGCAGGACGGGATCCGCCGCCACGTCGAGGCGATCGTCGACGCGGCCGACCTGCCGGTCCTCGTCTACAACATCCCGTACCGCACCGGCGTGAACGTCGAACTGGAAACGCTGCAGGCGCTCGCGCGCGACCCGCGCGTCGCGGGCATCAAGGAGTGCGGCGGGACGCTCGACCGGATGAGCCGGCTCGTGCACGACACGCCGCTCGCGATCCTCTCCGGCGACGACAACCAGAACTTCGCCGCGCTGTGTGCCGGCGCGCATGGCGCGATCGCCAGCAGCGCGCACGTGCTGCCCGAATGGCACGTGCGCATCCACGCGCTGCTGCGCGACGGCCGGCTCGCCGACGCGCGACGGCTGTCTGTCGCGCTGCAGCCGCTCGTCGCGGCGCTGTTCGCGGAGCCGAATCCGGCGCCGGTGAAGGCGGTGCTGGCCGCGCAGGGGTGGTGCCAGGACGGGTTGCGGTTGCCGTTCGTGCCGGCGAGCGAGGGATTGCGGGAGCGGCTGGGTGCAATTCTTGCCGCGCTCGGCGAAATTGCGCCGGACACCGCTGCAGCATAGGCAGCCAAGCAACGCGCGGCTCGGACAACAGGCAAATCTTTGCCCAACCCGTTTCAAACCGTCAGCACGAGAGACAGGCCGTAGCGCGCAAGCTGGGCGTCGGCCGTCACGAGTTGCAGCGGTTCGTGCCGAGCCTGCGCGACGAGCAAGCGATCGAACGGATCGCGATGGTGATGCGGCAAATCACGCACCGCGGCCCCATGCACGGCGCGAACCGGCAGTTCGCGCACCCCGCTTGTGTCGATCGAGCAGATCAATCTGCCCACGTCGATGTCGAGCTTGCCGAGGCCGGCCTTGATGGCGGCCTCCCAGATACTCGCACTGCTGACGAAGGGTTCATATGCACCCGAGATCAGCTTGCGCGCCCGCGCACCAAGCTTCGGGTCGTTGGTCACGATCCACAAAAAGATGTGCGTATCGGGCAGCAGGCGCATCAGCGTCCCTCGAAGGCGTCCAGCAGATACTCGGGCTGCGGTGCGTCGAAGTCATCCGCGATCCACGCCTGACCTTCCAGGACACCGAATCGAACGGGCTGCTTCGCCGACCCGGTTGGATCGACGGAAGGCCCGTCAGTCGGGCCCGATACATCGCCCCGTTGCAACGGGTCGATCGCAATGCCGTTGGGCAGGTGCGTGTTTTGCATGATGACCTCCGTTTCAGGTGTCCATCACTGTAGTCCCGTTCGCCTGACGGCTCCATTCGGCCGATCGGGAGATACCGATGCATGCCGAGCCGTTGCTCCGGAACGTTTCGTCACGCCGCCAGCACCGTCACCTCCCCCGCCGTCGCGTCCCGCACCGCCTGCGTGACGATCCGCGCGAGCCGCTCGACGGTCGGCGTCGCCGACGACGTCCGCCGCAGCAGCATCAGCGGCAGGCTCGGCAGTGCCGGCAACCCGGACGACGCCGCGTCGAGCACGCGCACCGCCGCGGGCAGCCCGTAGTGCGAGCGCACCGTCAGCCCGAGGCCGGCCGCCGCCGCGGCCCACAGCCCGGCCAGGCTCGGCGTCGTGAACGCGACGCGCCACGGCACGCCCGCGCGGTCGAGCGCATCGGTCGCCGCGCCGAAGAAGCGGCACGGCCGGTCGAACACGACGAGCGGCAGCGGCTCGCCCGGTGCGCGTATCGCACGAAGACGCGCGGCGCCGTCGTCGGCCGCATCCGCCTGTCCGCCGCCGTCCGGCATGCCATGGCCGCCCGCCCCGACTGCCGCGATCCACTGCATCGGCACCTGCGCGATCGCGTCGCTGTCGATGCCCGCGCGCGACACCAGCGTCGCCGACGCCGGATCGCCCCACACGAGCGCGAGATCGAGCTGGTTCGCGTCGAGCCGCTCGAGCAGTTCGGCATTGCGCGCGACACGCGCCTCGATCCTCACCTTCGGATGCGCACGCGCGAAACGCCCGAGCACATCGGGCAGGATCGCCTCGCCGAAGTCCTCCTGCAGGCCGACCCGCACCCAGCCGTCGAGATTCACGCCGCGCACGGCCGCGGCCGCCTCGTCGTTCAGTTCGATCATCCGCCGCGCATAGCGCAGCATCGCATCGCCGGCGTCGGTCAGCGCGAGCCCGCGCCCGGCCTTCACGAACAGCGGCGTGCCGGCCTGTTCCTCGAGCTTGCGGATCTGCGCACTTACCGCCGACGACGAACGCGCGACGCGATCGGCGGCCTTCGCGAAGCTGCCGAGATCCACGCCCGCGACCAGGCTGCGCAACGCCGCGACGTCAAAGTTCGGCCGAGCCAGCGTGGCGTCGGGTGCCGCGAGCGACGCCGCGCCGTGGGCATTGTCTTGTCCGGACATCTCGACCATCCTGTTTTATCGAACGATTCATCCAATACTTTCCGATTTTCAGGATGAATGTAGGTCGCCACACTGGCGATGTCAATTTCCAAACGGGCCCTGTCGCCATGGATACCTCCTGCCTCGCTTCCCCGTCCTCGCCCGCGCGCGACGCGCGTGGCCCGGCCCATCGCTGGCGCGTGCTCGCGGCCGGCGTCGCGGCGAACATGAGCTTTTCCGCCGCCGCCGCCGGCATTCCGACCACCGCCGTGTGGATGCGCTCGGCCTATCACCTCGACAACGGCGCGCTCGGCCTCGTGCTCGGCGCGCTCGGCTTCGGCGTCGCGCTGTCGGAGCTGCCGTGGGGGATCGCCGCCGACCGCTTCGGCGATCGCCGCGTGCTGCTCACCGGCCTCGTCGCGACCGCCGCGATGCTGGCGCTGATGGTGGTCGCGATCGTCCCGACCGCGCACGCGGTGCCACCGCTCATGCGCGTCGTCGCGGCGATGTGCTGCGTCGGCCTGCTCGGCGGCAGCGTGAACGGCTCGAGCGGCCGCGCGGTGATGCGCTGGTTCGGCGAGCGCGAACGCGGGCTCGCGATGAGCATCCGCCAGACGGCCGTACCGCTCGGCGGCGGTGTCGGGGCGGCGCTGCTGCCGTCGCTCGCGTCGCACGCGGGCTTCGCCGCGGTGTACGGCGCGCTGATGCTGCTGTGTGCCGGATCGGCCGCGCTGACGTGGCGCTGGCTGCACGAACCGGTCGACGCGCCGGCCGCCGCGCGCCGCCCGGTCGGGCAGCAACCGCCGGCCGCGCCCGCGCGCAGTCCGCTTGCGAGCGGCCGCGTCTGGCGCATCGTGCTCGGCATCGGCGCGCTGTGCGCGCCGCAGTTCGCGGTGCTCACCTTCGCGACCGTGTTCCTGCACGATTTCGGCCGGCTCGGCCTCGCCGGCATCAGCGCGGCGATGGTCGCGCTGCAGCTCGGCGCCATGGTGATGCGCGTATGGAGCGGCCGCCATACCGACCGGCACGGCAACCGGCGTGCGTACCTGCGCGGGTCGGTCTGCATCGCGACCGGATCGTTCGCGCTGCTCGCGGCCGCGACCGCCGGCAGCCCGCACGTGCCGCTCGCCGTGATCGTCGCGATCCTCGTGTTCGCCGGCATCTGCGTGTCGGCTTGGCACGGCGTCGCATACACCGAACTCGCGACGCTCGCCGGCGCGAACCACGCAGGCACCGCGCTCGGGATGGCGAATACAATCGTCTATCTCGGGCTGTTCGCGACGCCGCTCGCGATTCCGCCGCTGCTCGCCGTCAGTTCGTGGAGCGTGGTCTGGCTCGCGGCCGCGCTGATCGCAGGCGCGACCTGGCCGCTGTTTGCGCGATAGCGAGCCATCGCGCGGAACACGCGGACGTCGCCGCTCATACCGCACACGCCGCGACGTCCGCGCGACGGCCGCGCACCGTCATGCCGCCTCGCGCGCCGCGCGGCCGGCCGCTCGGCCTCGCGCTGCGCATGCACGGTTCACGCGGGATGCCGCGTCATGTCGAGCCCGATCGCGACGCCCCAGCGATACAGCACCAGCAGGAACGGATCGACGATCGAATGGCCGCCCGGCTCGGCCCACGTGCGGCGATCGGCGAGCGCGGCTTCGATCGTTGCGTTCGCGGCATCGATCAGCTCGCGCCCGTGCGCGCTGATCGCCCCCGAACTCGCGGCCGGCATGCTCGTACGCGTGTCGACGGTGCGCGTGACCGACGTGTATGCGCATTACGTGGTGTGGCGCCCCGATCATCCGCACGAAGCGGCGATCCGCACGTGGCTCGACTGGCTGCGCAGCGAAGTGCGACGCAGGACGCCGCGACGCTGAAACACGGCGCCCGCCTGCGCGGCAAAGCGCGCGAAAGCATTTAGTCGGCTCGACGCAAGCCATTCGCGATCATGCTCCGGTCGCAAACGATTCACCGAATCGTCGCATCGCATCGGCATACTCGAAAACGTTTCCCGATCCGCCAGCCAGGAGAGCAGTCATGCATCGCGTTGCCCTCGTCGTCGTTCTATGTGCCGCCGCCTTCGTCGCCGCCTGCAGCGACGACGCGCCGCACGACGCGCACGCGGCCGACACCTCGCAACAGCCCGGCGCATCGTCCGGCTCCGCGAGCGCATTCAACAGCGACGCGGGCGCGACCGCCGCCGCGTCCGATGCCGCGCCGCTCGCGCCGCCGGTCGTCCACTACCCGCCCGACGATGACGACGACGCCAAGCCCGCGACGAACGCGGGCGCGTCCGGCGTCGCCGCATCGTCGCCGCACTGATCCCACCGTTCCTGTCCCCGTCCCCCCGATCGCAGAACCGAGGTGAAATAACATGACGTCACCCAGCCGCCGCCGTTTCCTGCATACCGTCGCACAGTCAGCGGGCGCGGCCGTCGCGCTCAACGCGTTTCCGGAGTCGATCCGCCGCGCGCTCGCGATTCCGGCCGCGCGCGGCACCGGCACGATCCGCGATGTCCAGCACATCGTCGTGTTCATGCAGGAGAACCGCTCGTTCGACCATTACTTCGGACACCTGCGCGGCGTGCGCGGCTACAACGACCGCTTCCCGATCCCGCTGCCGAACGGCAAGCCGGCGTGGTACCAGCCGTCGAAGGAAGACCCGACGAAACCCGTGCTGCCGTTCCGGCTCGACACGAAGACGACCAGCGCGCAGTGCCTCGGCGCGCTCGACCACTCGTGGGCGAAGACCCACGCGGCGATCGACGGCGGCCGCTACGACCAGTGGCCCGCGAACAAGACCGACATGACGATGGGCTATCACGTGCGCGAGGACATCCCGTTCCACTACGCGCTCGCCGATGCGTTCACCGTATGCGATAACTACTTCTGCTCGCTGCCGGGGCCGACGCACCCGAACCGTTCATACCTGATGACGGGCACGGTCGACCCGACCGGCAAGTTCGGCGGCCCGCTGCTCGACAACGCCGACTACGTCGACGGCGACCTGCCGCCCGCGTACCAGCTGCTGTCGTGGACGACCTTCCCCGAACGGCTCGAGGCGCGCGGCGTGTCGTGGCAGGTCTACCAGCAGGGGCTCACGTGGGCCGATCCGTACAACGGCAACTACGGCACGAACATCCTGCAGAACTTCGCGAACTTCATCAACGCGAAGCCGGGCTCGTCCCTGTACCAGCGCGCGCAGACGGTGCGCACGCTCGACAACCTGAAGGACGACGTGATCAACGACCGGCTGCCGCAGGTGTCGTGGCTGCTGCCGCCCGCGGTGTTCTCCGAGCATCCGAAGTACACGCCCGCGTACGGCGCGAACTACACGTCGCAGATCCTCGACGCGCTGACGTCGAATCCGGACGTGTGGGCGAAGACCGTGCTGTTCATCATGTACGACGAAAACGACGGCTTCTTCGATCACGTCGTGCCGCCGCAGCCGCCGACGTCGGCCGCGCAGGGTGCATCGACCGTGACGACCGACGGCGAGCTGCACACGGTCGTGAATCCCGGCCGCGGCGGCAGCTACACGGCCGACGGACTGCCGTACGGCCTCGGGCCGCGCGTGCCGATGACGGTCGTGTCGCCGTGGTCGAAGGGCGGCTTCGTGTGCTCGCAGGTGTTCGACCACACGTCGGTGATCCGCTTCATCGGCGAACGCTTCGGCGTCGACGAGCCGAACATCACGCCGTGGCGCCGGACCGTCTGCGGCGACCTCACCGCCGCGTTCGACTTCCGCTCGTCGGACGCGACGTTCCCGACACTGCCCGATACGAGCCAGTATCGTTCGATCGCCGACCAGCAATGCACGTCGCAACCGGCGCCCACCGTGCCCGCAACGCCGTCGCCGATCGATCCGCAGGAGCCCGGCGTGCGGCCCGCGCGCGCGCTGCCGTACGAGCTGCATGTGAACGCGAGCATTTACGGCGGCAACATGCTGCGCATCGAGTTCGCGAACCGCGGCAACCAGGGCGCGCACTTCCAGGTGTACGCGACGAACCGCACCGACGGCCCGTGGCGCTACACGGTCGGCGCGCGCCGCGTGCTGCACGCGGACTTCGACCTGACGGAGACGCACGGCGCGTATGCGTTCTCGGTGTACGGGCCGAACGGCTTCGTGCGGATGTTCGCGGGCAACGTGTCGGCCGCGACCGCGCGCCGCCGCAACCAGGCGCAGCCGGAGGTGAAGGCCGGCTACGACATCGCGAACGGCAACCTGTACCTGAAGCTGCGCAACCACGGCAGCGGTCACGTGACGCTGACGCTGACCGACAACGCATACGGCGCGCCGTCGCGGCAGGTCACGCTGCACGGCGGCGACGAGCACGTCGAGCAATGGGCGCTCGCGTCGAGCCACCACTGGTACGACGTGACGGTGAGCGACGGCGCGAACGGCACGTTCTCGCGCCGCTTCGCGGGCCACGTCGAGAACGGCCGGTCGAGCTTCTCGGATCCGGCCGCGATGCAGCCGGTCGCCGCGTCGTAAGCATGGCGGCACGCGCGGCTCGGCACTCGCCGCGCAGCGCGTGCCCGTGAGTGTCAGATCGCGTGCGCGAGCGCGCGGTCGACGAGCGCGGCGTCGAAGCCGTCGTCCGCGTCGCGAAAGCGCAGCGGCGCCGCGCAATGCACCAGCGTGTCGATGAAGTACTTCGCGCGCGGCCACGGCCCGAAACCGGCCGCGGTGTTGATGTGTCCCGCGTCGCCGAGGTTCACGAACGCGCTGCCGAGCCGCTGCGCGAGCGTGCGCGCATCGGCGAGCGGCATCCACGGATCGGTCTCGCTGCCGATCACGATCGACGGCACCGCGAGCCGGCGCGCGTCGAACGGCCCCGCGAACGTGAATTTCTTCGGACTGGCCGGAGCGACGAGCAGCACGCCCGCGACGTCGGCCGCCTGCGGCCATTGCGCGAGCGCATGCGCGGCCGCGAGGCAGCCGAAGCTGTGCGCGGCCAGCACGAACGGGCCGCGCTCGCGGTCGAGCAGCGCGCGCACGGACTGCGCCCAGCGCGCGAGATCGGGAGCCTCCCAGTCGGCCTGTTCGACCCGCAGCGAACGCGGGAACTGCCGCTCCAGCCAGGTCTGCCAGTGGGCGCCTTCGCTGCCGTGCAGGCCCGGAACGGTCACGAGCCGCGGCGGCCACGCCGATTTGCTGCATGCGCGCATGATTGCCCTCGCTTGCTTTGCTTGGAGACGAGGTTCGATTGTGGCGTGGCGCCCTCCGCGGCCGAACCAATATTTTGTGCTTTGCTTTTGCGCGGGACGGCGGCAGGCACGGCCCCCTGCGCGGGCCGCGTGGTGCGGGCCGGCAGCCTCGCGGCGGCGCAACGCGCCGCGAAACCGTAGAATGTGGGCTTCCCGCTTGCCTTGCATCGGATCGCACCGGGGCGCCCCGCGCCGGTTCCGATCGACAGGAGACGCCCGATGTCCGCTACGCCCGCCGGCGCGCTGCGCCCGTTCCATCTCGCCTTTCCCGTGTCGAGCCTCGCCGGCGCGCGCGCGTTCTACGGCGGCCTGCTCGGCTGCCCCGAGGGCCGCAGCTCGGAACACTGGGTCGACTTCGACTTCTTCGGCCACCAGCTCGTCGCGCACCTCGCGCCGGACGAAACCGGCAAAAGCGCGGTGAATCCGGTCGACGGCGACGACGTACCCGTGCGCCATTTCGGCGTCGTGCTGTCGATGGACGAATGGCATGCGCTCGCCGACCGACTGAAGGCCGCCAATACACGCTTCGTGATCGAGCCGCACATCCGCTTCAAGGGCGAGGTTGGCGAGCAGGCGACGATGTTCTTCCTCGATCCGTGCGGCAACGCGCTCGAGTTCAAGGCGTTCGCCGACATCGGCCAGCTGTTCGCGAAGTAAGCGCATGAAGATCCTGTTCTACTCGCCGCACCAGGAAGCCGGCGCATGGCGCGACGCGATCGCGCAGGCGCTGCCCGACGCCGAGCTGCGCGCGTGGCAGCCGGGCGACGCGGCCGCCGCCGACTACGCGCTCGTGTGGCGGGCGCCGCGCGAGCTGTTCGCGCCGCGCGACGGCCTGCGCGCGATCTTCAACCTCGGTGCGGGTGTCGATGCGCTGCTCGCGCTCGACCGCGCGCATCCCGGCACGCTGCCGCGCGACGTGCCGCTGGTGCGCCTCGAGGATTCGGGCATGGCGCGGCAGATGATCGAATACGTGACGCACGCGGTGCTGCGCTACCTGCGCCGCTTCGACGAATACGAGGCGCTGCAGCGCGAGCGCCGCTGGCAGGTGCTCGAGCCGCATCCGCGCGCGCACTTCACCGTCGCGGTGCTCGGCCTCGGCGTGCTCGGCGCACAGGTCGCGCAGGCGCTCGCCGCGCTCGGCCTGCCAGTGCGCGGCTACAGCCGCAGTCCGAAGCAGCTCGACGGTGTCGCGACCTTCGCGGGCGACGGCGCGTTCGACGCGTGCATCGACGGCGCGAATGTGCTCGTGAACCTGCTGCCGAGCACGAACGACACCGACGGAATCCTGTCGGCGCGCACCTTCGCCAGGCTCGCGCCGGGCGCCTACCTGGTGAACGTCGCACGCGGCGCGCATCTCGTCGAGGCCGACCTGCTCGACGCGCTCGCGAGCGGCCGGGTCGCCGCGGCGACGCTCGACGTATTCCAGCACGAACCGCTGCCCGTCGATCACCCGTTCTGGCACGCGCCGCGCATCACGATCACGCCGCACAGCTCGGCCGAGACGCTGCGCGACGAAGCCGTCGAACAGATCGCCGGCAAGATCCGCGCGCTCGAGCGCGGCGAGCGCGTCGGCGGCATCGTCGACTACGCGCGCGGCTACTGAATTCCGCCCTACACAAACTGGAGACAACCATGACGTTCCCCACCGCTGTCAAGATCGTCGAAGTCGGCCCGCGCGACGGGCTGCAGAACGAAAAGACCTTCGTGCCGACCGACGTGAAGATCGCGCTCGTCGACCGGCTGTCGCACGCCGGCTTCCGCAATATCGAGGCCGCATCGTTCGTGTCGCCGAAATGGGTGCCGCAGATGGCCGACGGCGCGGACGTGATGGCCGGCATCGAACGTCGCGCGGGCGCCGTGTATTCGGTGCTCACGCCGAACCTGAAAGGCTTCGAGAATGCGCTCGCCGCACGCGCCGACGAAGTGGTGATCTTCGGCGCGGCGAGCGAGGCGTTCTCGCAGCGCAACATCAACTGCAGCATCGCCGAAAGCATCGCGCGCTTCGAGCCGGTCGCGAAGGCCGCGAAGGATGCCGGCCTGCGGCTGCGCGGCAGCGTGTCGTGCACGCTCGGCTGCCCGTACCAGGGCGAGGTGCCGGTCGCCTCGGTCGTCGACGTCGTCGAACGCTTCGCCGCGCTCGGCTGCGACGAGATCGACATCGCCGACACGATCGGCGTCGGCACGCCGAAGCGCACGCGCGAAGTGCTCGCGGCCGTCACGCGCGTGTTCCCGCGCGAACGGCTGTCGGGCCACTTCCACGACACCTACGGCCAGGCGCTCGCGAACATCTACGCGGCGCTGTTCGAAGGGATCGAGATCTTCCACGCGTCGGTCGCCGGCCTCGGCGGCTGCCCGTACGCGAAGGGCGCGACCGGCAACGTCGCGACCGAGGACGTGCTGTACCTGATGCAGGGCCTCGGCATCGACACCGGCATCGATCTCGCGCAGGTGGTCGCCGCCGGCGACTTCATCTCGACGGCGATCGGCCGGGCGAACGTGTCGCGCGCCGGTCGCGCGCTGCTCGCCAAGGCGCAGAGCGCGGCCGACGCGCCGAGCTGCGTCTGACCCCGACATTCACGGATTCCCCATGACGACACCCACTTCATTCGACGCTCTCCCCGATTCCGCACGACGTGTCGCGCTGCTGTTGCGCGAGCGCGGGCATGCCAAAGGGATCGTGATGCTCGCCGAAACCGGCAAGACCTCCGCCGAGGCCGCGGCCGGGCTCGGCTGCGACGTCGCGCAGATCGCGAAGTCGATCCTGTTTCGCCGCGAATCGGACGGCCTGCCGGTGCTCGTCGTCGCGAGCGGCGTGAACCGCGTCGACGAGAAGAAGGTCGCCGCCCAGGTCGGCGCGGTCGGCCGCGCCGACGCGAAGTTCGTGCGCGACAACACCGGTTACGCGATCGGCGGCGTCTGCCCGATCGGCCATCTCGTCGATCCGGTCACGCTGATCGACGCCGACCTGCTCGAACTGGACAGCCTGTGGGCAGCCGCCGGCCATCCGCACGCGGTGTTCAACCTGTCGCCGCAGGAACTCGTCTCGCTGACGGGCGCGCCGGTCGCCGACGTCGCGCTGCGCAACGACGCATGAGCGACGTGCCGGTACCGGTCGGCACGGTCGCCTCGCCGTGCACCGACGTATGCAGGATCGACCCGCGCACCGACTGGTGCGCGGGCTGCCTGCGCACGCGTGACGAGATCAAGGGATGGCGCGCGTCGGACGACGACGCGAGACGCATGTTGCTTGCGCGGCTCGACGCGCGGCGGCGCCTGCTCGCGCGGAGCGGCGCATAAAAAAATGCCGTTCGGCCTGTCTGGCGAACGGCATGAGATCGGAATCCTGTGAACGTGATCAACGTCACAGCCCGCATCATACGAGCGACGCCGCAGCGTCGCATCGGGTGTTTCCCTACAACTTCTTACAGCATTGTTCGTGCGCAATCCGCGTTCCCGGATCTGGCGCCCACCGGCGTCGGCGGCGGGCCGTGGCGGCAAGCCGTAGCGGCAAGCCGAATCGCACGCCCGTTTCAGTTGCCGACCGCCGCGCGACGCGTCGGCACGATGCGCCAGCCGAGGTTCACGCCGGCCGCCGCCAGCAGGATCAGGAGCGCGCCGAGCACCTGCGTCCACGCGAGCGTCTGCCCGAACGCGACGCGATCGACGATGATCGCGACGACCGGATAGACGAACGACAGCGCGCCCGTCATCGCGACCGGCAGCTTCTGGATCGCGCCGTACAGCAGCACGTACATCAGACCGGTGTTCACGACACCGAGCACGACGAGGTCGAGCCACTGCGCGGCCGTCGCGGGCAACGTGCCGAAGTGCGCGAACGGCGCGAGCAGCACGATGCCGAGGCCGGCCTGCAGCAGCGCGAGCAGGTGCGGCGGCGTGCCCTTCAGGTGCTTGGTGACGATCGACGACACCGCATACAGGAACGCCGCGCCGAGCGACAGCGCGACGCCTTCGAGATATTCGCCGGGCACCGCGAGCACGGCCGGCTCGACACGCACCACGCACACGAGCCCGACGAAGGCGAGCGCGAGCCACGCGATCGTCGACGCGCTGATCCGTTCGCGGAATACGATCGCGCCGAGCGCGACCAGCATGAACGGCTGCGTGTTGTAGACGGCGGTCGCCATCGAGATCGACGCGCGCGAATACGCGGCGAACAGCAGCAGCCAGTTCGTGACGATCGCGACGCTGCCGAGCGCCGCGAGCGCGAGCATGCGCGGCGAGAACAGCGCGCGGCGCAGCAAGCCGAGCGCCGCGCAGACGATCGCGAGCGTCGCGGCGCCGAACAGGCAGCGGAAGAACACGACGTTGGTGAGCGGTTGCTGCGACGACATCACGAGCCAGCCGATCGTGCCGGACATCATCATCGCGACGACCATCTCGGCGGCACCGCGGCGGATTTCGTTCGAGGCCATCATGGACTCCGTTCGACGAGAGAAGATGACTTCGATTCTAGAAACTTGCTTTCCGTGCATCCACGGCTAAACTGAAGCGAAACAACCGATTCACCTTCGAAAGAAAAGCGATCATGTCGAAACGCCTTTCCCCGCCCGCCGTCGCGTCGCTCGACGCGACCGACCGCGCGATCCTCGCGGCGCTCGCCGAGGATGCGCGCATCGCCACCAGCGAACTGGCGCGGCAGATCGGGCTGTCGGCGCCCGCGACCGCCGACCGCGTGCGGCGGCTCGAAGCGCAGGGCGTGATCGCGGGCTTCACCGTCGAGCTCGACCCGCGCGCGCTCGGCTACACGCTGCAGGCGATCGTCCGCGTGAAGCCGCTGCCGGGGCAACTGCATCTCGTCGAGGAACTATTGCGGAGGATTCCGGAATTCGTCGAATGCGACAAGGTGACCGGCGAGGACTGCTTCATCTGCCGGCTCTACCTGCGCACGATCGAGCACCTCGACGACATCCTGTCGAAGGTCACGGAGCGCGCGGAAACGAGCACGGCGATCGTGAAATCGACGCCCGTGCCGCGCCGCCTGCCACCGCTCGTCGACGACGACGCGGCGCGCCGCTGACCGCCACGCGCCGACCGTCGACGCGCGCGCCAGCGCCGCGCTGCCCGCCGCGGCCGGCGCCGCTCACGCGGCCGCGTCGCGCGCCTCGAAGAACGCGAGCAGCTCGTCGATCAGCGCGACGGGCGCCTCTTCCGGGATGTAGTGCCCGCAATCGAGCGCACGGCCGCTGACGTCGCGCGCGACACGCCGCCATTCGTCGAGCGGATCGAAGCAGCGCCCGACGATCCCGTTCTCGCCCCACAACACGCGCAGCGGACACGCGACCTTGTTGCCGCGCTCGAGATCCGCGCGGTCGTGTTCGAGATCGATCGTCGCCGATGCCCGGTAGTCCTCGCACATCGCATGCACGGCGCCCGGCTGCGCGAGCGCGGCGCGATACGCGGCGAGCGCCGCCGGCGCGAACGGCGCGAGCCCGGCGGACCGGTTGCCCATCACGCGCTCGATGTACGCATCGGTGCGGCCTTCGATCAGCGTTTCGGGCAGCGGCGCCGGCTGGATCAGGAAGAACCAGTGGAAATACGCGGTCGCGAACGCGCGGTCGGTCTGCTCGTACATCGCGAGCGTCGGCGCGATGTCGAGCAGCATCATCCGCTCGACGGCCGCCGGATGATCGAGCGCGAGCCGGTGCGCGACGCGCGCGCCGCGATCGTGCGCGCAGACGTGGAATTGCTCGAAGCCGAAATGCCGCATCACGGCGACCTGGTCGGCCGCCATCGCGCGTTTCGAGTACGGCGCGTGCAGTGCGTCGCTCGGCGGCTTGCCCGACGCGCCGTAGCCGCGCAGGTCGGTCGCGATCACCGTGAAGTGATTCGCCAGCGTCGCGGCGACGCGATGCCAGATCATGTGGGTCTGCGGATGACCGTGCAGCAGCAGAAGCGGCGGCCCCGCGCCTCCCTTGACACCGAAGATGTCGGTGTCCCGCACCGTCACGCGAAACGGTGCAAACGCCTCAAACGACATGGTTTGTTTCTCGTTGGTTTGTTATGGCGGTTATTGTAGGAGCGCCCGGCCGGCTGCTGCGCACTGCAGATACCCGAATGCGTAGAAAGAGAACACTCACTCGATAGTCGCCATGCCGCGCAGTTTGTTAAGCTCGCGTAGAATCGCACGACCGTTCGTATTAATATGAATGCGCCGCTGCAACGCTACACTCGAAACACCGTTCGAACGCCAAGCATGGATGCCGGCACCGGCGCGACCGCGCCGGATCCGGCCGCCCCTCGAGACTGGAGACATCACATGGCATTGCCCGCCGTCCTGCAGAACCTGACGCTGCCCGTCATCGCGTCGCCGATGTTCATCGTCAGCTACCCCGAACTCGTGCTCGCGCAATGCAAGGCGGGTATCGTCGGATCGTTTCCCGCGCTCAACGCCCGTCCGGCCGAACTGCTGGACGAGTGGCTCACGCGGATCCAGTCCGAACTCGCCGACCACAAGACGAAGCACCCGGACGCGGTGATCGGCCCGATCGCGGTCAACCAGATCGTCCACCAGTCGAACGTACGGCTCGAGCATGACGTGCGCGTGTGCGTCGAGCACAAGGTGCCGATCTTCATCACGAGCCTGCGCGCGCCGTCGCGCGAGATCGTCGACGCCGTGCACAGCTACGGCGGCATCGTGCTGCACGACGTGATCAACCTGCGCCACGCGCAGAAGGCGCTCGAAGCCGGCGTCGACGGGCTGATCCTCGTCGCGGCCGGCGCCGGCGGCCACGCGGGCACGACGTCGCCGTTCGCGCTCGTCGGCGAAGTGCGCAAGATGTTCGACGGCCCGATCGTGCTGTCCGGCTCGATCGCGAACGGCGGCTCGATCCTCGCCGCGCAGGCGATGGGTGCCGACTTCGCGTACATGGGCACACGCTTCATCGCGACGCAGGAAGCGCATGCGGTCGAGGACTACAAGCACGCGATCCTCAACGCGAAATCGTCCGACATCGTCTACACGAACCTCTTCACCGGCGTGCACGGCAACTACATCCGCGAGAGCATCGAGAAAGCCGGCCTCGATCCGGACGCGCTGCCGGAATCGGACAAGTCGAAGATGAATTTCGGCGGCGACAAGGCGAAGGCGTGGAAGGACATCTGGGGCGCCGGCCAGGGCGTCGGCCTGATGGACGACCTGCCGAGCGTCGGCGCGCTCGTCGAGCGGCTGAAGCGCGAGTACGACGACGCCAAGGCGCGGCTCGGCATCGCACGCTGACCCAGGCTGCGGCGGGTTGCGCCACCGCCGCGCATGACGTCGGACAAAACAAAAAAGCGCGACGGCTCGCGCTTTTTCATGTCCGCGCCGCGGGCGGCCGATGCCGGTCAGCCCGCGCGCTTGATCCGCGTGATCGGCAACACGCGCAGGCGCGACTCGATCGACGGGCACAGCGACTGCCCTTCGAACCGTGCGGCGAGGAAGTCGACGAACGAGCGCACCTTCGCGGACACATGGCGTCGGCTCGCGTACACCGCATAGATCGGCGCCTCGTGCGGCGGCACGGAGTCAAGCAGCACCGGTACGAGCCGGCCCGATTCGATGTCGTCGCCGACCACCTCGGTGCCGAGCAGCGCGATGCCCGCGCCCGCGAGCACGGCCGCGCGCAGCCCCTCGAGATGGTTCACGATCAGGTTGCCGTTCAGGTTCACGCGCGACGCGGCGGCCGCGTCGATCATCAGCGAGTCGAGCATCGTCGAATTCGAATCGCGGCGCAGGTAGTTGTGGTGCGCGAGTTCGGCAATCGTCTGAGGCGTGCCGTGCTTCTCGAGGTACTCGGGAGACGCGACCAGCAGGATGTGCGCGGTCGCGATCTGCCGCGCGACCAGCGACGACGATTTCAGTCCGTTCGGCGCCGCGCGCACCGCGACGTCGTAGCCTTCCTCGATCAGGTCGACCACGCGATCGGACAGCGTCATGTCGACGATCACGTCCGGGAACCGGCCCGCATAATCGGTGACGGCCTGCATCACGTGCCGCAATCCGAACGCGGACAGCGACGTCACGCGCAGGCGGCCCTGCGGCACCACGCTCGCGGCGCCGACCGCCTGCCCGGCTTCGTCGAGTTCCGACAGCGCCTGCACGAGGCGCTCATAGTATTCGCGTCCCGCCTCGGTCGGCGCGACACGTCGTGTCGTGCGATGCAGCAGCCGCGCGCCGAGCTGCTGCTCGAGATGCATCACGTGCTTGCTCGCCATCGCGGCCGACATCTGCATGCGCTCGGCCGCGCCGACGAAGCTGCCCACTTCGACGACGTAGCGAAACACATTCATGCTGACGAGGGTATCCATCGAACTAGCTCGCAATTCCTGGAAATTATGCAATTACGGGATAGGGTAACAAAGGCGAGGAAACAAGAAGGTCAACAAAGGCAAAACGGCGCCGCGGGAAGCGGCGCCGTTTCGGGGCGGAAAGCCGGCTGGCGGAACGCGCGCCGTGCTCGCGCGCGTCCCCAAAAAAAAGAGAATCGTCAGAACTTCGCGCGGATGCCCGCGCCGAACGTGTTGCCGCTCGACAGGCCGCTGATGTGGTCGTTCATGTAAGCCGCGTAGACGTCGGTGCGCTTGGACAGCGGATAGTCGTAGCCGACGGCCCAGGTCTGGCGCGTCTGGTCGAGGCCGCCGCCGTCGCGCGAGTACGCGTACGACGCCATCGCGTTGCCGACGCCGAGCGGCACCGACACGCCGCCCTGTGCGGTATTCACGTGCCAGCTGCCGGCGACCTGGTCGTTCTTCGTATACATGTACTGGCCGAACAGCTTCACGTACTTCAGGTCGTAAGTCGCGCCGACCAGCCCGATGCCCTGGCTCTTCATGCCGGTCACGAGCGAGCTCAGGTCCTGCGGGCCATTGTTGAAGTTCACGTACTGATAGACGGCGGTCGCCGCGAACGGGCCGTTCGCGTAGTTGAACTGCGCGCTCCACTTCTTCGAACGGTTGTCGCCGGCCGTGTTGCCGAGTGCGTACATCGCCGCGAAATTCAGGCCGCCGAACGAAGGCGACGTGTACGACAGCGCGTTGTTCCAGCCCGAATCGCCAACCGCGCCCTGGTCGCTCGGATAGGTCGGGAACGTGCCGAGACCGAGGAACACGTGATACACCATCGGCGAGAAGGTGTACGAATCGTAGAACGGGTTGAACAGGATCGTCGACAGGAACAGGTGCGTCGTCAGGCGGCCCGCCGTCACCGTGCCGTACGGCGAGCTGATGCCGACGTACGCGTTGCGCGCGAAGAACGTATCGCCCTGGAAGCGGCCGAACTGGCCGTTCTGCGCACGGAAGAAGCTTTCCAGCGTGAAGATCGCCTTGTAGCCGTCGCCAAGGTCCTCTGCACCGTGCAGGCCCCAGTACGACGTCGACATCCCGCCGCCCGACACGTTCCATGCGCGATTGCCGCCCGGGAACTTGGTTGCGCCGACCCATTCGTCGACCTGACCGTAGAGCGAGACGCTCGACTGCGCGTGGACGGGTGCGGCTGCCGCCACGCAGGCGGCCGCGGCGATCAGCTTGACGGACGTGCGCGACGCACGGCGAGCGAATGCTTTCATGGAATCTCCAGGTGTTGTCGAATAGTCGATAAGTGGCGCGAGCGTTGTTGTTGGAGCCGATTGCTTGCGTCGAATGGGGCGCAGCCATCTTTACGGATCATTCGTCCGGTCAAAATTGCGCACACTTATTGCGGGTATAGCGGCGGCATTAACTTCGCGGGATCGACACGTGGCCGGGCGCGCCTCGGCGGCCCCGCGCGGAGCGGGCACGTGACGGGACGGCCGCGGGGCGCGCGCGGGCCGGGCGCGAAAGATAGCGCAATGCGGCGGGAAAATCAGCGGAAATCTGCGCGCGACTGTGGCGAATTCGCATCACGGCCGGCGGGGAGGGGGGGACGAATGCGCGGGGCGTTCAGTTTCGGTAGAACGGGGAAAAAAACGGCGAGTGGGAAGGCTCTTCCTGCGCGCGGGGCGGCGGCATCGGACGGCCGCCGCGCTCCTCGTTGTAGCGCGCGACGTCGGCGCGGATCGAGCCCGCACGCAGCGGCACGTTGCCGCCGCCCGGCGGGCGCGGCATCTGGCGGGAATCGGCGCTGATCGGGCGATACGGGCTCTGCGCGGCGTAATGGCCGTAAGACGGCGTCGGCCGCAGGCCCCAGCGGGAACCGTAGCCGCTCACGCCGCCGGCACGCGCGCCGCCCGGCGGCAGCGCCCGGTGCCACACCTGCGCGTTGCCCCCCGGCTGGCCGAACGGGCGCATGTCGCGGCCACCGAAACCGTGACCGAAACCGTGGCCGCCGCCGAACGCCTGGCCGCCGTGCGGCGGTTGCGCGAGCGCAAGCGGCAGCAGCAGCGCGCCGAGCACGCCTGCCACCCATCGTCCGACCTTCAGTTTCACCCGTTCCGTCATCATTCAGTGCCTGTTACCGCTCGCCGCCGGTTGTTCCCGGCCGACGCAAGCCTTTCAGCAGTAATTTATGAGCGGTCCGAAACGGTGTCGAGCCAAAAAGTGTTAGGTCGCCGGCATCGGTGTAACACCATGTTACTGCTAGGTTTTTTCACTTCCGGGCGCGATCGTGACAGAACATTCTTCTGCCGTTTTGCGCACCGGCCGGCGCCCGCGGGCAAGCGTTGTTGTGCAATTGCAGCATGCGATTGAATCATCAATGCATTCACACAATGAATTTGTGTATTGAATAACCCATCGGGACAATATCGGCTTCGCGCGCGCGACATGCGCGTCCGCCGTTTCCGAATCGAGTTCCCCGATGGCCCGTCCCCGTTTCCTTCCCGACAACTTCACGCTCGCGCTCGTCGGTACCGTCGTGTTCGCGAGCCTGCTGCCGTGCCGCGGCCCGGCCGCCCACGCGTTCAACTGGGCGACCAACATCGCGGTCGGCCTGCTGTTCTTCCTGCACGGTGCGAAGCTGTCGCGCGAAGCCGTCGTCGCGGGCGCGACCCACTGGCGGCTGCATGCGGTCGTGCTGCTCAGCACGTTCGCACTGTTCCCGCTGCTCGGCCTCGCGCTGAAGCCCGTGCTGCAGCCGCTCGTCACGCCGACGCTCTATGCCGGCGTGCTGTTCCTGTGCACGCTGCCGTCGACCGTCCAGTCGTCGATCGCGTTCACGTCGATCGCGAAGGGCAACGTGCCGGCCGCGGTGTGCGCGGCGTCCGCGTCGAGCCTGCTCGGGATTTTCGTGACGCCGGCGCTCGTCGGGCTGATGATCACATCGCAGTCGGCCGCGGCCGCGTCGCCGTGGAGCACGGTCGGCAGCATCGTGATGCAGCTGCTCGTGCCGTTCATCGCCGGCCAGCTGCTGCGGCCCGTGATCGGCGGCTGGATCGAACGCAACCGCGGCGTGCTGCGCTTCGTCGACCAGGGCTCGATCCTGCTCGTCGTCTACGTCGCGTTCAGCGAGGCCGTGAACCAGGGGCTGTGGCACCAGATTCCGGCGCGCGCGCTCGGCGGCCTGCTGGTCGTCAACGTCGTGCTGCTCGTGGTCGCGCTGGTGCTGACCACGTTCGTCAGCAAGCGGCTCGGCTTCAACCGGGCCGACCAGATCACGATCATTTTCTGCGGATCGAAGAAGAGCCTCGCGGCCGGCGTGCCGATGGCGAAGGTGATCTTCTCCGCACAGGCGGTCGGCGCGATCGTGCTGCCGCTGATGCTGTTCCACCAGATCCAGCTGATGGCCTGCGCGGCGCTCGCGCAGCGCTGGGGCGCGCGCGACATGAGCGGCGAGCGCGCCGGCGACGAGGGCGCTGCCGGCGCCGCACGCGGGCGCGGTGCGCTGAGCGCGGGCAAGCGCTGACGCGCGCGACAGCGCGGCTGGCATGGCTGGCCGCGCTGGTGTAGTCGTTTCTTTCGTTCCACCTCCCGCTTCCCGTCTCCCCCACTTCCTCCGCCGCGCCGCCGCCCCCTCAGCCCGACGCGACACATGCACCATCGACGCGCATCGCGTCACGAAATCTTCATTCAACTCTCCGCGCGCGCTGCCGTTAAAGTCGGGCGTCCCGCCGTCTCGGCCGCCCACGCCCACGCCCATGCCCGCGCCCCATCCCGCCCCGTCCGCCGCCCCCACCCCCCGCCTGATCGCGGAACGCGCGCTCGCGGCCGTGTTCCAGCCGATCGTCGACCTCGGGTCGGGCACGGTCGTCGGTTACGAAGGCCTGATCCGCGGCCCGCGCGGCACCGACCTCGAGCCACCGGCCGCGCTGTTCGCGCAGGCCGCCCGCGACGGCACGACCGTCGCGCTCGAACAGGCGGCCGCGCTCACCTGCCTTGACGCATTCGCGGCGCTCGGCTGCGACGGCAAGCTGTTCCTCAACTTCAGCGCAGGCACGATCCTGCAACTCGCGCGCGAACGCGAGCGCGCGCGGCAGTTGCTCGTCCGTGCGCGGATCGGCGCCCAGCGCATCGTGATCGAGCTGACCGAGCAGACCGCGCTGCCGGACGTCGCGCGCATCGGGCCGGCGGTCGCCTCGCTGCGCGACGCCGGCATCCAGTTCGCGCTCGACGACTACGGCACCGCGAACGCGAGCATGAACCTGTGGCTGCGCCTGCACCCGGATGTCGTGAAGATCGACCGCTTCTTCATCCACGACATCGCGCGCGATCCGCTCAAGTTCGAGGCGGTCAGGGCGATGCAGCACTTCGCGCACGCGAGCGGCGCGCAATTGATCGCGGAAGGGATCGAGAACGAGTGCGACCTGATCGTCGTGCGCGACATGGGCATCTGCTGCGCGCAGGGCTTCCTGCTCGGCCGGCCGGACGCGCAACCGTCGCCGGTCGTCGCGCCGGCCGCGCGCGACGCGATCCGCACCCCGCACATCGCGGTGTTTCCCGGTGCGACCCGCGCCGTGCGGCCGGCCGGCACGATCGCGGCAAAGATGCTCGTCCCCGCGCCGGCGCTGCCGCGCGATGCCACCAGCAACGACGTGCTCGACCTGTTCAACCGGATGCCCGCCCTCCACGCGGTCGCGCTCGTCGAACGCGGGCGGCCGGTCGCGCTCGTGAACCGGCGCGGCTTCATCGACCGCTTCGCGCTGCCGTACCACCGCGAGGTGTTCGGGAAGAAACCGTGCCTGCAGTTCGCGAACGACGCGCCGCTGATGATCGACAACGCGACGACGGTCGAACAGCTCGCGATGCTGCTCGCGAGCCACGACCAGCGCTACCTCGCGGACGGCTTCGTGATCACCGAGCACGGCCGCTACGTCGGGCTGGGCACCGGCGAGAGCCTCGTGCGCGCGGTGACCGAAATGCGCATCGAGGCCGCGCGCTACGCCAATCCGCTGACGTTCCTGCCCGGCAACATCCCGATCAGCGCGCACATCGAGCGCCTGCTGGCGCACGACGCAGGCTTCCACGCGTGCTACGTCGACCTGAACCAGTTCAAGCCGTTCAACGACCAGTACGGCTACTGGCAGGGCGACGAAGTGCTGAAGTTCGCGGCGACGGTGCTGGCTGGCGTGTGCGATCCGCAGCGCGACTTTCTCGGGCACGTCGGCGGCGACGATTTCCTCGTGCTGTTCCAGCGCGACGACTGGCACGCGCGCGCGGCCGACGCGATCGCGCGCTTCAACGACGGCGCGCAGCGCTTCTACACGCAGGCCGACCGGCTGGCGGGCGGGCTGCGCGGCGAGGATCGCCACGGCAACCCCGCGTTCTTCGGCTTCGTGACGATGGCGATCGGCGCGGTCGGCGTGCCGGCCGGCGCGAACGGCGCGATGCGCTACGGCAGCGACGAGATCGCGTCGGTCGCGGCGCTCGCGAAGCGGCGCGCGAAACAGCAGCCGGGCGGACTCGCGGTGGTCGATCTCGACGCGGGCCGCGCGGCGTTGCGCGATCGCGGCGAGCCGCCGCACGCGGCGGCGGGCTGACCGGCGGGCAGCTGCCGGTCGCAGGCAGGTCGCCGGCCCGCCCGAACGACGTCGGCGGTGCGGCGCCAGCGTGGCGGGCCGCTTCCCGGCAACCGCCAGCCGATCGCCCCGCCCGACTCGTTCACGCCGGGCATCTGAACGCGCCCGGCCGACGCCCTCCCGCCGCCACATTCCCTGCGACCACCTTGCCTTTTTCGCGTTTTGTTTAGTATTTTTAGTAACGGCGTTTTCGCAGATTAGCACGTAAAAAACCCGTTATTTCCGGGTATTCCCCGGTAATCCGGCCCGAATTTGGCGCTGTGTTTTACTATACAATCGCCGTCACCCTAAACAAATCGAACCCCGAACGATGGGCACCACCATTCGCGACGTAGCGCGGGCGGCAGAGGTCTCGATCGGCACCGTCTCCCGCGCGCTGAAAAACCAGCCGGGCCTCTCCGAAGCCACGCGGGCGCGCATCGTCGAGATCGCGCAGCGGCTCGGTTACGATCCGGCACAATTGCGGCCGCGCATCCGCCGGCTCACTTTCCTGCTGCACCGTCAGCACAACCGCTTTCCCGCCAGCCCGTTCTTCTCGCACGTGCTGCACGGCGTCGAGGACGCGTGCCGCGAGCGCGGCATCGTGCCGACGCTGCTCACGGTCGGCCCGAACGACGACGTGCTGCGCCAGATGCGCCCGCACGCGCCCGACGCGATCGCGGTGGCCGGCTTCATCGAGCCCGAGACGATCGAGGCGCTCGCCGCGACCGGCCGGCCGCTCGTGCTGATCGACCTGTGGGCGCCCGGCCTGCGCTCGGTGAACATCGACAACGCGACGGGCGCGGCGCTCGCGATGCGCCACCTGCTCGCCAGCGGCCGCTCGCGGATCGCGTTCATCGGCGGCTCGGCCGCGCACTACAGCATCGCGCAGCGCGCGATCGGCTACCGGCGCGCGTTCTTCGAAGCCGGGCGGCTGTTCGATCCCGCCTACGAAGTGACGATCGACGCCGGGCTCGACCCCGACACCGGCGCCGCGCGCGCGATGCAGCAGCTGCTCGATGCGCCGGGCCCGCGCCCGGACGCCGTGTTCGCGTACAACGACGCCGCCGCGCTGGCCGCGCAGCGCGTGTGCATCGCGCGCGGCGTGCGGATTCCGGAAGACATCGCGATCGTCGGCTTCGACGACATCCCGGCCGCCGCGCACGCGAACCCGCCGCTCACGACGCTCGCCGTCGACAAGGAAGCGCTCGGCCGCCGTGGCGTCGAACTGCTGCTCGCGGAAGCGCCCGAGCACACGGAGATCTCCCTGCCCGTCGAGCTGATCGTGCGGGCCAGCAGCCAGCCCGCCGGCTCGCCGGCATTCGATACCGCGACGGTCACCGAATCATGAACATGCCCCCGGTCCAATCCCCCTCGGCCACGCCGGCCAACCACGCGCAAACGGCACCGTTCGTCGCGAGCTTCCGCGATCCGTCGTTCCTGCTGTCGCACATCGAGGACACGCTGCGCTTCTACGCGACGAACGCGTTCGACCCGACGGGCGGCTTCTACCATTACTTCCGCGACGACGGGAGCATCTACAACCGCACGTCGCGGCACCTGGTCAGCAGCTGCCGGTTCGTCTTCAACTACGCGATGGCGTACCGGCATTTCGGCGATCCGCGCCATCTCGAGCATGCGCGGCACGGGCTGCGCTTCCTGCGCGACGCGCACTGGGACGAAGCGCTGCAGGGCTACGACTGGGAACTCGACTGGCGCGACGGCGCGAAGCGCGCGACGCTCGACGGCACGCGCCACTGCTACGGGCTCGCGTTCGTGCTGCTGGCCGCCGCGCATGCGACGATGGCCGGCATCGACGAGGCGCGCGCGCTGATCGCGTCGACCTACGAGCTCGCCGAACACCGCTTCTGGGATGCGGCAGCAGGCCTCTACGCAGACGATGCGACGCCGAACTGGAACGTGTCGTCGTACCGCGGCCAGAACGCGAACATGCACATGACGGAAGCGCTGCTCGCCGCGTACGAGGCGACCGGCCACCTCACCTATCTCGATCGTGCCGAAAAGCTCGCGACCCACATCACGCAGCGCCAGGCTTCGCTGTCGGGGGGCCTCGTGTGGGAGCACTACCACGCGGACTGGTCGGTCGACTGGGACTACAACAAGGAAGACAGCTCGAACATCTTCCGCCCGTGGGGCTTCCAGCCGGGACACCAGACCGAATGGGCGAAGCTGCTGCTGATCCTGGAGCGGCACCGCCCGCTCGACTGGCTCGTGCCGCGCGCGGCCGAGCTGTTCGACGCGGCGCTCGCGCACGCGTGGGATGCCGATCACGGCGGCCTCTGCTACGGCTTCGGCCCCGACTTCACGATCTGCGACCACAACAAGTATTTCTGGGTGCAGGCGGAAACCTTCGCGGCGGCCGCGATGCTCGGCGCGCGCACCGGCAGCGAGCGCTTCTGGGACTGGTACGACGAGATCTGGCGCTACAGCTGGGCGCATTTCGTCGATCACCGCTACGGCGCGTGGTACCGGATCCTCACCTGCGACAACCGCAAGTACAGCGACGAGAAGAGCCCGGCCGGCAAGACCGACTATCACACGATGGGCGCATGCTACGACGTGCTCGCGACCCTCGCGCGCGCGGCGCGCAGCGAGCCGACGCAATGAGCGGCGGCACCTTTCCGGCCTTCGTGTCGGCGGGCGACATCCTGACCGACATGGTGCGCGCGGGCGACGCGCAGTGGACGTCGGTGCCGGGCGGCGCCGGCTGGAACGTCGCGCGCGCGGTCGCGCGGCTCGGCGTGCCGAGCGCGCTCGCGGGCGCGATCGGCGAGGACTGCTTCTCCGACGTGCTGTGGCGCACCAGCGAGGCGGCCGGGCTCGACCTGCGCTTCCTGCAGCGCGTGCCGCGTGCGCCGCTGCTCGCGATCGTCCACGAAACGCGGCCGCCCGCCTACTTCTTCATCGGCGAAGCGAGCGCGGATCTCGCGTTCGATCCGGCGCGGCTGCCTGCCGGCTGGGCCGAACACGTGAATTGGGCGCACTTCGGCTGCATCAGCCTGGTGCGCGAACCGCTCGCGGGCACACTCGTCGCGCTCGCGGCCGACCTGCACGCGCGCGGCGTGAAGATCAGCTTCGATCCGAACTACCGGAACCTGATGACGGCCGCGTACCGGTCGACGCTCGCGAAGATGGCCGCGCTCGCCGACCTGATCAAGGTGTCCGACGAGGACCTGCGCCACCTGTTCGGCGGCGACGGCCCCGACGCGGTCGAGGCCGTGCGCGCGCTGAATCCGCGCGCGGCCGTGCTGGTCACGCGCGGCGCGCAGGCGGCGACGCTCCACGCGGACGGCGAGGTGCTCGAGGCCAGCCCGCCGCGCGTCGAGGTGGTCGACACCGTCGGCGCGGGCGACGCGTCGATCGGCGGCATGCTGTTCAGCCTGATGGCCGCGCCGCAGCGGTCGTGGCGCGAGCATCTCGCGTTCGCGCTCGCGGCGGGCGCCGCCGCCTGCCGGCATACGGGCGCGCACGCGCCGACGCTCGACGAGGTCGTCGCGCTGCTCGACCGGTGACGGGATGATGACGGCGCGCTGATCGGTCGCCGATAAGCGGCGCTGTACATGCTGCGCCGCAGTGCTACGATGAAGTGTGCTATTGCGGGAGAGGCACGATGGACACGAACACGTTCACGAAGGGCATCTACACGGCCAAGGCGCATACGCAGCACGCCGCCAACGGACAGTTCCAGGGCTACGTGATCCTCGCGCGGGACGACGGCGACGAGACGGAGAACGTGCGCTACGACGTCCATTCGACGAGCCCGAGCGAGGAAGAGGCGTTCGACGAAGCGAAGGCGCTCGCACACCGGATCCTCGGCGAAATCGAGCTGTAATGCGCCGAGCGATCGCGCGCGCCGTGGCCGGACCGCGACGCGCCGTCTTCGGCGCGGCTCGAGGCAACCGCACCATCATCGGCACTGCCGTCAGAGCAGCCGCGCCACCATCGACACCAGCATCGTCAGCACCAGCGTCGACATGAACGGGAACGGGTAGCGCCGCCCGCCGAGCGTCAGCGTGACGTCGCCCGGCATCCGCCCGATGCCGAACTTGCCGAGCCACGGCCAGCAGCGCGTCAGGATCATCACCGCGACGAACGACGCCATCAGCCAGCGCAGCATCCCGGCTCCCGTCAGAGCGCGTGCGAGCGGTCGCCGCGCGCGAACGCGTCGAGCGTGCCGTCGATTTCGCGCGAGAACGCGATGACCTTGAACAGCTCGCCCATCTCGGCTTCCGAGATCAGCTTCTGCACCGCGTTCGCGGCCGGCAGGAACTGATGGATGTCGGACGGATCGATCGCGGCCAGCGCGTCGGTGATGCCCGCGTTCAACAGGAAGCGCGCCTGCGACGTGTAGCCGAGCAGGTCCGCGCCGGTGGCGACGCCCGCGTCGTGGATGCCGGTGAATTCGACGTGCGCGGTGATGTCCTGCAGCCCCGGGTACAGGAATGCGTCGTCGTGCGCATGGTGCCGGTAGTGGCACATGAGCGTGCCGCGGTCGCGCTGCGGATGGTAGTACTCGTGCGCGGGAAAGCCGTAGTCGACCAGCAGCACCGCGCCGCGCGCGAGCATCGTGCACACGGTGCGCGTGAACGCCAGCGCGGCTTCGTGCGTCTCGGTCACGTAGCCGTCGTCGACGTCGAGCGTCGCGAGCACCGGCGGCAGGCCTGCCGCGCCGGCGGGCCGGTCGTCGAACACGAACGCGTGCCGCGCGTCGAGCGCGACGCCGCGCTCGAGCCACGCGCCGCCCGCCTTCGCGAAGAGGCGTACCGGCATCGCATCGAGCACCTCGTTGCCGACCACGACGCCGTCGAAGCGCTCGGGCAGCGCGTCGAGCCAGCGCACCTTCCCGGCAAGGGCCGGCGCGGCCGCCGCGATCGTGTCGCGCTGCCGTTCGCGCAGCTCGCCGGACAGGTCGACGATCAGGTAGTCGTCGAGTTCGACGCCGAGCGCATCGAGCGCCGCGAGCAGCCCGGCCGCGAGCTTGCCCGTGCCCGCGCCGAATTCCATCACGCGGCGCGTGCCGCTCGCCGCGAGCGCTTCCGCGACGGGATTCGCGAGCGTCTGCGCGAACAGCGGCGACAGCTCGGGCGCCGTCACGAAGTCGCTGCCGTCGTCGGCGCGGCGCCCGAACTTGCGCGCGCCGCCGCTGTAATAGCCGAGGCCGGGCGCGTACAGCGCGCGCTCCATGAAGCGGTCGAACGGCAACCAGCCGCCGGCCGCCGCGATCTCGTCGCGCAGTTGCGCGGCGAGGGTTTCGGACTGCGCGAGCGCGTCAGGGCCGGGAGCAGGTAAACTAGCGGGTTCGTGAGCTTTCGGGTTCATCCCGGCATTGTAAATGACCGTTTCAGCCGATACGTCGCCCCCGCGCATCGCGCTCGTCGCCGGCGCGCTGGGCAGCGCGGCCGACGCCGCGTCGCTCGGTCGTGCGCTCGCGACCGGATTCGCGCAGCGCGGCTGGGACGTCGCGCTGCAGCGCAGCCCCGGCGCGCCGCGCGCGGCCGCCGACGCGCTCGTCGCCGAAGTCGCCGCACGCGGCCGCCGCGCGGCCGTGCTCGACGCCGATCCGGCCCTGGAAACCGACGCGGCCGCGCTCGTCGCCGCGTGCGGCGCGGCGCTCGGCCGGCCCGCCTGCGTGGTGTTCGTCAGCGCATGCGCCGGTACCGACGACGCGCACACCGCGGACGGCGCGTCGCTCGCCAGCGCACTCGCGCGCAATGTGACGGCGCCGCTCGCGCTGGCCCGCGCGCTCGCCGACGCGACGCCCGACGCCGCGCGCGACGACGAATCGCTGCGCGCCTGCGCGATCCACGTGCTGGATCAGGCCCTGTTTCACCCGGCGCCGGCGCAGTTGTCGCACGCGCTGATGCAGGCCGCGCTGAACCGCGCGACCTCGGCGCTCGCGCTGGCCCTCGCGCCGAAGGTGCGCGTCGCGGCGCTCGTGCGCGGCCACGCGCCGCACGCGGACGACATCGCGGCGGCGGCCTGCTATCTCGCGAGCGCGCCCGGCGTCACGGGCGCGACGCTGACCGTCGACGGCGGCGAGCACCTGGTGCCGCCTGCCGCCGGCCCGAATGAATGAACTGCGCGGATCGCGCGGCCTGATAGCCGCCGCCCGCGCCACTTTGCGTGTGCGCACGCCAATTTGACTGGGACGACCATGTTTTCCGCTCTCCTGCACCCCCGCCTCGCGGACTGCCGCAGGCTCTATCTGCGCGACTACGAGGTGCACATCAACATCGGGGCCTTCGAACACGAGAAGCGCGGCGAGCAGCGCGTCGTCATCAACGTCGACCTGTTCGTGCCGCTCGCGCTGTCCACCCCCGTCGACGACCGGCTGCATGAAGTCGTCGACTACGACCTGATGAAGCAGAGCGTCGCGCAGAGCGTGGCGCGCGGCCACATCCACCTGCAGGAAACGCTGTGCGACGCGATCGCCGCGAACCTGCTGGCGCACGACGCCGTGCGCGCGGTACGCGTCTGTACCGAGAAACCGGACGCCTATCCGGACTGCGACGCCGTCGGCGTCGAAGTCTTTCGCATCAAGGACGAAGAGCGCACATGAACGCCCCCCACATGAATGACACGGCAGCCGATGGCGCCGCCATCGAAGCCACCGTCGCCGACACCGGCCGCCGCGCGCTGACGCGCCGCGAGCAGAAGGAAGCGTACGAAAACAACAAGCTGTTCAAGCGGATCGTGCGCCAGGTCGGCCAGGCGATCGGCGACTACAACATGATCGAGCAGGGCGACAAGGTGATGGTGTGCCTGTCGGGCGGCAAGGACAGCTATGCGATGCTCGACGTGCTGCTGCGCCTGCGCGAGCGCGCGCCGATCGACTTCGACATCGTCGCGGTCAACCTCGACCAGAAGCAGCCGGGCTTCCCCGAGCACGTGCTGCCCGAGTACCTGACGCAGGTCGGCGTGCCGTTCCACATCGAGAACCAGGACACCTACAGCATCGTCAAGCGGCTCGTGCCCGAAGGCAAGACGACCTGCTCGCTGTGCTCGCGGCTGCGCCGCGGGATCCTGTACCGCGTGGCCGGCGAGCTCGGCGCGACCAAGATCGCGCTCGGCCACCATCGCGACGACATCCTGCAGACGCTGCTGCTCAACATGTTCTACGGCGGCAAGCTGAAGGGGATGCCGCCGAAGCTGCAGTCGGACGACGGCAGGAACGTCGTGATCCGCCCGCTCGCGTACGTGAAGGAAACCGATCTCGAGAAATACGCGGAGCTGCGCGAATTCCCGATCATCCCGTGCAACCTGTGCGGCAGCCAGCCGAACCTGAAGCGCGCGGAAATGAAGGCGCTGATCCGCGAATGGGACAAGCGCTTCCCGGGCCGCGTCGACAACATGTTCAGCGCGCTCGCGAACGTCGTGCCGTCGCACCTGATGGATACGACCCAGTTCCCGTTCGCGTCGCTGCGCGCGACGGGCGAAGCCGATCCGCAGGGCGACATCGCGTTCGACGAGGAGCCGTGCGCGTCCGGCGACGAGACCGCCACGCCGGGCGCCGCCAAACCGATCTCGATCGTCCAGTTCGACGACCTGTAAGCAGGGCCGGAACACTCGTCGGCGCGGGGCGCAAGCCCCCTATTCCGGCGCTGTCGCCCCGCCGCGACAGGCCCGGAACGCCAGGGGCCGCATGCTAAAATGGACGGCTTCGAACTCCTCTGACAAGCTGGCGCCATGAATATCGTGATTTTGGCGGCAGGCACCGGCAAGCGCATGCGTTCCGCGCTGCCGAAAGTGCTCCATCCCCTGGCCGGCAGGCCGCTCCTCTCCCACGTCATCGCCACCGCGCGCACGCTGCAGCCGTCGCGGCTCGTCGTCGTCGTCGGTCATGGCGCCGAGCAGGTCCAGGCCGCCGTCGCCGCGCCAGACGTCCAGTTCGCGGTACAGGCCGAACAGCTCGGCACCGGCCATGCGGTACGCCAGGCGCTGCCGCTGCTCGATCCCGCGCAGCCGACGCTGGTGCTGTACGGCGACGTGCCGCTCACCCGCGCGTCGACGCTGCGGCGTCTCGTCGACGCCGCGCGCGAGGGCCGCTACGGGATTCTGACCGTCACGCTCGACGATCCGACCGGTTACGGTCGCATCGTGCGCGACGCATCCGGCTTCGTCACGCGCATCGTCGAGCAGAAGGATGCGTCGCCCGAGCAGCTGAAGATCGCCGAGATCAACACCGGCATCATCGTCACGCCCACGGCGCAGCTGTCGATGTGGCTCGGCGCGCTGAAGAACGAGAACGCGCAGGGCGAGTACTACCTGACCGACGTCGTCGAGCTCGCGATCGAGGCCGGCTTCGAGATCGTCACGGCGCAGCCCGACGAGGAATGGGAAACGCTCGGCGTGAACAGCAAGGCGCAGCTCGCGGAACTCGAGCGCATCCATCAGCGCAACGTCGCCGATGCGCTGCTCGTCGACGGCGTCACGCTCGCCGATCCGGCGCGTCTCGACGTGCGCGGCACGCTGCGCTGCGGCCGCGACGTGTCGATCGACGTGAACTGCGTGTTCGAAGGCAACGTGACGCTCGCCGACAACGTGACGATCGGCGCGAACTGCGTGATCCGCAATGCTTCGATCGGCACGGGCACGCGCATCGACGCGTTCACGCACATCGACGGCGCCGAGCTCGGCGCGCACACCGTGATCGGCCCGTACGCGCGGCTGCGTCCGGGCGCGCAGCTCGCGGACGAAGCGCACGTCGGCAACTTCGTCGAGGTGAAGAACGCGGTGATCGGCCACGGCTCGAAGGCGAACCACCTGACGTACATCGGCGACGCCGACATCGGCGCGCGCGTGAACATCGGCGCGGGCACGATCACCTGCAACTACGACGGCGCGAACAAGTTCCGCACCGTGATCGAGGACGACGTGTTCGTCGGCTCGGACACGCAGCTCGTCGCGCCGGTGCGCGTCGGCCGCGGCGTGACGATCGCGGCCGGCACGACGATCTGGAAGGACGTCGCCGAAGGCGTCCTCGCGTTGAACGAGAAGACGCAGACCGTGAAAAGCGGCTACGTTCGCCCGGTCAAGAAGAAGAGCTGAACCCATTGCGGGCGCCCGGACGGCGTCCGCGTCGACTTACAGGATTGACCATTCATGTGCGGCATTGTCGGCGCAGTTGCGCAGCGTAATATCGTTCCGGTGCTGATCGAAGGATTGCGGCGCCTCGAATACCGTGGCTACGATTCGTGCGGCGTCGCCGTGCTCGAGCCGGACGCGCCGAAGCGCGCGCGCAGCGTCGCGCGCGTCGCCGATCTCGACGCGCAGGTGCGCGAATCGCATCTCGAAGGCGCGACCGGCGTCGCACACACGCGCTGGGCGACGCACGGCGCACCCGTCACGCACAACGCACACCCGATCTTCTCGTCGAACGCGCTCGCGCTGGTGCACAACGGCATCATCGAGAACTTCGAGACGCTGCGCGAAGCGCTGCGCGCGAAGGGCTACGAATTCGTGTCGCAGACCGACACCGAAGTGATCGCGCACCTCGTGCACAGCCTGTATCGCGGCAACCTGTTCGAGGCCGTGCGCGAAGCCGTGCAGCAGCTGCACGGCGCGTATGCGATCGCGGTGACCCACAAGGACCAGCCGCATACCGTCGTCGGCGCGCGGCAGGGTTCGCCGCTCGTCGTCGGCCACGGCGACGGCGAGAACTTCCTCGCGTCCGACGCGCTGGCGCTGGCCGGCAGCACCGACCGCTTCACGTTCCTCGAGGAAGGCGACGTGTGCGAACTGTCGCTCGACGGCGTGAAGATCGTCGATCGCCACGGCGCGCTCGCGCAGCGCGAGATCCGCGTGGTCAGCGCGTACGGCGGCGCGGTCGAACTCGGCCCGTATCGCCACTTCATGCAGAAGGAAATCTTCGAGCAGCCGCGCGCGATCAGCGACACGGTGCCGCAAACCGAAGCGTTCGACGCGACGCTGTTCGGCGATGCGGCCCCCGCCGCGTTCGCGAATATCGACAGCCTGCTGATCCTCGCGTGCGGCACGAGCTACTACTCGGGCCTCACCGCGAAATACTGGCTCGAATCCATCGCGAAGATCCCGACCCAGGTCGAGATCGCGAGCGAATACCGCTACCGCGAGTCGGTGCCGAACCCGCGCCAGCTCGTGCTGGTGATCTCGCAGTCGGGCGAGACGGCCGACACGCTCGCCGCGCTCAAGCACGCGCAGTCGCTCGGCCACACGCATACGCTCGCGGTGTGCAACGTCGCGACGAGCGCGATGGTGCGCCTCACCGAGATGCAGTTCCTGACGCACGCGGGCACCGAGATCGGCGTCGCGTCGACGAAGGCGTTTACGACCCAGCTCGTCGCGCTGTTCGTGCTGGCCGCGACGCTCGGCAAGCTGCGCGGGCACGTCGACGCCGCGCTGGAAGCGGAATTCCTGAAGCAGCTGCGCCACCTGCCCGCCGCACTGAACAGCGTGCTCGCGCTCGAGCCGCAGATCATCGCGTGGTCGGAGGAATTCGCACGCAAGGAAAACGCGCTGTTCCTCGGCCGCGGGCTGCACTACCCGATCGCGCTCGAAGGCGCGCTGAAGCTGAAGGAAATCTCGTACATCCACGCGGAGGCCTATCCGGCCGGCGAACTGAAGCACGGGCCGCTCGCGCTCGTCACGGAAGCGATGCCGGTCGTCACGGTCGCGCCGAACGACACGCTGCTCGAGAAGCTGAAGTCGAACATGCAGGAAGTGCGCGCGCGCGGCGGCGAGCTGTACGTGTTCGCCGACGCCGATACGCAGATCGTCAACGACGACGGCCTGCACGTGATCCGGATGCCGGAACACTACGGGCAGCTGTCGCCGATCCTGCACGTCGTGCCGCTGCAGTTGCTCGCGTATCACACCGCGTGCGCGCGCGGCACCGATGTCGACAAGCCGCGTAACCTCGCGAAGTCGGTGACGGTGGAGTAAGCAAGCGGCGCAGCGCAGTCCGGCGCGCCGACGAGACTGACGGAGAGACCATGGTAAGACTGTTTGGATGCGGATTGCTGGCGCTGAGCTTCGCGTCGACGGGCTGGGCGGCCGAGCACTACGTCGAAGTCTGGAACCCGCCCGAGGCGCGGCTGCCGGCGGCACGTATGCCGGATGCGCGTACGCCGGATGCCCGTATACCGGCCGCGCGCACGGGCGCCGACGCGCACGCCGCCGGCAAGACCGCGGAAAAGCACGCGAGCGTGCAGCCGAAGGCCGCCGTGAAGCCGCACAAGCGCCGCGTCGCACAAGCCGTGAAGGCCGCACCGCATCGACCGACCGCCGCGACGGTCGACGCGCCGGCCGCGCCGCGCCCGGTCGCGCAGCCCGCGCCCGGCCGGCTGACGGTGATGCAGCCGGCCGTGCCCGACACGCCGCACGCACTCAGCTACACCAACATCCCGCGGCAATACACACCGGACGGCAACGTGCTGCGCGTCGGCACGCGCCGCCGTTCCGCGGAGGTGACGCGATAATGGAAGCGCAGACCTATCACGGCTACCAGATCTGGGGCCATTCGATCCTGCAGCAGGACGAGATCATGCAGCCCGAGCGCTTCGCGGCGAGCGGCACGATCACGCAGAACAATCGGCTCGTCGAAGCGTCGGGCGTGCTCGGCGTGTTCGATACCGAGGACGAAGCGCGCGAAGCGGGGCTCGAATGGGCCCGCGCATGGATCGACAGCCATCGCTGAACCGGCCGCGCGGCTGTACGCGGTCCGTCGACGCAAAGGAAAAGGGGCGTCCACGACGCCCCTTTCTTGCATTCGGCCCCGCCCGCTCAGGCGACGGGCCGCGGCGGCGGCATGGCCGTCCGGGGCCGGCCGACGAGCCGCGCGAGCACGACGATCGCGACCAGCGTGACGACGTACGCGACGATCTGGATCCCCGCCGGACGCGCCGTATAGCCGATCAGCGTATGCAGCGCCTTGCCGACGATGCTCGATTCCTTGAGCAGCCACGAGGTATCCCAGACCGCATCGCCCCACGACGGCACGAGGCCGGCGGCGAGCAGGAAGCCGACGCACTGGCTTGCCATCCCCGCCGCGAGCAGCACGATCAGCGCGTTGGTGACGGAGAACAGGCGCTTGAGCGGAATCTGCAGCAGGCCCGCATACATCGCATAGCCGAGCCCGGCGCCGCCGAGCACGCCGAGCAGCCCGCCGGCGATCATCTGCGGCGTCTGTCCCGGATCGCCCGCCGCGATGCCGTACAGGAACAGCACGGCCTCGGAGCCTTCGCGCAGGACCGCGACGCCGACCACGATCGCGAGCCCCGTCAGCGGCCGGCTGCCGGCCGCGACGGCCCGCCCGACCTCGCCCATGTGCAGCGCCATCTCGCGGCCGTGGCGGCTCATCCAGATGCAGTGCCACGCCAGCATCAGCGTCGCGACGAACATCACGCCGGCGTTGAAGACTTCCTGCCCCATGCCGGACGCCCACTGCGAGATCACGTCGGCGAACGCGGCGATCAGGCCGGCGCCGATCACGCCGCCGACGAGCCCGCCGCAGACCCACCAGCCGCGCCGCGGCACGCCCTTCGTGGCGGCCATCACGATCGAGACCACCAGCGCGGCCTCGAGCACTTCACGAAAGACGATCAGGGCGGTAGACAGCATGGCGATATCCGCTTACTTGACGGTCAGGTGTGTCTTCGACTGCACTTCGTGATACTCGTCGTGGAACTCGTAGGTGCCGGCCTTCAGCGGCCCGACCAGGATCTCGACCGACTTGCCGGCCGGCACGACCTTCTCTGCCTTGAAATCGTCGCTTTCGAATTCCGCGGGCGTTGCATCGAGGTTCTTGACGACGAACTTCACCTTCTTGCCGGCCGGAATCGTCACGCCGTCGGGCGAAAACTTGTGGTCCTTCAGGGTCAGGTTGACGATATCGTCGGCAGCGAATGCGGAGGTTGCCGATGCGCCCAGCAGGGCCAGCGCGAAGCCGAAAGCGAAACGATTCATATGGGTAACGAAATGAGATATCGAAGGGAACCGATAGTAAGATCGATTCGCATTACCACCCCCGAGTACCCTTACTTGCATCATGGGCATCGCTCGTCGTCGATGTGACACACGCCTTGTCGTGCAAGGCTCCGCCAGATTTCGCCGATAATGCGTGATCGTCAATCGGGAAAAATTCCGACTGACGTACTCAAGCAAATTGCTATTCGTCTGACTTCAACTTTACAAATGGCTTGTGCGCCGCCGAACGCCGCGAACGGGCTTGACCTTCCCACCATGGCAAGCTTCATGCTGGCGATGTTGTCAATCGCCAATCAACCCGGGAGAACACGATGGAATTCGAAGTCCAGGACATGACCTGCGGCGGCTGCGCCAACGCCATCACGCGCGCCGTGACGGCAGCAGACCCTGCCGCGAAGCTCGACATCGACGTGGCCGCGAAAACGGTCAAGGTCGAATCGGCGCAAGGCGCCGAACGCGTGCAGTCGATCATCGAAGCCGCGGGCTTCCACCCGGCGCTGCGCTCGGCCTGACGCGCGCGGGCGCGGCGCCCGTCGGCACCGCGCCCGCACACCGGCCGCGTCAGCGCAGCCGGATCAGCGTCGACTTCAGCTCGGTGTACTTCTCGAGCGCGTGCAGCGACTTGTCGCGGCCGTTGCCCGACTGCTTGTAGCCGCCGAACGGGAAGTTCATGTCGCCGCCTTCGTCGTAGCAGTTCACCCACACCGTGCCCGCCCGCAGCCGGCGCGACACGTCGTGCGCAGTCGTCAGGTCCGACGTCCACACGGCCGCCGCGAGCCCGTACTCGGTATCGTTCGCAATCCGCACCGCCTCGTCGACATCGTCGAACACGATCACCGACAGCACGGGACCGAAGATCTCCTCGCGCGCGATCTTCGCATCGGGCTTCACCTCGAACACCGTCGGCTCGACGTAGAAGCCGCCCGTCTCCGCCTTCACGCGCGCGCCGCCCGTGACGAGGGTGCCTTCCTTGCGCCCGGCGTCGATGTAGCCGAGCACGCGCTCGAGCTGGATCCCGTCGACGATCGCGCCCATCGACACCGACGGATCGAGCGGGTTGCCCGGCACGTACGCACGCGCGGCCGCGACCAGCTTCTCGATGAACGCATCCTTGATGTCGCGATGCACGAGCAGGCGCGAGCCGGCCGTGCACATCTCGCCCATGTTGTAGAAGATCGCGCCGGCCGCGGCCTGCGCGGCGCGGTCGAGATCCGGGCAATCGGGCAGCACGATGTTCGGCGACTTGCCGCCGAGTTCGAGCCATGCTCGCTTCAGGTTCGACTGCGCGGCGTACTGCATGATCAGCTTGCCGACCGCCGTGGAGCCGGTGAATGCGATGCAGTCGACGTCGCGATGCAGCGCGAGCAGCTTGCCCGGTTCGCCCGCGCCCGGCACGACGTTGAACACGCCGGCCGGGATGCCGGCCTCGTACGCGAGCTGCGCGACGCGGATCGCGGTCAGCGGCGACTTCTCCGACGGCTTCAGCACGACGCTGTTGCCGGCCGCGAGCGCCGGGCCGAACTTCCATGCGGCCATCAGGATCGGGAAGTTCCACGGCACGACGGCCGCGACCACGCCGACCGGCTCGCGCGTGACGAGACCGACGAGATGGTGGTCGGCCGGCGCGACTTCGCCGCCGACCTTGTCGATCGCTTCGGCGAACCACTCGACGCAATAGGCGGCGCCCGGCACGTCGACCGTCGTCGTGTCGCCGATCGGCTTGCCGGCGTCGAGCGTCTCGAGCAGCGACAGTTCGTCGAGATGCTCGCGCATCAGCGCGGCCCAGCGCAGCAGCACGGCCTTGCGTGCGCGCGGGTTCAGTCCGGCCCACACGCCCGCGTCGAACGCGCGGCGGGCGGCCGCGACGGCGGCGTTGACGTCGGCCTCGCCGCAATCGGCCACTTTCGCGAGCACGCGGCCGTCGATCGGGCTCACGCAGTCGAACGTCTTGCCGCCGTGCGCGTCGCGCGGCGCGCCATCGATGAATGCGCGCCCTTCGATCTCGAGCGACGCCGCCTTGTCCTGCCAGTCAGCCAAACTCAACTTGTTCATTCAGGATGCCTCAATGGTTGTGGCATTCGCGCCGCGGCATGCCGCGCAGCGGCAACGCTGCCGGCGGCGAATGCGATGATGCGCGGTCAGAAGGTGGCCGGCGAATTGGCCGACACGACCTCGCAGAGCTGTTCCGCGCTGGGATTGCGAAAACGGTGTGGCAAACGGCTTTCGAAGTAGTAGCCGTCTCCGGGGTCGAGCAGCCAGGTCGCGCCGTCGACGGTGAGCTCGAGCCGGCCCGACACGACTACCCCGCCCTCGTGCCCTGCATGCACGAGCATCTCGGGCCCCGTATCGGCGTGCGGCTGGTAGATCTCGCGCATGATGCACATGTTGCGGTCCTTCACGCCCGCGCCGACGAGGTGAAACGCGAGCGCGTCGTTGCCGAGGTTCGGCATCTCGTCACGCCGCGACACGACCGAGCGCGATTCGACCAGCTCGAACGTGAAGAATTCCGCGAGACTCATCGGGATGCATTCGAGCAGTTTCTTCAGCGAGCCGACCGACGGGCTCACGCGCCCCTGTTCGATCAGCGAAATCGTGCCGTTGGTCACGCCGGCCCGCTTCGCGAGTTCGCGCTGCGACAGGCCATGCTTGTTGCGCACGAAACGCAGGCGCTCGGCGACTTCGGTGGACATCGATTCGGTTTCGGACACGATAGGAGTGCGGTGAAAAAGTGAAACGACGTGTTGGGCGTGTTCGGCAGCCGTTGAATATTCTAATCACTTTATGCCGCGCATCAGCGGGGAAAACCCTGAAAGGCGTTCGAAATAATGAACACCCCGAGCGTCATTCCATTTACGAATCTTTTGTTCGGAGTGCCTCGGGAAAGTCCTGACACGACAGCGTAAAAAAACATTTGACGCCGTTTTTGGCTCGTATATGCTGGCTCTCAGGTCAGCGTCTCGGCTATTCATCGGCACCAAAAAACGTTATCGCAACGCAAAAATTGATGCCCATCGATGTAAATGACGCAGGCCTGGCACCTCGATTATTTTAAACGCCCCGCGCGCCGAAACGATCAGGTGTTCAATACTTTCAACAAACCAGTCGAGTGTAATCGTGAGAGTCCGTGGCCCTCTGGTGAGGTGGGATCGAGGCGATGTGCGAAGTTTGCGCAGCGCTGCTCCCGCTTCCGATGGCAGTTGCGGCTGGCATAGTCCTCGCCTGCTGCACCTGTCGATCTACACCATCCTGTCCCGTCGTTCCGTTCGGCGCCACAACGCCGTTTCCGCACGCGCATTCGTGGCCGTCGATACCGACGAAGTCGCGTCGCTGCTGCCATAGCGCCTCTCCTCCTTTTCTCGTCGTTCGTTTCAGCTGCCTGTTCGTCAATCGCGTCGTCTGCGCGGTGACGGAACGCGTTCGCGCATCCATTGCCGCGTCGCTCGGTGCAACGAAACGAACGACGGCCTGACCGTCGCGCGCAGCGCGGATCGCCATGCGAACCCGCCGCGCCCATTCACCAGCGGCCTCGCGAATTTCGCCAGGCTGCGGGGTCGTGTCGCGCCTGCGTTTTGCGGTTTTCCTGCGCAACGCATGACACATCCCTACGGATAACTGATTGACGTCATGGAAAGGAAACCCCTCGTCGGCATCACAGCCGACTTCACGCAAATCGGCGCGCATGCGTCGCACACGGTCGGCGACAAGTACGTCGCGGCGATCGTCGACGGCGCACATGCGCTCGCGATGGTGCTGCCCGCGCTCGGCGATCGCCAGTCGGTCGACGACGTGCTCGCCACGGTCGACGGCCTGTTGTTTACCGGCAGCTACTCGAACGTCGAGCCGCACCTGTACGGCGGCGAGCCGAGCGCGCCCGGCACGAAGCACGATCCCGCACGCGACGCGACGACGCTGCCGCTGCTGCGCGCGGCGATCGTCGCGGGCGTGCCCGTGCTGGCGGTGTGCCGCGGCTTCCAGGAGCTGAACGTCGTCTGCGGCGGCACGCTGCACCAGCGCGTGCACGAAGTGCCGGGCCTCGCCGATCACCGCGAGGACGACGACGCGCCGATGGACACGCAATACGGCCCCGCGCACGTCGTGCACCTGACGCCCGGCGGTGTGCTGCACACGCTCGCCGGCGGCCGCGACGACGTGCACGTGAACTCGCTGCACAAGCAGGGCATCGCGCAGCTCGGTTCCGGCCTCGCTGTCGAAGCCGTCGCGCCGGATGGCCTGATCGAGGCCTTCAGCGTCGCCGATGCCCCGGCCTTCGCCCTCGCCGTGCAATGGCATCCGGAATGGCGGCATGCGCATGACCCGCTGTCGAGCGCGATCTTCCGCGCCTTCGGCGACGCATGCCGCGCGCGCCGCAACGCCCGCACGCGTGCCACGGCCGCCGCCGCGCTCGCCTGAGCGCGCCGACCCACATAACGAGAACAGACATGCAAGACATCGAAGACTTTCTGAAGCAACACCGGATCACCGAGATCGAAGCGATCATTCCCGACATGGCCGGCATCGCGCGCGGCAAGATCACGCCGCGCAACAAGTTCACGTCCGGCGAATCGATGCGCCTGCCGCAGGCCGTGATGGTGCAGACCGTCACCGGCGACTATCCGGAAGACGGCTCGCTGACCGGCGTGACCGATCCCGACATGGTGTGCGTGCCCGACACGTCGACCATTCGCCTGATCCCGTGGGCCGTCGACCCGACCGCGCAGGTGATCCACGACTGCGTGCACTTCGACGGCTCGCCGGTCGAGATCTCGCCGCGCTACGTGCTACGCCGCGTGCTCGACCTGTACAAGGCGAAGGGCTGGAAACCGGTCGTCGCGCCGGAGCTCGAGTTCTACCTGGTCGACATGAACAAGGACCCGGACCTGCCGCTGCGTCCGCCGGTCGGCCGCACGGGCCGCCCGGAGACGGGCCGCCAGTCGTATTCGATCGAGGCGGTCAACGAGTTCGACCCGCTGTTCGAGGACATCTACGAGTACTGCGAAGCGCAGAACCTCGACATCGACACGCTGATCCATGAAGTCGGCGCCGCGCAGATGGAGATCAACTTCATGCACGGCGACGCGCTGTCGCTGGCCGACCAGGTGTTCCTGTTCAAGCGCACGGTGCGCGAGGCCGCGCTGCGCCACAACATGTACTCGACCTTCATGGCCAAGCCGATGGAGAACGAGCCGGGCTCCGCGATGCACGTGCACCAGAGCATCGTCGACGAGGAAACGGGCCGCAACCTCTTCACGTCGCCGGAAACGGGCGGCGCGACCTCGCTGTTCTACAACTACCTGGCCGGGCTGCAGAAGTACACGCCCGCGCTGATGCCGATCTTCGCGCCGTACATCAACTCGTATCGCCGCCTGTCGCGCTTCATGGCCGCGCCGATCAACGTGCAGTGGGGCTACGACAACCGCACGGTCGGCTTCCGCATTCCGCACTCGGGCCCGTCCGCACGCCGCATCGAGAACCGGATCCCGGGCGTCGACTGCAACCCGTACCTCGCGCTCGCGGCGACGCTCGCGGCCGGCTATCTCGGCATGACGCAGCGTCTCGAACCGACCGAACCGCTCGTCAGCGACGGCTACGAACTGCCATACCAGCTGCCGCGCAACCTGGAGGAAGGGCTCACGCTGATGGCCGCGTGCGAGCCGCTCGGCGAGATTCTCGGCCACAAGTTCCTGAAGGCGTATTTCGCGCTGAAGGAAACCGAATACGAAGCGTTCTTCCGCGTGATCAGCTCGTGGGAACGCCGTCATCTGCTGCTGCACGTGTAAGCGCGCGCACAAGCGCATCAAGGAAATACGGAGGAAACATGACTTACCGCAACGAATCCGCGTGGATCCAGCCCGCCGCGCCGGCGGCCCGCACGACGCAGGCACGCTCGACCGCCGAATACCGCGCGCTCGACGCCGCGCACCATATCCACCCGTTCTCGGACATGGGGGCGCTCAATCGCGCG
>NZ_QTQF01000037.1:0-77251 GCF_003854235.1 Burkholderia sp. Bp8998
TCAGGTGTGTAAGCGCAGTAATGCGTTCAGCTAACTGATACTAATTGCCCGTAAGGCTTGATCCTATAACAAGTCTGTCTCGATGCCCGTTAGCGCTTTAGCGCTTACGGACATCGAGCGTCGAGTGCAGGGCACTCGACGTACGACGGTTGAAGTACCGCGTACGTGTGAGATACAGCTCACAACCCAACTAAATTACTGCTTCTTCCCAGATTGGTTCTGTTGGCCACGCCAGCACAACAACCCTCTTTGCCTGATGACCATAGCGAGTCGGTCCCACCCCTTCCCATCCCGAACAGGACCGTGAAACGACTCTACGCCGATGATAGTGCGGATTCCCGTGTGAAAGTAGGTAATCGTCAGGCTCCCTAAGCCAGAAACCCCCGTCCGAAAGGCGGGGGTTTTTGCATTGGCGCGACGGAAATGTGCGTGAAAAAGTGCAATGCGGATGGAACTGGGGCACCGATGGTGTTGATTTCAGGTACCCACGGTTCTCGAGCAATTCGTCACTTTGTACCACCGAGCTCTCCCGGCACATCCTTCTCTCCAGATCAGACCAATCCACCTTCAGTCAGCGCCCGACCAATGTCGGCGAATCTGGTGATGGCGATGGTGATGTGATGGCCGACGATGTGCGGCGTTGATCGACGATTGTCGGAAAATGCCATTATTCCGCGAAAAATACCCCTCCTTCGACGTGTCGCGTCGACCTGACCGTGTGCGCCGTCCAGCGAACGCAGCCCGATATCGTCATAAAAATCTATGCGCATAAAGTCCATTCGCGCGACATGCCCGACAGAGCAAACAACCCGCCCTTCAGCGTAATATCGCCATTCGTCCCGATTCCCGGCGCGCATCTGCATCTGCCGGCACTCGGCGTCCTTCGCATTCCGTCTCCTGCACCATTCATGACTGATAGCCCTGTCCAAAGTGGTCGGACGACCGACTTCTTGCCGTATCTCGTCGCCGCAACGTTCTTCATGGAGTACCTCGACACGACCGTGATCGCAACCGCGCTGCCGCAGATGGCGCGTTCGTTCGGCGTCGGGCCGAACGCGCTGAGCCTCGGGATGACGGCGTACATGCTGGCACTCGCGGTGTTCATCCCGATCAGCGGCTGGATCGCGGATCGCTATGGCTCGCGCACGGTGTTCGCCACCGCCATCTTCGTCTTTACCGGCGCGTCAGTGCTGTGCGGGCTGTCCGAGGGGGGGGTGACGTTCACGGCCGCGCGCCTGCGGCAGGGTGTCGGCGGGGCGATGATGGTGCCGGTCGGACGGATGATCGTCGTGCGCAGCACGGAGAAGGCCCGGCTGATGCGAGCGATCGCGACGATCACGTGGCCGGGCATCGTCGCGCCGGTCGTCGGGCCGCCGATCGGAGGCTTCATCACGACCTACGCGTCATGGCGATGGATCTTCCTGTTGAATGTGCCGTTCGGTGTTGCTGCGCTCGTCTGTACCTGGCTGATCGTCCGGAACACGCGGGCCGACGAACAACGGCCGCTCGACTGGGTCGGCTTCGTGCTGGCCGGCGGTGCGCTGACCTGTCTGCTGATCGGTACCGAAGCGGCTGGCCAGCAGGATGTCGACTTCACGCGCGCGGGCATTCTGGTGGGCGCGAGCGTGTTGTTCGGCATCGCCGCGTGGATGCACGCGCAACGCTACGCGCATCCACTGCTCGATTTCACGACGCTGCAGGTGCCGACGTTCTCGGTGACGGTGATCACTGGCTCGATCACGCGGATGGCGATCAACGCCGTGCCGTATCTGCTGCCGCTGCTGTTCCAGATCGGCTTCGGGCTGTCGCCGTTCCAGTCCGGCCTGCTGCTGCTCGCGAGCGCGCTCGGCAATCTCGGGATGAAGGCGGGAACCTCGTGGATTCTCGACCGCTTCGGTTTCCGGCGCGTCGCGCTCGTCGACGTGACGATCGTCGGCATCTTCACGATCGCGTGCGGCTGGCTGACCGCGTCGACGCCGCTGATGATCACGCTGTTCGTCGTCTTCGTCTACGGACTCACGCGGTCGATGCAGTTCACGACGCTCGCGACGCTGGCATATGCGGATATCCCGGCCCGGCAGACGAGCGCGGCCAGCACGCTATGGAGTGCCGCGCAGCAGATGGCGATCGGGATGGGGATCGCATTCGGTGCGTTGTCGCTGCGGTTCGCGGCGTTGGTGCGTGGCGACGCGGCCGGCATGCACTACGTACTGGACGACTTTCGCTGGGCGTTCGTTGCGGCGGGCGTGCTCGCGCTGCTGACGTTGCCGGGCTATGCGCGACTGGCTTCCAATGCTGGCGATCGCCTGCGGGCAAATGTGGCCCGCGGGTAGACCGGATCTCTTGTTGCATTGGCGCCGCGGCAGGTGAGGGCTGCGGCTTTTCGTTGCTCACCGGAAACGTCGATCCATCATGGCGACGATGATGCGACGGATGGCGCCCCCCGTCATCCGTCACCGCGGGCGCCGAGCTGACCGTGCGCCGATGCCGCGGTACAACGCGCCTCGCGCGATGATGGGCGGTCACTCGAGTAAACCCATCCGCTTGCCGAATGGCACGATAGCGTCATGCTCGCTCCGCGGGCCGTCACTGTGCATCATGGAAGATGATGCCGATCGTGTGGCGGTGGCCGCTTCGAATTCTGCTCACACCATGGCGCAAATTGACGCAGTAGACGCCGCGCGTTCCCTGCACGGGCCTGCCGTGCACGGCGAAGATCACCGCGTCGCCTTGTGTCAGCGGCACCACTTCCGCGCGTGACTGCATGCGTGGCCGCTGTTCCGTCAGCACGAACTCGCCGCCCGTGAAATCCCGCCCGGGTGCCGACAGCAGGATCGCGACCTGGAGTGGAAAGACATGCTCGCCATACAGGTCTTGATGGAGACAGTTGTAGTCGTCCGGGCCGTATTGCAGGATCAGCGGCGTCGGTCGTGTCTGTCCTGCCGCGTGGCAGCGATCGAGGAATGTCGTGTGGTCTTTCGGATAGCGGACGTCGATCCCGAGTGCCTGGTTCCAGCGATTCGCGATCGGCGCGAGATGCGGGTAGAGCGTCGTGCGCAGCTCGGCGACGACCGCAGGCAGCGGGTACGCGAAGTACTTGTATTCACCGCGCCCGAACCCGTGCCGTGCCATCACGACGCGTGAACGATAGAGCGCATCCTGCGGATAGAGCGAGGCGAGCGCATCGCACTCGCTTGCGGAGATCAGGCCCGGTACATGCGCACATCCGTAGCGGTCGAGTTCGACATCGACGGTCGGCCAGTCGACTGCGTCGACGCGTTGTGCGATGTCCGGCGATTCGACGGCAGGTTGCAGATCGGCGATATTCACGGGCATACCTCGGTTCGTCAGCAGAGTGGCGCCGTACGGTCGCGGGATACTCGCAAGCGTCGCGTGCACGGTTGAAGCCACGATGAAAGTTGATGAACCCAGTCTAGCGGCGTCCGTGTGCCGGCGCGCTCCAGATCTTGCGCTCCAATTCGGAAAGGGGAGGGGCGCGGCACGGATACATCGAATGCCGCGATGTGCCGGAGCGGAGACGCGGAGAAGCGGCGGCGGAACCTTCTTCGGCGGGTGGCCGGCTTTCACCGGCCACCCATCAAGCGACCGCCCGGAACAACCAGTAAAGCCCGCCTGCCAGCACGATCGACGCGGGCAGCGTCAGCACCCACGCGAGCACGAGGCTGCGCACCGTGCTCCACTGCAACCCGGATCCATTCGCCGCCATCGTGCCCGCCACACCCGACGACAGCACGTGCGTCGTCGACACGGGCAGGCCGTACACGTCGGCGGCGCCGATCGTCAGCATCGCGACGAGTTCGGCCGACGCACCCTGCCCATACGTCAAATGCTGCTTGCCGATTTTCTCGCCGACGGTCACGACGATCCGCTTCCAGCCGACCATCGTGCCGAGGCCCAGCGCGATCGCTACGGCCACCTTTACCCACGTCGGAATGAACTTGGTCGCGTGGTCGAGCTGCTTGCGATAGTTGTCGATCGCGAGCTTGTCGTCGGTGGCGAACGCGGGCTGCCCCGACTTCTCGATCAGGCGAATGGCTTCGGACACCAGATACATCGTATTGCGCACGTTGTCGACGTCGCGTTGCGGCACCGCCGCCATCGACCCCGACGCGCCGACCGCGGTCGCGAGCGACGTGGACAGCTGCTGCACGGCCGGCAGCACGGCGGGCGTCAGGTCACGATGCTGCACGTAGTGTTCGACGTCGGCACGCGGGTTCGCGGACGGCGCGACACCGTTCGTGTACTTCCCGAGCGTCGCGGCAGCCTGGTTCGCGACGGCGACGAAGGTCTGCGTTTCGGCCGGCGTGACGGCCTTGTTCAGCGCATACGCGGTCGGTACCGTGCCGATCAGGATCAGCATGATGAGGCCCATCCCTTTCTGCCCGTCGTTCGACCCGTGCGCGAACGACACGCCCGTGCAGGTCAGGATCAGCAGGCAGCGAATCCAGAACGGCGGCGGCTGATCCTTCGGCGGCTCCTTGTACAGCTCCGGAATCCGCACGAGCGCCTTCAGCACGAGCAGCAGCAGTGCCGCGCACAGGAAGCCGACGATCGGCGAGAACAGCAGCGACTTGCCGACGCCGAGCGCCTGGCCCCAGTCGACGCCACTCGTGCCCGACGGCCCGTGCATCAGCTGGTTCATCAGACCGACGCCGATGATCGACCCGATCAGCGTATGCGAGCTCGACGACGGCAACCCGAAATACCAGGTCGCGAGGTTCCACACGATCGCGGCGATCAGCAGCGCGAACACCATCGCGAAGCCTGCGCCGCTGCCGACCTGCAGGATCAGTTCGACCGGCAGCAACTGCAGGATGCCGAACGCAACGGCGCCGCTCGAAACCATCACGCCGAGGAAGTTCCACATGCCGGACCAGATTACCGCGACGTTGGGCGTCAGCGAGTGCGTATAGATCACGGTGGCGACCGCGTTGGCGGTGTCGTGGAAGCCGTTGACGAATTCGAAGCCGAGCGCGATCAGCAGCGCGGCGCCAAGCAGCAGGTACGGGAACAGCTTCCCTTCGCGGACCGGCGACAGATCGTCGATCAGGTGCGTGGCGATATAGATCGCGCCGAGCGCGAGCACCAGCAGGAAGACGGCATAGCCGACCTGCCTGGTGCGTTCGACGGAGCCCGAATTGTTCGGTGCGGACGAAGCAGGTTGATTCATGACGGCATCTCGTAAGGGAACCGCGTCCGATCCTAGCTTTCGCTACCAGTCAGTTTGATGACAGTCGGGAGGGCGAATCATTGCTTTACAGGTGTGTAAGGGGATGGTGCCGTTACGTCGCGACGCGACATGTCGTGCCGGCTCGCGTCGTCATCCATATAGTGAACAACGGCCTGCGCATCGACATGCGGACCGCCGGAAGCGCGCACGGCGCGAGCGCGCCTAGCGCAGCATGCGCGGCGCGCTCCCCGTCGATTCGCGCGCCAGCGCGACGAACGCGGCCAGATAGTCGATCGATGCGTCCGCTTCGCGGATGCCGAGGAAGATCTGCTTCGCGATCCCCTTCTTGCCGAGCTTGACCGGCACGACCGCCATCCGGTCTGCATACTCGTCGGCAAGCCATCTCGGCAGCGCGGCCACGCCGCGCCCGCTCGCCACCATCTGCAGCATGATGTCGGTCGTCTCGATCGACTTGTGGCGCCGCGGCACGATGCCGGCCGGCGTCAGGAACTGGTTGTAGATGTCGAGCCGGTCGGTCTCGACCGGGTAGGTGATCAGGACCTCGTCGGTCAGCTGCTCGGGCGTCACGTAGTCGGCGTTCGCGAACCGGTGCGCATCCGCGACCACCAGCACCTGCTCGTAGTCGAACACGGGATCGAAGCGCAGCCCCGGCTTGTTCAGCGGGTCGGGCGTCACGAGCACGTCGATGTCATGGCCGAACAGCGCGCCGATGCCGCCGAACTGGAAGCGCTGCTTCACGTCGACGTCGACGTCCGGCCAGCGCGACAGGTACGGCGACACGACCTTCAGCAGCCACTGGTAGCACGGGTGGCACTCCATCCCGATGCGTAGCGTGCCACGCTCGCCCTTCGCGTACTGCTTCATCCGCTCCTCCGCGAGTTCGAACTGCGGCAGCAGCCGGTTCGCCAGCTTCAGCAGATACTGCCCGCCCTGCGTGAGCCGCAGGCCGCGTCCTTCCCGGTCCCAGATCGGCGTGCCGAGCTGCTGCTCGATTTTCCGGACGGTATGGCTGAGCGCCGATTGCGTGAGATGCAGCGCGTTGGCGGCCGCGGTCAGTGAGCCCTGGCGCTCGACTTCGCGGATCACGACGAGATGGAATCGTTCCAGCATGGCTATCGCTCACCCAACAAACACATGAACAAATTTAATGGATGAATGAAATAATGCCATTTTATTTCATGGGATGAAATCCCTATGATGGCTGCCGGATCGACTATTTCTTCTGGACGGCAGCTTCATGGTTACGACACACAACCTCGGTTTTCCGCGCATTGGCGCGAAGCGCGAACTCAAGTTCGCTCTCGAACGCTACTGGAAGGGCGAATCGTCGCGCGACGCACTGGAGGCGCTCGGCGCCGAGCTCCGCCAGCGCCACTGGAACGACCAGCGCGACCTCGATCTCGTGCCGATCGGCGATTTCGCGTTCTACGATCAGGTGCTCGACATGAGCTTCACGCTCGGCAACCTGCCGAAGCGCGTGCGGGGCTTCCACGGCGATGCGCTCGACAACTATTTCCGCGTCGCGCGCGGCCGCTCGGCGCAGTCGGCGGAAGAACACGCGGCATGCTGCGGCGGTGTCGCGGCCGGTGAAATGACGAAGTGGTTCGATACGAACTATCACTACATCGTGCCGGAATTCCATGCGGATACGAACTTCTCGCTCGATCCGTCGCGTCTGCTCCAGCAACTGGCGGAAGCACAGGCGCAGGGTGTCGCCGCGAAGCCGGTGATCCTCGGCCCCGTCACGTATCTGTGGCTCGGCAAGGCGAAGGACGATTCCGATCGCCTCGCGCTGCTGCCGAAGCTGCTGCCGGTATATGGCGCGCTGCTCGACACGCTGACCGTGCAAGGCGTCGAATGGGTGCAGATCGACGAACCGATCCTCGTGACCGAGCTCGACGCCGAATGGCGCCAGGCGCTGCGCACTGCGTACGACGCGCTCGAGACGCGCCGCATCAAGCTGCTGCTCGCGACGTACTTCGGCCCGCTTCAGGACAACCTGACACTCGCCGCCTCGCTGCCGGTCGACGGCCTGCATCTCGATGTGATCAACGCCCGCGATGAACTCGATGCACTCGTGCGCGAACTGCCGGCCGACCGCGTGCTGTCGGTGGGCGCGATCAACGGCCGCAATATCTGGAAGACAGACCTGAGCGCGACGCTCGACTGGCTCGAACCGCTCGCGAAGCAACTGGGCGAGCGCCTGTGGCTCGCACCATCGTGCTCGCTGCTGCACGTGCCGGTCGATCTCGCGAGCGAGGAGAAGCTCGACGCGGAGATCCGCTCGTGGCTCGCGTTCGCGCTGCAGAAGCTCGATGAACTGAAAGTGCTCGCGACCGCACTGAACGAAGGCCGCGACGAGGTGGCCGACGTGCTCGCCGCGAACGCGGCCGCGATCGACTCGCGCCGCCGCTCGCCGCGCGTGAACAACCCGGCGGTGAAGGCCGCGATCGCGCGCATCGACGCGCGGCTCGGCAACCGCGCGAGCCCGTACGCGCAGCGCGCGCCGAAGCAGTCGGCACGACTGAATCTGCCGGCGTTCCCGACGACGACGATCGGCTCGTTCCCGCAGACCGCCGAGATCCGTGAGGCGCGCAGCCGGTTCAAGGCCGGCGCGCTCGATGAAACCGGCTACCGCACGGCGATGCAGGCGGAAATCGAGCGCAGCGTGCGCGAACAGGAATCGCTCGAGCTCGACGTGCTGGTGCACGGTGAAGCCGAACGCAACGACATGGTCGAATACTTCGGCGAGCAGCTCGACGGCTACGCATTCAGCCAGTTCGGCTGGGTGCAGTCGTACGGTTCGCGCTGCGTGAAGCCGCCGATCCTGTTCGGCGACATCAGCCGCCCGAAGGCGATGACGATCGAATGGATCACGTACGCGCAGTCGCTGACGAACAAGCCGATGAAGGGCATGCTGACCGGCCCGGTGACGATCCTGAACTGGTCGTTCGTGCGCGACGACCAGCCGCGTTCGGTGTCGTGCTACCAGCTTGCGCTCGCGATCCGCGACGAAGTGCTCGATCTCGAGAAGGCCGGCGTGCGCGTGATCCAGATCGACGAGGCCGCGCTGCGCGAAGGGCTGCCGCTGCGCCGCGCGCAATGGGGCGAGTACCTGAAGTGGGCGGTCGAATCGTTCCGCATCACGGCGAACGGCGTGCAGGACGATACGCAGATCCATACGCACATGTGCTATTCGGAGTTCAACGACATCATCGCGTCGATCGCCGACATGGACGCGGACGTGATCACGATCGAGACGTCGCGCTCGGACATGGAACTGCTCGACGCGTTCGACAGCTTCAGGTATCCGAACGAGATCGGGCCGGGCGTGTACGACATCCACTCGCCGAACATCCCGACGCAGGATCACATCGTCGGCCTGATGAAGAAGGCGGCCGGACGGATCCCGGCGGAACGCCTGTGGGTGAACCCGGACTGCGGGCTGAAGACGCGCCAGTGGGCGGAAGTGATTCCGGCGCTGACGAACATGGTCGCTGCCGCGAAGACGCTGCGCAGCCAGGTGCAATAACGCGCGAACGCTGCGCGGCTGCCGTCGCGATCGACGATCGGATGGCACGCTTGCGGCCCGCATGTGCGGGCCGCGTGTCGTAATGAATGATCGGGGCGGCGGGGGCATTGCGCCGCACCGCCGGACGCCCAATGCAAACGGGCAGGCGATGTTGCCTGCCCGTTGCGCGAGGTGACGTTACGCGGTACGTGTGCCGTGCGGCAGCGCATCGTCCGCCTTGCCGGGCGCGCCCGCATCGTCGATGCTGACGCGGCGCGAGATCAGCCACACGCACACCGACGACAGCATGGCGGCGCTCATGTACTGGATCGCGAGCGGCCACCATTGCGGCGCGGTATTCTGTGCGATCAGCGTGGCGACCAGCGGCGTGAGACCGCCGGCGATCGCGCCGCACACCTGGTACGCGATCGAGATCGCCGTGTAGCGGATGCGCGCGATGAAGATGCCGCTGACGAAACCCGCGACCACCGAGTAGTAGCCCGATTCCGCGAGTGTCGCGAGGCCGACGCCGACCGTGATCGACAATGGGGTGCCCATGTGCACGAGCGGCAGCATCACGAACGGCACGATCGCGGCCCAGGCGCCGGTGATCAGCAGCACGCGCGTCGTGCCGAAGCGCTGCGCGAGGAACGCGGCCGCCAGCTGCACGACGAACTGCAGCACGGCGACGATCGTCATGCAATGCAGCACCATCGACCGGTCGAGCGACAGGAACTGCGTCGCGTAGCTGATCATGAAGATGTTGCTGAAATACACGCCGGCGATCCCGTAGACGTTCGCGCCAATCGCGAGCAACAGCAGCGGCCAGTACTTGAGCGCTTCGCGCACCGGGTTTTGCGCGGTGTTGCCGCTTTTCCTGACTTCCTCGAACTCGGGCGATTCGGACACGCTCGCGCGGATCACGAAACCGACCGCCAGCAGCACGGCGCTCGCGAGGAACGGCACGCGCCAGCCCCAGCTCATCATGTCGTCCTTCGACAGCGTGCTGATCGCGCCGAACGCGAGCATCGACAGGATCAGGCCGCTCGCGCTGCCGAGCTGCGCGAACGACGCGAAGAACGTGCGCTTGCCTTCGGGCGCATGCTCGCCGGCGAGCAGCACCGCGCCGCCCCATTCACCGCCGACCGCGATGCCTTGCAGCACGCGCATCAGCACCAGCAGGATCGGTGCGATCACACCGGCCTGCGCATGGGTCGGCAGCAGGCCGATCGCGACCGTCGACACGGCCATCAGCATCAGCGTCGCGAGCAGCGAGCGCTTGCGGCCGAAGCGGTCGCCGAGATAGCCGAACATCACGCCGCCGAGCGGCCGCGCGAAGAAGCCGACCGCGAACGAGCCGAACGACGCGAGCAGGCTGACGAAACGGCTTTCACCGGGGAAGAACAACGGCCCGAACACGATGGCGGCGGCGGTCGCGTAGCTATAGAAGTCGTACCACTCGATCGTGGTGCCGACGAACGAAGCGAGCGCCGCCCGCTTCGGTTGCTTGACGGAAGTCCCCATCTGTTATGTTCTCCTCTGGAATTCTCTGATCTGGAATAGGTCGTGTGCCGGGATCAGTCGCGATAGGCGACGCCGGGCAGCACGCACAGCAGCTCGTAGGCGAGGTTCGCGCCGAGCAGTGCCGTGGTGCCGAACGGGTCGTACGGCGGCGCGACTTCGACGAGATCGCAGCCGACGATGTTCAACCCCTTCGCGCCGCGGATGATCTCGAGCGCCTGCGGCACCGTGAGGCCCGCGATTTCCGGCGTGCCGGTGCCGGGCGCGTAGGCCGGGTCGATGCCGTCGATGTCGAACGTGATGTAGACGGGCGTGTCGCCGATGCGCGCGCGCACTTCTTCCATCAGCGGCGCGAGCGACTTGTTCCAGCATTCCTCGGCCTGGACCACGCGGAAGCCCTGCTCGCGGCACCAGTCGAAATCCTCGGCGGCATAGCCGGTGCCGCGCAGGCCGATCTGCGTGACCTTGTCGCCGTGCAGCAGGCCTTCCTCGACCGCGCGGCGGAACGGCGTGCCGTGCGCGATCTTTTCGCCCATCATCGTATCGTTCACGTCGGCGTGTGCATCGACGTGGATCAATGCAACCTTGCCGTGCTTGCGGTGGATCGCGCGCAGGATCGGCAGCGCGATCGTATGGTCGCCGCCGAGCGTGATCGGCTTGCAGTCGTGCTCGAGAATCGCGTCGTATGCAGCCTCGATGCGCGCGATGGAATCGTGCAGGTTGTACGGGTTGATCGCGACGTCGCCGATATCGGCGACCTGCAGCGAATCGAACGGCGCCGCGCGCGTGGCCATGTTGTACGGGCGCAGCAGCACGGATTCCGTGCGGATCTGGCGCGGGCCGAAGCGCGCGCCGGTGCGGTTGGAGGTGCCGAGGTCGAACGGCACGCCGACGAAACAGGCGTCGAGGCCTTCGGCGCTCGCCACGTGCGGCAGGCGCATCATCGTCGCGATGCCGCCGCAGCGCGGCATTTCATTGCCGCCGAGCGGCTGGAAATGGGTGTGGTCGTTCATGGGCTTGTCTCTTCCGATGTGGGGTTGCCGTATCATGCGACGCGGCCTGGCACATAGTTTTACGCGTCACGCCGGAAAGAAGAATGCGAAGATATCGACGTAAACATCGATTTCCATCGATGTATGGAAGGGGGATAACGTGCTGGGGAATCTGTCGACCCTCGATCTGCGGTTGATCCGCGTGTTTCTCGCGGTCACCGACGCGGGCGGCGTGTCGGCCGCACAGGCGATGCTGAACGTCGGCCAGTCGACGATCAGCGCGCAGCTGTCGTCGCTCGAGACGCGGCTCGGCTACCGGCTCTGCGAGCGCGGCCGCAGCGGATTCCGGCTCACGCCGAAAGGCGAGCGGTTCCACGCGATGAGCCGCAAGCTGCTCGCCGCGCTCGACGAATTCGGGATGGCGGCGCGACACATGGACCGCCAGCTGGTCGGCACGCTGCATATCGGCCTGATCGGCCACACGCCGGTCAGCCAGAACGCGCGGATCGCCGAGGCGATCGCCGCGTTCCGCACGCGCGACGAGGCCGTGCGCTTCTCGATCTCGGTGCGCGCACCGGGCGATCTCGAGGAAAAACTGCTGAGCGACGAGATCCAGATCGCGGTCGGCTACTTCTGGCATCGTGTGCCGTCGCTGCACTACACGCCGCTGTTCATCGAGCGGCAGGTCGCCTACTGCGGCCGCGGCCATCCGCTGTTCGAACGCGCCGGCGCGCTGACGCCGGCCGACGTCGCCGGATTCGAGTGGGCGTGGCGCTCGTATCCGCTGCCTGAGGCGCAGATGTCGACGACGCCCGATCGCGTGACCGCGACCGCCGACAACATGGAGGCCGTGGCGCTGCTGATCCTGTCCGGCCATCACCTCGGCTACCTGCCGCAGCATTTCGCGGCGCCGTATGTCGCGCAGGGATTGCTCGCGCCGCTCAATCCGGAGCAACTGCGCTACGACGTCACGTTCCACATGGTCGTGGCGCGCGACGGGCGCGGCGATCCGCTCGTCGAAGCGTTTCTCGAGGATCTCGAGCGTGCGCACCAGTCGCCCGACGTCGTCGTGTAGGTGGACGCATCTCGGCGCGCACACCAGCTGCACGACAACATCGTCGTGTAGGCCGACGACGTCAACAATGTGAACAAGCGTTACGCCGGCGTGCCGCGTCATGGCCCGCATCGATACGCGTCGAAGTGACGGGTCGAGTGTCCGTCGGGCGCGGCTTTCCGTCCGGGGCCGCCCGCATCACGGCACCGGCAACCCGGCGTCGTGCTTCACCTCTCGCAACGACAGCGCCGATTCGATCGACGTGACGCCCGGCAGCATCCGCAGCGAGTCGCGAATGAACGTGCCGTAGTCGTCCAGATCGCGCGCGACCACCTGCAGCAGGTAGTCGGCCGTGCCCGCGACGTTGTGGCACGCGAGGATCCGCTCGATGCCGAGCACTTCCCGTTCGAACCGGTCGGCGACCTTGCGGTCGTGCGTCGCGAACCGCACGAGCACGAACGCGACCACGCCGAACCCGAGCGCCTGGCGCGACAGCTGCGCGCGGTAGCGCTCGATGTAGCCGTCGTTTTCGAGACGTTTCAGGCGCCGTGCGCACGGCGTTTCGGACAGGCCGACGGAATCGGCGAGGCGCGCGATCGGCAGGCGGCCGTCGCGCTGCACCGCGGCGAGGATCGCGCGATCGGTTTTGTCGAGTTCGGTCATGTTGGGGGAATCCTTTTCTTGACTCCGCGATTGTGGCGGATTCCGCTATGAATCGCCAATCCTGAGCCAAAGATGGCCAATAATCCCTCTCCCTTCAGCGGCAACATATCGTCATTGAAGGAGGGGGGCAGACCATGATTTCCACGCATTTGCTGTTGATTTATCTCGCCGCGCTGGCGGCCATCTACGCGGTGCCCGGGCCCGACATGGCGCTCGTGCTGCAGACCAGCATCGGCCGCGGCGTGCGCCCGGGCATGGCGGCGGCGGCCGGCCTGTCGCTGTCGCGCACCGCGCACGTGACGCTGTCCGCCTGCGGCGTCGCGGCGCTGATCCGCAGCGCGCCGTGGCTGTACGAGGTGATCCGCTACGGCGGCGCGCTCTATCTCGCGTACGTCGCGATCCAGGTGTTCCGTTCGCCCGTGTTCGCGCTGGGCGACGGCGACGCGGCGGCAGGCGAGTTGCGGCAGTCGTTCTTCAAGGGGCTGCTGACGAACCTGCTGAATCCGAAGGCGCTGCTGTTCTGCTCGGTGCTGCTGCCGCAATTCGTGCGACCCGAGGCCGGGCCGGTCGTGTGGCAGATGTTCGAGCTCGGTGCGCTGCTCGTCGCGGCCGGCGTGTGTTTCGACCTCGCCTGCGTGTTCGGCGCGTCGCGCATCGCGGCGTGGATGCGCGCGCATCCGCTCGCGCAGACCGTCCAGCGCTGGACGTTTTCCGCCGCGCTGATCGGGTTCGCGCTGCGCCTGTCGATGGACTGACTCGCTTCATCGCATCGCCGCCGCGCGGGTCGACAGGCCGCACGGTGGCGCTGCGCCGATCGGTACGGACCGCGTGCAAGGCCGGTCTTCGCGCGCATGCCCCGCCGCAGAAGGGCGTGCGCGCGAATCGTCTGACTGATCTAAACTCCCTTTAACCTCGCGCTTTCGCGAACCGACTGACCGAACGGAACCGACTTCCGCCGGCTATGTCCGATTTCCTGGCTGTTCCGTGCAACGCGGTACCAAGGAGGGTCTGAACATGGCAAGGCATCTTCACGCCGACCGTGAACCCCGAATCGTCGCCGAGTCCAAGTGCCTCGGCCCGTGCGATCCGGCAGAACGCATCCACGTCACGATCATGTTGCGGCGGCAGGAAGAAGGGCAACTCGATACGTTGGTCCACCAGCTCGCCACCGGCGACGCACAGGCGAAACCGCTGTCGCGCGAAGCGTTCGCGCAGCGTTTCTCCGCCAATCCCGATGACATCCGCAAGACCGAGGACTTCGCACATCGTCACCAGCTGACGGTCGATCGCGTCGATCCGGTCGAAAGCGTCGTCGTGCTGTCCGGCTCGATCCAGCAGTTCGAAGCGGCATTCAGCGTGAAGCTCGAGCGTTTCGAGCATCGCGCGATCGGCCAGTATCGCGGCCGCTCGGGCCCGATCGCGCTGCCGGACGAGCTCGGCGATGCCGTCACGGCCGTGCTTGGCCTGGACAGCCGTCCGCAGGCGCGGCCGCACTTTCGGCTGAGGCCGCCGTTCCAGCCCGCGCGCGGCGCCGCCGCCGTCACGTTCACGCCGATCCAGCTCGCGTCGCTGTACGGCTTTCCGGCCGGCGACGGTGCCGGGCAATGCATCGCGATCGTCGAACTCGGCGGCGGTTATCGCGCGGCCGATATCCAGCAGTATTTCCGCGGGCTCGGCATCGGTACGCCGCCGACGCTCGTCGACGTGAACGTCGGCACCGGCCGCAATGCGCCGACCGGCGAGGCGAACGGCCCGGACGGCGAAGTCGCGCTCGACATCGAGATCGCCGGCGCGATCGCGCCCGCCGCGAGGATCGCCGTCTACTTCGCGCCGAACAGCGACGCAGGCTTCATCCAGGCCGTCAACGCGGCCGTCACCGACAAGACCAACCGGCCGTCGGTGATCTCGATCAGCTGGGGCGGGCCGGAAGCGATCTGGCAGGCGCAGTCGGCGCAGGCGTTCAACCGCGTGCTGCAGGCGGCCGCCGCGCAGGGGATCACGGTGTGCGCGGCGTCGGGCGACAGCGGCTCGGGTGACGGGTTGCAGGACGGCACGGATCACGTCGACTTCCCGGCGTCGAGCCCCTACGTGCTCGGCTGCGGCGGCACGCAGCTCGATGCGCTGCCCGGACAGGGCATTCGCAGCGAGGTCACGTGGAACGACGAGGCGGCCGGCGGCGGCGCGGGCGGCGGTGGCGTCAGCACGCTGTTCGACCTGCCGGCCTGGCAGCAGGGGTTGACCGTCGCGCTCGCCGACGGCAGCACCACACCGCTCGTGAAGCGCGGCGTGCCGGATGTCGCCGGCGATGCATCGCCGCAAACGGGCTACGAGGTGTCGATCGCCGGTACGGCCGCGGTGATGGGCGGCACGAGCGCGGTCGCGCCGCTGTGGGCCGCGCTGATCGCACGGATCAACGCGGCGGCGAGTGCGGCGGCCGGCGCATCGGCCGGCTGGATCAATCCGGCGCTGTACAAGAATCCGGGCGCGCTGCGCGACATCACGAAAGGCTCGAACGGCAGCTATGCAGCCGCGTCCGGCTGGGATGCGTGCACGGGCCTCGGCAGTCCCGACGGCGCGAAACTCGCGGCGATCCTCGCGCGCAAGCCGTCGAGCTGACGCGTCGGCACCGGCGTTTCCATGCGACGCGGGTCTTCTGCCCGCGTCTTTTTTCACCTCCAGGAGCAGCACGATGGGCATCGATTCCGCATCCTCCGGCGGCGTGTATCCGCTGCATCACGGCGACCACAATTCGCATGGCGTGCCGCCGACCATCAGTCCGGTCGCGCTGAGTCACGGCCGCGACCAGCCGTTCTTCGATCCGGTCGCGTATGGCAACGGCCCCGACGACTCGGTGACCGACACGACCGAAGCGGCCGCGATCACGCACCACACGATCCTGATCGACGGCAAGCGGATCGCGTACACGGCGACGGCCGGCCATCTCGTGACGGTCGACCCGAGCAGCTCGCAGCCGGCCGCGAAGCTCTTCTACGTCGCGTTCACGGCCGACGGCGCGAAGGAGGAAACGCGGCCCGTCACGTTCTTCTACAACGGCGGCCCCGGGTCGTCTTCGGTGTTCGTGCTGCTCGGCTCGTTCGCGCCGAAGCGCATCAAGACGTCGATGCCGGGGTTCACGCCGCCCGCGCCGTACCAGATGGAAGACAACCCGGACAGCATGATCGACCACAGCGACCTGGTGTTCATCAACCCGGTCGGCACCGGCTATTCGGCGGCCGTCGCGCCGAAGAAGAACCGCAATTTCTGGGGCGTCGACCAGGATGCGGACTCGCTGAAGCAGTTCATCAAGCGCTACCTGACGAAGAACAACCGCTGGAATTCGCCGAAATACCTGTTCGGCGAATCGTACGGCACCGCGCGCAGCTGCGTGCTCGCGTACAAGCTGCACGAGGACGGCGTCGACCTGAACGGTGTCACGCTGCAGTCGTCGATCCTCGACTACCGGCAGGCCGGCAATCCGGTCGGCGCGCTGCCGACCGCGGCGGCCGACGCGTGGTATCACAAGAAGCTCGGCGTCAAGCCCGCGCCGACCGATCTCGGCGCGTTCGTCGAGGAAGTCGCGCAGTTCGCGCGCACCGACTACCTGACCGCATTGCGCAACGTGCCGCATGCCGACCCGGCCGCCGTGCAGAAGCTGTCGGACTACACGGGCATCGACACGGCGACGCTGCAGACTTGGGGGCTCGACATCGCGGGTTACGACGCGCGCGGCAATTCGCTGTTCCTGACGACGCTGCTGCAGGCGCAGGGGCTCGCGCTCGGATCGTACGACGGCCGCGTGACCGGGATCTCGTCGGGCATCGCCGGCAAGATCGATCCGAACTCGGGCGGCAACGATCCGACGATGACGGCCGTGACGGGCGTCTATACGGCAATGTGGAACAGCTACCTGAACGAGCAGCTGAAGTTCACGTCGAACTCCGCGTTCACGGACCTGAACGACCAGGCGTTCCAGAACTGGGACTTCAGCCACATCGACCCGACCGGCGCGCAGCAGGGCATCGATGCGAAGGGGAACGTGATTCTCTATACGGCGGGCGATCTCGCCGCGGTGATGGCGCTGAACGTCGACCTGAAGGTGCTGTCGGCGAACGGCCTCTACGATTTCGTCACGCCGTTCTACCAGACCGTGATCGACCTGCAGCAGATGCCGCTCGAGGATCAGAAGGTGCGGCAGAACCTGTCCGCGCGCTTCTATCCGTCGGGGCACATGGTGTATCTCGACGGCGGGTCGCGCACCGCGCTCAAGCGCGATCTCGCGACGATGTACGACGCGACGGTCAGCGATACGGGCGCGCGGATGCGGATTCGCGCCCTGCAGGCGAAGAAGACGGGCGGGCACGCATAGCGCTGCCCGTCGTGCCCGTGCCGCGCGCAACCGCCATGGTTCGCGCGGCGCGGTGTTTTGGCCGGAGCGGCCGGCTTACGCGGTCGGCCAGTCGAACGGCGTGTACGGCAGCGCGCGCTTGTGGCGCGAACCGTCGTAGAAGCGCAGCACCGTTTCGTACACGCTGTCGGCGACGGGCTTGCCTTCGAGGAAATCGTCGATCTCGTCGTAGGTGACGCCGTACGCGTGCTCGTCGGGGCGCAGCGGACGCAGTTCCTCGAGGTCGGCCGTCGGCACCTTCATCACGATCAGTTCGTCGCCGCCGAGCGCGCGGGCGACCGCACGCACGCGACGCTTGCTCAGGCCGGCGAGCGGCAGCACGTCCGCGCCGCCGTCGCCGAACTTCGTGAAGAAGCCCATCAGCGATTCGGCTGCGTGGTCGGTGCCGATCACGATGCCGCGCCGCGCACCGGCGACCGCGTACTGCGCGATCATGCGCTCGCGCGCCTTGATGTTGCCGTGCACGAAGTCCTGCTGTGCCGGGTTGTCGAACGCGTGGCCGGACGCGACCAGCGATGCGAGCATCGCGTCGGCGGCGGGCTTCACGTCGACCGTGAATGTTTCGTCCGCGCGCACGAACGCGAGCGCGCGCTGCGCGTCGGCTTCGTCGTTCTGAACGCCGTTCGGCAAGCGCATCGCGATGAAGCGGGCGTCGTAGCCGCCGGCGCGCAGCTGTTCGACCGCCAGCTGCGCGAGCCGCCCGGCCGTCGACGAATCGACGCCGCCGCTGATGCCGAGCACGTAGGTCCGCAGGCCGGTCGAACGAAGGTACTGCGCGAGGAAATCGACGCGGCGGGCGATCTCGGCGTCGACGTCGAAATGCGGGGCGACGTTCAGTTCGGCAATGATCGCGCGTTGGCGGCTGGCGTAATCGGCGGATGTCATGAGGGTGGTTCCGGAACGAAATGCGAGGCGCCCATCATAAGCGCAATCGCGGCCCGGCGCCGCGCCGGGCGTGCGATCCGGCGGCCGCGCGTTGCATCGGCGAGACGCGATGCATCGTCATGGTGCGGCGCGCGGGGCGGCGCGTCGTGGCGCGCGCGTGCATGCTTCGTTTCGATGCATGAAGGGGCGCCGTGACGGGGGCTTCCCCCTTCCGCTTCCGTTTGCGTTCGCGTCAGCGCCGCGCGAGCACGACACCCGCCAGCGCGAGCGCGAAGCCGGCGAGCTGGACGGTCGCGAGCGTTTCGCCGAACAGCAGGTAGCCCTGCAGTGCGGCGAGCGGCGGCGCGAGGAACAGCAACGACGTCGCGCGCGCGGCGTTGCCGCGTCGCAGCATCCACATCAGCATCGTGACCGCGCCGCCGGACAGGAACACGATGCCCCACACGAGCGAGATCCACAGCGCCGGCGCGCCGATCCAGCGCGTTTCGTGCAGCAGCACGACGAAGACGGCCGCGACGATCGCCGCGCCGAGGTTCTGCACGGCGACGGCCGTGCGCAGGTCGTTCCGCGCGAGCTTGCCCTTCTGGTACAGCGAGCCCGCGGTGATCGAGCCGACCGACAGGATCGACACGGCCACGACGAACCACGCGGGCGCGGCACCCGGCGGCGGCGCGACGCCGCCCGCGACCTTCGGTGCGAGCACGAGTGCGACGCCGGCGAGCCCGAGCGCCATCCCGAGCCAGCCGCGCGCGGGCAGCCGCTCGTTGAACAGCGGCACCGCGAGCACGGCGGTGGCGAGCGGCTGCAGTGCGCCGAGCAGCGCCATCACGCCCGCGCTCAGCCCTTGTGCGACGGCCCAGTAGCTGGCGCCGAGATAGACGCCCTGCAGCAGCGCGCCCGCGATCAGGTGGCGCGGCCATTCGCGGCGGGCCGGCCACGGCGCGCGCGCGGCGAGCGCCACCGCGCCGAACAGCACGGCCGTGCCCGCGAAACGCGCGAGCAGGAACAGGTTCGGATCGGCGTAGGGCTTGATTGCCCGGGCGACGATGAAGCCGGTGGACCACAGCGCGACGAAGGCCGCGGCGACAAGCGAGGTAAGCATGCGGGGCGGGCCGCGATACGGCCGGACGAATCGTGAAGTCGGCCAGTATCGGGCGAAGCGGTGCTGCCGTCTTGTCGGATTCTGCACTCGTTCGTCGCGCGTGCGGGGCGCGTGCGTGCGGCCGTGCGCGGCGCGTGGCTTCGAGTGGTGGCAACGGACGCGAAGCGCCGCAAGCGCGGCAACGCATCGGCCGTTCGGTTATCGGCCGGCCGGATGAAGGCGCCGCGGCATGAATGCGCGCCGTGGCGCGTGCGGAGGAGGGGAGATCAGTCCAACGAGAACGTGTCGAGCGGCTGGTTCGCGCGCGCGTCGGTCGCGAAGCGCGCGGCGAGCTGTTCGTACAGCCGGCGGGCCTCGTCGAGCGTCAGGTCGATCCAGTACGGATCGCCGGCCCCGTCGTTGAGTCGTTCCGGCGAAAACTGAATTTCGAGCACATTGCCTTTGCGGTACATGGCGCAAGCCCCTTGATGGTCTGTCGTTCGGCGAAGCGCAGAGTGTAACAATCGCATGCCGTGCCGATTCGCGCGCATCGGGCAATACAGAATTTCGCTTTCGTGAAACGCGGCCGCCGCCGGACGCGCCGCCGTCAAATGGCGGTCAAACGGCCGTAATACAATGACTGGCTTACCCATTACCAGTCGCCTCGGGCGCATTGCGATGCTGGCGGAACAACGTCATCAATACATTCTGTCGGAGCTCGGACGATCGGGCGCGCTGTCGGTCGCCGAACTCGTGCGCTCGCTCGACGTATCGCGCGAGACCGTGCGGCGCGACCTGAACGCGCTCGCGGCGCGTGGCCTGCTCGTGATGACGCACGGCGGCGCGCTGGCGGCAGACCGCCGCGAGCCGAGCCTGTCCGAACGTGAAGCGGCGAACGCCGACGCGAAGCGCACGATCGGGCGACGCGCGGCCGAATTCGTGCCCGACGATGCGTCGGTGCTGATCGACTCGGGCAGCACGCCGCACGCGGTCGCGCTCGCGCTGACCGACCGGCACCGGCTGTCGATCTACACGAACGACTGGCGCACCGCGTTCGTGCTCGCGCGGCGCAACGGCAATCGCGTGACGCTGCTCGGCGGCGAGCTGTCCGACGACGAGGACGCGACGTTCGGGCTCGATACGATCCAGCAGCTCGCGCAATACCACGTCGATTTCGCGTTCGTCGGCGCGGGCGGCATCACGGCCGACGGCGACTGCACCGACTACTCGCGGCTCGCAGCCGAAGTGCGCAGCCGGATGATCGCGGCGGCCGGCACGGCGATCATCGTCGCCGACCATTCGAAGTTCGGCCGCGTGACGCCGGTGCGGATCAACGGCACGTCGGCCGCGCGCTACCTCGTCACCGAGCGCGCGCCGGACAAGACCGTGCGCCGCGCGCTGACCGCACGCGGCATCGAGCTGCTCGTGTGCGACTGACGCGGCGCCGACATACAAGGTTCATCGAACGGTCATCGCACTGGAAGACCTGCAGTCAAGACTGACTCATTCATCTCTATTGGCCGGAACGCCAGGAGCAACGAATGACCGTCAGCGTACGCAGCTATCTTTCCCCGACCCTGGTCCTGCTGGCCTTCGACTGGCCCGACGCGGCGTCGTGCACCGACTTCCTCGGCTTCGCGATCCGGCGCACGCCGGGTTTCTGGTCGGCCGACGGCAAGACGCGGGCGCCGAACAGCTGGCTGCCGAACCGGCTGACGTTCGACGGCCCGGCCGCCGACACGCAGGGCGACGCGCCGACCGACCAGGCACCGATCCAGAAATTCATGTGGTGGGACGCGCGCATCGATCCGCAGGATCGCGATGCGTCGTTCCGCTATGACGTCTATCCGGTCGTCGGCACGCCGGAGAACCTGCAGGTGCTCGATGCGGAGGCCGGCGTGTGCGATGTCGTGCTGCCCGCGCACATCGTGGACGGTGTCGGCACATGGTTCAATCGCGCGGTGGTCAGCTCGCAGGCGTTCGCGAAGCAGGTGGCGGCGCTGGGTCTCGCGCCGAATGCGGCGCCGGGCGCAGACCAGGCGCTGAAGTTGCGCACGTGGCTGGCGAACGACATGGAACAGGTGTTCGCGGCGATGCTCGACCCCGCGTCGCGTGCGGCGTCGGCCGTCTATCACCTGACGGACACGCTGTGGGCACTGCCCGCATTCGAGGCATTCGGCCGTCAGCATGGCGAAGCATCGCTCGCGATCGTCTACGACGCGCACACGACCGGGCGCAAGGGCAAGCCGCCGCTGCCGTCGCCGAACCAGCCGGCCGTCGACGCGCTGCAGGGCCTCGCGACGCTCGCGCCGCGCGACAAGACGCACATCTTGCACGACAAGTTCATCGTGACGGACGCGCCGGCGAGCGGGACAACTGCGGCGGCTACTGCGGCGGCGCCCGCACGCGTGCTGACCGGTTCCGCGAACTTCACGACCGAAGGACTGACGGAGCAGGCGAACGTGCTGCACGCATTCGATTCGCCGGCGCTGGCCGCGCTGTACAACGCGCGTGCGCATGCGCTGGCCGCGAATCCGCCGATCGCGGAGACGGCGAAGTTGTCGCCGGGCTGGTCCGAGCCGATGACGATCGGCAGCGCGCAGGTGCGCGTCGCGTTTTCGCCGGAGCCGGCGGGGCAGCGCACCGAGATCGATACGATCGTCGCCGCGATCGCGGCCGCGAAGCATTCGGTGTCGTTCTGCCTGTTCATGCCGACCGACGCGGCGCTGCGCGACGCATGCTTTGCCGCCGGCGACCGCGGCCTGATGATGTTCGGCCTGGTGAACCGCATCAACGTCGGCAGCGCGACGAAGGCCGATGCCGCGCAGCACGACGGCCAGCCGCTCGATGCGGCGACGCTCGCGAACCTCGAGCTGTACCATCGCCAGCGCGATCGTCGCGACGTGATCGATGCCGCGTATTTTTCGCCGGCGACGGTGCCGCAGGGTTTCGAGCCGGAACTGCGCCTCTTTCCGGGCGAGCCGGCACCGGCCTATCCGCCGGTCGTGATCCACCACAAGTTCATCGTGATCGATGCGGAAGGCGCGAACCCGATCGTCTATACGGGCTCGGCGAACATGAGCCGCAATTCCGAGCAGTTCAACGACGAGAACCTGCTCGAGATTCGCGACTCACGGATCGCGGCGATCTATCTCGCGGAATTCCTGCGGCTCTACGAGCACTACCGCGCGCGGGCGCTGTCGATCGAAACGAAACAGCAGGGCGCGGGTGCGCATCGGCCGCTCGCGCTCGCGCCGGATGCGCGCTGGGCGAAGAAGTATTACGTGGCGGGAAGCCCGGAAGAGAAGGCGCGGATCGCGCTGGCGTCGACCGCGCCGACGGACTGACGCGCCCGGGTGCCTACGCGGCGACGTAGCGCAGCACGGAGTCGGCGATCGTTTCGCGATGCCGCGCGCGCAGCCGCGGTGCCGACGGATCGCGGCCGAACGCGGCGCCGAACGTGTAGCGGTTCGACACGCGGTGGAAGCAGAACGAGCTGATCAGCAGGTGCAGGTCGAACGCGTCGATGTCCTTGCGGAACGCGCCGCTCGCCGCGCCGCGCTCGAGCAGTTCCTCGAGCGTCTTGATGATGCTGACGTTGCGGTTCTTGAACGACTTCAGCTGCTCGAGATACTTCGCGCCGTGGATGTTCTCGATCGACACGAGGCGGACGAAGTCGCGGTGCTTGTCGTGATAGTCGAACGTGAATTCGACGAGCCGGCGCATGCCTTCGCGCGGCTCCATGTCGCCGACGTGCAGTTCCTGCTCGAGCGCGCGGATGTCGCCGTACACCTTCTCCAGCACGGCCTCGTACAGGCCTTCCTTGCTTTCGAAGTAGTAGTAGAGCATCCGCTTGGTCGTGTTCGTACGCTCGGCGATCGCGTCGACGCGCGCCCCGGCGAGGCCCATCGCGGAAAATTCCTGCGTGGCGACGTCGAGGATGTTGCGCTTGGTCTGCTCGGGATCGTATTTGCGCCGCGCATCGGTCGCAAGCGCGCGGCTTTCGGACGTGGCGGCCTTGCTTCCAGCTTTCATGTGACTTTGTTGTGGGTTGGCGGCGGCATGAAAAAACCATTCTAGCATGCGGGAAATCCCCGCCCGGCCGACCTTCCGCTCTAATCGGCCACGGGGCTTCGGCCGCCGCCGGCGGCGTTCAGCGCCGGCACGACGCGAGCGCGTCGCGGGCCTGGTACGCGGTGTACGTGAGCTGCGCGGCGGCGAGGCCCGCGAGCCCGAACGTGCGCGTGAGCCCGAACGCGGCGAACCCTTCCGGCACGGGCTGCTCACCGGCTAGCGCGGCGGCGAGCGCTTCGCCGGCGACGGTGGTGGGCGCCATCCCGTGGCCGCCGAATGCGATCGCGTGCCACACGCCGTCCGCGTCGCGCCCGATCTGCGGCATCTTGTGCCGCGCGTAGCTCATCAACCCGCCCCATGCGTATTCGACCTTCACGCCGTCGAGCTGCGGATACACGCGCAGCAGGTCGCGTCGCAGCAGCCGCGCGATCGCGTCGGGGCCGCGGTCGAGCACGGAGATCCGGCCGCCCCACAGAATCCGCGTGTCCTTCAGCGGACGGTAGTAGTCGAACGCGAAACGCGTGTCGTAGATCGCGTACGGCGCGTCGATCGCGTCCGGCAGGCGCGTGCCGAGCGGCTCGGTCGCGATCACGTAGGTTGCGATCGGCAGCACCGCGCGTTCGATGCGCGGCGACACGCCGCGCGCATAGCCGCCGCCCGCGAACACGACGTCCTTCGCGCGCACCGAACCCTGCACCGTGCGCACGACGTAGCCGGCGCCTTCGCGCGCGATGCCGAGCGCGGCCGAGCGTTCGTACACGCGTGCGCCGCCTCGCGAGGCGGCCGCCGCGACGCCGAGCACGTACTTGAGCGGATGGAAGTGGAACGCGTTCGGCTCGAACAGGCCGCCGTAATAGCGCGGCGACTTCAGCCGCGCGCGCAGCGCATCTGTCGAGACGGGCTCCCAGTCGACGTTGAATTCCTGCTTCATCAGCGTGCGCACGCCGTCGAGCCGCGACGGATCGTCGAACCAGTTCGCGAGCATCACACCTTCATCGACGATGTCGCAGTCGATCCCGTAGCGGGCGATCCGCGCGCGGATCAGGTCGACCGCATCGACGGTGAGCCGGTACAGGCGGCGGCCCTCGTCGCGGCCGAGCGCGCGCAGCAGGTCCGCGTTGTCGAGGCTGTAGCCGCCGAACACGAAGCCGCCGTTGCGGCCCGAGGCGCCAAAGCCGACCCGCTCGCCGTCGAGCACGACGACATCCCGCACGCCGCGCTCGACGAGGCCGAGCGCCGTGCACAGGCCGGCGAGGCCGCCGCCGACGATGCAGACCTGCGTGTCGATCGTGCCGGTCAGTTGCGGGTAGGGCTGGCGGGTAACGGTGGCTTCGTAGAAGTTCTGCATGCGTTTTCGGTGACTCGTAACGGCGGAAAAGCGGACGGCGCGCGTCGATCTTGCCTGAACGCGCGCGCCGCGTCGAATGGGGTTTTCAGTGCAGCGGCCGCCACGGTCGGGCGGCGGCCGCCGCACGACCGGACATCAGGCGCCCGGCGTCGGGTTGGCCGGGGTGCCGACGTAGGCCGGATAGCCGGCATCGGCATCCGCCTTGGCGTCGGGCGCCGCGTTGCGCTCGATCCACGGCGCGATCTCCATGTCCTCGTAGCGCACGAGGCGGCATTTGCGCACCAGCGCGTAGCCGAGCCAGATCACGAGGAAGAACGGCAGGCCGATGTAGGTCGCGGCGATGCCGGCCCAGTCGATCTTGTCGGCGACGAACGCCTGGTAGTCCTGGCCGAGCGCGACGATCGCGCACAACGCGAACGCGAACAGCGGACCGAACGGGAACCACTTCGACCGGTACGGCAGCTGGTCGAGCCGATAGCCCTGCTTCAGGAAACCCTTGCGGAACCGGTAGTGGCTGACCGCGATGCCGAGCCACGTGATGAAGCCGGCCATGCCGGACGTGTTCAGCAGCCACAGGTAGACGGTTTTATCGCCATACAGCGACGTGAGGAAGCACAGCGCGCCGACGGCGGTCGTCGCATAGAGCGCGTTGCGCGGCACGCCGCCGGGCGACAGCCTCGCGAACAGCTTCGGCGCGCGGCCTTCGACCGCGAGGTTGTAGAGCATCCGCGTCGACGCGTACATGCCCGAGTTGCCGGCCGACAGCACGGCGGTCAGGATCACCGCGTTCATCACGCCGGCCGCGAACGCGAGGCCCGCGTGGCGGAACACGAGCGTGAACGGGCTCACGCCGATGTCGGTCACGTCGCTCTTCAGCAGGCTGGGATCGGTGTACGGAATCAGCACGCCGATCACGAAGATCGCGAACACGTAGAACAGCAGGATGCGCCAGAAGATCTGGCTGACCGCGCGCGGGATCGTCGTGCGCGGGTTCTCCGATTCGCCGGCCGCGACGCCGATCATTTCGGTGCCCTGGAACGAGAAGCCTGCAATCATCGCGACGCCGAGCATCGTGGCCCAGCCGCCCGCGAACGGCGCGTCGCCGATCGTGAAGTTGCCCCAGCCCGCGCTCGGGCCGCCCTGCATGATCCCGAAGATCATCAGCAGGCCGATGCCCACGAATGCGAGCACCGTCAGCACCTTGATCAGCGCGAACCAGTATTCGGCCTCGCCGAACCCGCGCACCGACAACGCGTTGAGCGCGAAGATCAGCGTGAGGAAGATCGCGCTCCACCAGACGCCCGGCACGTGCGGAAACCAGTAGTTCATCACGAGCTGCGCGGCGACGAGCTCCACCGCGAGCGTCACGGCCCAGCTGTACCAGTAGTTCCAGCCGAGTGCGAAGCCGAAGCCTTCGTCGACGAACTTGGAGCCGTAGGTCGCGAACGAGCCCGACACCGGCATGAACGCGGCCATCTCGCCGAGGCTCGTCATCAGGAAGTAGACCATCAGGCCGATCAGCATGTACGCGACCATCGCGCCGCCGGGGCCGGCCTGCGAGATCGACGCGCCGGACGCGACGAACAGGCCCGTGCCGATCGAGCCGCCGATCGCGATCATCCGCAGATGGCGCGCCTGCAGGCTGCGGTGGAGGGACGGCTTCGCGGGTGGCGAGCCGGACGGACGGGGTGAGTCGGGGCGGGCATCTGAATGCATGGCGGGTGCTGGGCGCTGTCTCCGGGATTGTTTTTTGGCTACGAAGTGCGACGCGTTGCCGGCCGCCGGCCGGGCAGCGGCGCTGCTGCGCGGGCCCGGTCCGGATCGACCGGGTTCACCGGGCCGCGACGCGGGTCGCCTTCGTCTGTCGTCCGGCCGCCGTTGGGCGGCCGTCGGCGCGCCGGGTGCGGTGCACCTCGACGCCGCTCCGATTGTGTGTGCCCGCCGCACGCGCCGCAAACGATATTTCCGCACTGGGTGATGCAACTTTGTCATCAAGTTGCGACGCGTCGCAACCGGCGCGGCGGCCCGGACACCGGCCTTGGACGCGTCCCATACCCGTGCCGAAACGGGCGGATTCGTCCGGCCGGGGTGTTGCGTTTTGGGAATGAAGTCGTGAGTTAATATCAATAGCGGCCCGACTTGTGGCCGCCGACAATGTGTCTCATGGATCGTGCCTCGCGAGGCGGGGGCGCGCCGTCCGGCCGGATTTCCGGCGGCGGCGCCGCGCGATGCGCCGTGCGGCGCACCGGGCCTGCCGAGCTGCGCATCCGCTTGCACAGGGCGCGCGAACGCGCTCCAATCGAATCACGCGGGCGGCGTCGCCGCCGCACCGATCAATCTGTCCCTGAAGAGGAAGTGATGCAATTCAACGACATTCTTGCTGCGCTCGACATCGATCTCGCCCAGTGGAAAGGCAATGCGCTGACCGCGCGTTCGCCGCTCGACGGCGCGACGCTCGCGACGCTGGCGGTCGACTCGCCTGCCGACGCCGAGCGCAAGATCGACGCCGCGCACGACGCATTCCTCAAGTGGCGCACGGTTCCGGCGCCGGTGCGCGGCGAACTCGTGCGCGTGTTCGGCAACGTGCTGCGCGAGCACAAGGCCGAACTCGGCCGCCTCGTCACGCTCGAGGCCGGCAAGATCACGTCGGAAGGGCTCGGCGAAGTGCAGGAAATGATCGACATCTGCGATTTCGCGGTCGGCCTGTCGCGCCAGCTTTACGGCCTGACGATCGCGTCCGAGCGCCCGGGCCACCGGATGATGGAGACGTGGCACCCGATCGGCGTGTGCGGCGTGATCTCGGCGTTCAACTTCCCGGTCGCGGTGTGGGCCTGGAATGCGGCGCTCGCGTTCGTGTGCGGCGATTCGGTCGTGTGGAAGCCGTCGGAGAAGACGCCGCTCACCGCGATTGCGTGCCACGTGCTGCTCGAGAAGGCGATCCGCGAATTCGAGAAGACCCATCCGGGCGTCGCGCCGAAGGGCCTGAGCCAGCTGGTGCTCGGCATGCGCGATGTCGGCGAGGTGCTGACGTCGTCGAAGAAGGTGCCGGTCGTCAGCGCGACGGGCAGTGTGCGGATGGGCCAGGAAGTCGCGAAGGTGCTGAGCCAGCGTCTCGCACGCGGCATCCTCGAGCTCGGCGGCAACAACGGGATGATCGTCGCGCCGAGCGCCGACCTCGACCTCGTGGTGCGCGCCGTCACGTTCGCGGCGGTCGGCACGGCCGGCCAGCGCTGCACGACGCTGCGTCGCCTGATCGTGCACCGCAGCCTCGTCGACCAGCTGCTGCCGCGCATCGAGAAGGCCTATGCGTCGGTGAAGGTCGGCAGCCCGCTCGAGGAAGGCACGCTCGTCGGTCCGCTGGTCGACCGTGCATCGTTCGACGCGATGCAGAAGGCGCTGGCCGATGCGCGCGAGCAGGGCGGCGAAGTGAAGGGCGGCGAGCGCATCGACGTCGGCCACGCGGATGCGTACTACGTGCGTCCGGCGATCGTGCGGATGCCGAAGCAATCGGCGGTGGTCGAGCGCGAGACGTTCGCGCCGATTCTCTACGTGATGGTGTACGACAACTTCGAAGACGCGATCGACGTGCACAACGCGGTGCCGCAGGGCCTGTCGTCGGCGATCTTCACGAACGACATGCGCGAGGCCGAGCAGTTCATGTCGGCGGCGGGCAGCGATTGCGGGATCGTCAACGTGAACATCGGCACGAGCGGCGCGGAAATCGGCGGTGCGTTCGGCGGCGAGAAGGAAACGGGCGGTGGCCGTGAGTCGGGTTCGGATGCGTGGAAGGCGTATATGCGCCGCGCGACGAACACGATCAACTACAGCCGTCAGCTGCCGCTGGCGCAGGGCGTGAAGTTCGACGTGTGATGCGGGGTTGATGCGGGGCGCCCGGGAGGGCGCCTTGACGATCGAATGAAAAGGGCCGGTTGCCGCGAAAGCGGTAACCGGCCCTTGTCGCTTCCGGCGATGCGGGCGCCGCGATGCTCGATCGGAGCGAACCGCCCGCCCGATGACTCACTTACGGTTCATGTCGCACCGAACCGTCGCTCGCCGGCATGTTCTGCACGACCAGCATCTGCGGTGTCGACAGCGTGATCTTTGCCGCACGCAACTGCTTCAGGATCTCGAACAGCAGGTCGCTCTTCGTCGCGCTCGCGATCCGCGGGCTCGCCACGTAGCCCGTGACGCTCAGCGTGATCCCGTCCGGCGCCAGCTGGCTGAACGTGACCGACGGCGCCGGCTTGTCGAGTATCGCCGGGTGCTCGCAATACGCATCGAGCAGCAGGTCGCGCACCTGCTCGGGGTCGGTGTTCAGCGGGAACGTCAGCATCAGCGTCGCGACGCCCTGCGTGCTGTTGCCCATCGTCACGTTGCGCACGTTCTGCGAGATCAGCTGCGAGTTCGGCACGATCACGGTCGAGCGGTCGCTGAGCTGGATCTCGGTCGCGCGCACGTTGATGCGGCGGATGTCGCCTTCGACACCCGCGATGCTGACCATGTCGCCCACCTTCACCGGCCGTTCGGTCAGCAGGATCAGCCCCGACACGAAGTTCTTCACGATCTCCTGCAGGCCGAAACCGATACCGACCGACAGCGCACTGACGATCCACGCAAGGTTGCTCCATCTGACGCCGAGCAGCCCCAGCGTCATCAGCACGAGCAGCACGTAGCCGACGTTGGTGAACAGCGTGATCAGCGACACGCGCATCCCCGTATCCATGCCGAGCGCCGGCATGAACTCGCTGTCGAGCCAGCGGCGCACCGAGCGCAGCAGGTAGAAGCCGATAGCGAACCCGATGCCCGCGTTCATGATCCGGTCGGGCATGATGTTCAGGCTCTGCAGCCGCTGGCCGCCGATCATCGCGACCGCGCTGTCGAGCAGGTCGCTCGGCGTCGTGCCGAAACCGCCCGTCAGCAGCGCGATCGCCGCGACCAGCATCAGCAGGCTCGTGCCGAGGCCGGACACGACGGTGTGGGCCTGCTCGAGATGCCGGTCGTCGAGCGCGAACAGATGCTTGATCTGCTTGCCGGTCGACAGGTTCGCGGAGAACAGGCTTTCGCTCGCGTCGCGCGTCAGCTGGGTCAGGATGTAGACGCCGCACAGCACGATCTCGAACCACACGAGCTCGTACGTGATGAAGCGCGCGACCGTGATGTAGCCGATCAGCAGCGCGACCAGCGACACGACGATCGCCAGCGTGACGCCGGCGTGGATCAGACCCGCGAGCGTCGAGCGTTGCTCGGGCGATTCGCCGGCGGCCGCGAGCGCGGCGCGCTCGCGGTTCGCGCGCAGCAGCGATGCACCGACGGTCAGCGTGACGACCAGCGAGACGATGCCGCGGCCGAACAGCGTGACCGACAGGCTGGTATCGACGATCCGGTTGATCGATTCGAGCGTGCCGGACATCAGCAGCAGCGCGGCCAGCACGCCGGGGAACGGCCTCATCGCGAGCGCGACGGGATCGGCGAGCGCCGGCAGCCGCCACGACGGATGCTTCGTGCAGAGCAGCGCACGGCCGAGGCCGGCGATCAGCGCGCAGGTCACGGCGAGCTTCGCGAACTGGTCCCACAAGTCGCTCATCGACGGCGTGAGCTCGTAGTGGCGGGCGAGTGCGAGATAGAGGATCTGGACGGCGACCGTGGTCGCGAGCAGCGTCGAGAACGCCGTCGCCAGCGCCAGCGCGCTGCGTCGCAGCCGGGTGGGCGGCAGGCGATTCAGGCAGAACCACGCGAGCCCGCGTTCGACGACGCGGCGGCCGCCGAGCCAGGCAGCGAGCGCCGCGATCAGCAGCAGCGTGGTGATTGCGCGCTGTCCCGGCGTCCACGACGAGCGCAGCATGTCGCGCAGTTCGTCGTTGAAGTCTTCGAGACGCTGAACGTCGTCCGGCGACAGATGGAACAGCGGCAGCCAGAACTGTGCGCCGAAGATGCTGCCCGAACGGAACGCGAGCTGGTTCTTCAGCAGGCTGCGGTGCAGCTTCGCGAACTGGTCGTTCAGGTTCGCGAGATTGGCTTTCTGGTCGGCCGCCTGCTTCAGCGCCGCTTCGATTTGCGTCTTGCGCGCGTTCAGCGTCGCCCGCTGTTGCGCGACCGCGGGCGTTTCGGCGGACGCGCCCGGAGCCGGCGGCGGGCCGAGCACGTCGAGCTGCGCCTGGACTTGCGTGCGCTGCGGCGCGAGCTGGCTCTGCAGCTTTTCGACGTCGGCGCTCAATTCCTGGGTGGCGTCGCCGAGTTCGTCGAGCTCCTTGCTGTTGGTCGCGTTCGACGTCTGCTGCTTGATGCGGTCCTGTTGCACCTGCGTCAGTTTGAGCCGCGCAACCGCGTCGCTCAGCGAGATGGTCGGCACCGGGACGCCGACGCCGCTCGCCGTCGGCGCGGATGCGGCAACCGGAAACGCCGAAGCGGTCGCGAGCGCCGCGAACTGCAGCAGTGCGAACAGCGCGATTCGGCATACGTACGTGGATAGTCGTTGTATGGACATGGAATGCTTACGTTTTGCCGACGATGCCGAGCGCCGAAAGGCGCCCGGAAGCCGGGAGTTGGCCCGGTAGCATGTTACCGGGGCATGGCGACCGCAGTGACGTCGATTGCGTACCCGACCCGTCGCGCACAGAGTCGCCCGCGCGGGCTCGCGATGGCCTGTGTGCCCTTGCCGACGGGGCCGTGCCGGTTCCGACCGCAGTCGGACGGCGGTATCTCGCGATGCCGGCGAACCTTACAGATCCGACAGACGGTTACGCAAGTTACACATTACCCGGCGTGAAAATGGGGTGTCCGAACCGGTTCGCCACGCGACGCGGCCCGCGCGGCGTGCCGGTACAATGCAGCGAAACGCCCGACGGCGGCCCGCCGGCCGCCGGACAACAACACACGACACGATCAGGAGACACGACCAAGATGGTCTCAACGGACAGCTTTCCACAGGCAGCCGCTTCGTCCTCTTCCATCGACGCCGGCTCGATTTCAGCCCGCCTCGACCGCCTGCCGCCGACCCGCAGCGTCTGGAAGCTCGTCGTGCTGCTGAGCCTCGGCTTCTTCTTCGAACTCTACGATCTGCTGTACAGCGGCTACGTCGCGCCGGGCCTCGTGAAAAGCGGGATCCTGTCCGCGACGACGCACGGCCTGTTCGGCACCACGGGCGTCGCGAGCTTCATCGCCGCGCTGTTCTCCGGCCTCTTCATCGGCACGATCGCATGCGGCTTCCTCGCGGACCGCTTCGGCCGCCGCGCGATCTTCACGTGGTCGCTGCTGTGGTACACGGCCGCCAACGTCGTGATGGCGTTCCAGGACACGGCAGGCGGATTGAACTTCTGGCGCTTCGTCGTCGGTCTCGGCCTCGGCGTCGAGATGGTGACGATCGGCACGTATATCTCCGAACTCGTGCCGAAGCAGATTCGCGGCCGTGCGTTCGCGTGCGAGCAGGCGGTCGGGTTCGTCGCGGTGCCGGTGGTCGCGTTCCTCGCGTACCTGCTGGTGCCGCACGCGCCGTTCGGCCTCGATGGCTGGCGTTGGGTCGTGCTGATCGGCGCGCACGGCGCGCTGTTCGTGTGGTGGATTCGCCGCGCGTTGCCGGAAAGCCCGCGCTGGCTTGCGCAGCAGGGCCGCGTCGACGAAGCCGACCGCATCATGCGCGCGCTCGAGGCGAAGGTCGAAGCCGAATACGGCCGGCCGCTGCCGCCGCCCGCGCCGGCCGAGCCGGTGCCGCCGCGCGGCAGCTTCCGCGACATGTGGGTGCCGCCGTATCGCAGCCGCACGATCATGATGACGATCTTCAACGTGTTCCAGACGGTCGGTTTCTACGGTTTCGCGAACTGGGTGCCGACGTTGCTGATCAAGCAGGGCATCACGATCACGTCGAGCCTCATGTATTCGAGCGTGATCGCGCTCGCGGCGCCGCTCGGCCCGCTGATCGGCCTCGTGATCGCCGACCGCTTCGAGCGCAAGTCGGTGATCGTCGCGATGGCGGCGGCGATCGTCGTCTGTGGGCTGCTGTTCAGCCAGACGACGGTGGGCGCGTTCCTGATCGTGCTCGGCATCGGCCTCACGCTCGCGAGCAACATCATGTCGTACAGCTTCCACGCGTATCAGGCCGAGCTGTTCCCGACGTCGATCCGCGCGCGCGCGGTGGGCTTCGTCTACTCGTGGAGCCGCTTCTCGGCGATTTTCTCGTCGTTCGTGATCGCGGCCGTGCTGAAAGGCTTCGGCACGTTCGGCGTGTTCGCGTTCATCGCCGGCGCGATGGTGATCGTGATGGCCGCGATCGGGTTCATGGGGCCGCGCACCAAAGGCATCGCGCTCGAAGCCATCTCGAAGTAGACGTTGCGCGTTCGCGTGTCGTGTGTCGCGTGCGGCACGCGGGTGCATTCCGGCGGTTTCAGGTTGGCGAAAACGCCCAACGAACCAACTTGCCATGCGGCGGCAAAGATGGCGGCAACGAGTTGAAACAAAGCGTGACGAAGCGCAAAAGCGCTGCTGAACCGGAGGCGCGGCCCTGCCGATCGTTGTCCGCCCGGGTAGAATAAAAGACCTGACGACTCATTAGCCGCCATCGGACCGAACGCGTCGTACTTGCGAACGGATCCACCGCGAAGAGGCGTCGGCGCCGGGCGCAAGCGATGCCCCCGGCGTGTCGATGGCTCGTGCGGAAGATGCGCCGTTCGCGACGTGCGGCGGCCGGATCGGCCGATGGCTTCGATCGCATGATGCTTTCCGACCTGACGCGGCAGTTGCCCAACCCGCGTTGCCGTACCTTCGCAGTCGCCACGCATGTGTGGCTCGCGGCCGCTCTCCCGATCTTCGTGCTTGTCGCGCGGCCAGCCTTTGCCGCGTCCGACGTGCCGCCGGCTACTGCTACGTCATCCTCATCAACGGCTTCGGCCGCGCATCCGGCTTCGCCGGCACACGTGTCGTCGGGAGTCGCGCCGGCATCCGCGGCATCCGCCGTGAACCATGCGTCATCCGCCAGCGGGGCATCGCCGGCATCCGAGGCGTCACCTGCATCGGCGGCGTCCGGCACGCCGGCGAGCGAAGCCGAGGCCCCCGCACCGACGCCCCCGCGCCAGCATCCGCCGCTGTCGGCCAATGAGGCGAGGAACGCAACCGCGCGTGCGATCGACATGCGCAAGCGCTTCACGCAGGAAGTCACGCGACGCCTGAACGTGCCCGCGAGCGAGCAGCGCGCGTATGGCGACCGCCTGCAGAAGGCGCTCGCCGATGAGAATCTCGGCGACCTGGCCGGCGAATACGTCGCGATGGTCGACCGCGCGCCGAACGTGCAGGCGCTGTTCATCTACTTTCGCGCGACGCCGAGCAATGCGTGGCTGCTGATCGGCGCGTCGCCGGTCGGCACCGGCTGGCCCGGCAAATACGATCACTTCCTGACGCCGCTCGGCGTGTTCCACCATTCGCCCGACAACATGGATTTCCGCGCGGAAGGCACGACGAACGACAACGGCATTCGCGGCTACGGCAAGCGCGACATGCGCATCTACGATTTCGGCTGGGTGGACGGCGAGCGCGGCTGGGGCAAGGGCGGCAAGTCGCCGATGCGCTTCCAGATGCACGCGACCGACCCCGATCGCCTCGAGCCGCTGCTCGGCATCCGGCACTCGAAAGGCTGCGTGCGCATCCCGGCTTCGCTGAACACGTTCCTGGACCAGCACGGCATTCTCGACGACGACTACCAGGCGCGCGTCGAGGCCGGCAAGTCGTTGTGGGTGCTGCGCCATGACCGCGACATCACGCCGATCGCCGGCCGCTACCTGGTCGTGATCGACAGCGCGCGCAAGGCACGTCCGGCCTGGTCGCCGGCGCCGGGACGCCACGCATGGTCGAAGCTGCCGAAGGGCGGCGATACGGCGGACTGACGGCGGCCGGTCCGAGAAATACGCGGACGAGAACGAAGCCGTTCCATTGATGCGTGCCGGGATCGCTTCGTCCCGATGGACGAAGCGTCGTTGCCGTGCAGCGGTCAGCGGAAAATCTTCAGCCAGTCGAACAGGCCGGGGTGCGGACGCCGCCGCGGTGCCGGCACCGGTGCACTGCGCGGCCGGAAGTCGGGCGAGAACTGCACTTGCGGGTCGATCGCACGCGCTCGCAGCGCCGCATCGTAGAACGAGCCGACGATCGGCAGCGCGCTATGCGCGCCCGCACCCCAGTAATCGCTGCGCAGCGTCACGCTGCCGTCGTCGAAGCCGACCCACGCGCCGGCCACCAGTTGCGGATGCATCAGGATGAACCAGCCATCCGTGTTGTCCTGCGTCGTGCCGGTCTTGCCCGCGACGTCGATGCGAATCCCGTAGCGCGAGCGGATGTCGGCGCCGGTCCCGTAATCGACGACGCCGCGCATCACGTCGACCAGCGTCTGTGCCGCATTCACCGGCAACGCGCGCTCGGGTGGCGCGCTGCCGAATGCGGCGAGCACCTTGCCGTCGCGATCCTCGATGCGCGTGATCATCTGCGGCGCGACGTACACGCCGCGGTTCGCGATCGTCCCGTACGCGGACACCATTTCCTTCAGCGTGACGGGGCTCGTACCGAGCGCGAGCGACGGCACCGCGTCGAGCGGACTTTCGCGCACGCCCATCGCGCGTGCGAGCTGCGCGACCCTGGCCGCGCCTTCGCGCTGCATTACCTGCGCGGTGATGCGATTGCGCGACAGCGCGAGCGCATCGCGCAGTGTCATCGGCTCGCCGGTTGGCGGCTCCTCGTCGGTCGGGTGCCAGACCGCGTGCGCGCCGATCGGGATGGCGACCGGACGATCGACGAACGTATCGCCCGGCCGCATGCCGTCCGCGAACGCGGCGCCATACACGAACGGCTTGAACGTCGAGCCCGGCTGGCGCCGCGCCTGAACGACGTGATCGAACGGCTCGCTGCCGAAATCGGGGCTGCCGACCCACGCGCGAATCGCGCCATTGCGCGGATCGATCGCGACGAAGCCGGCCTGCACCTGCGTCTTGCGCTCGCACAACGCGCGCATGAACGCGCGATCCGCACCGAGCTGCTTCAGCGCCGCCACGTCGGCGAGCCCGGCGTCGCGCGCGGCGCGATAGTCGGGCGTCTGCCGGATGAAGCCGCGGAACAGGTCGTTGCGCAGCCCGCAGCCGGACGGGTTGTGCCACGCGCTGTCGGCGATCGCCTGCAGGCGATCGGTTTGCTGCGTCAGCGCTTGCGTCGCCATGTCCTGCAACTGCGCATCGAGTGTCGTGCGCACGACGAGGCCGTCCGAGTAGAGATCGTAGTTGTTGCGGTCGGCCCAGGCGATCAGCCACTTGCGCAACTGCACCGCGAAGTGCGGGGCGGGGCCCGGCTGCGCGGCCTGCGGCTCGAAGTCGACACGCAGCGGCCGGCGCTGCAATTGCGCGAGCTGCCGCGGCGACAGCATGCCCATCGCGGCCATCCGCGCGAGCACGATGTTGCGGCGCTGGACGGCGCGCTCCGGATTCAGCACCGGGTTGTAGTAGCTGTTGCCCTTCAGCATCCCGACGAGCGTCGCGCTTTCGACGATGTCGAGCTGGTCCGCCGATTTGCCGAAATAAGTACGCGCGGCCATTTCGACGCCGTACGCGTTGTACAGGAACGGCACGGTGTTCAGGTAGGTCTCGAGGATCTCGTCCTTGCTGTACACCGTCTCGATCTTGAACGCGGTGATCAGCTCCTTCATCTTGCGCGTGAGCGTCGGCGCGCGGCCGACTTCGTCCGGATACAGGTTGCGCGCGAGCTGCTGCGTGATCGTCGAGCCGCCCTGGCGGCTGCCCGAGAACGTATGCAGCCCGGCCGCGAGCGTGCGGCGCCAGTCGATGCCGTGATGCGCGTAGAAGCGATGGTCCTCGGTCGCGATCAGCGCGTCGACCATGTGTGGCGAGATCTGCTTGAGCGGCACCCATTCGCGGTTGACGGGCCGGAACTCGGCGATCAGCTGCCCGTCGGCCGACAGCACGCGCGCGGGTCGGTCGATGCGCGCCTTGCGGATGTCGCCGATGCTGGGCGTGAACGGAACGAACGCGAGCAGGACCAGCAGGCCGAGCAGCGGTATCGCGGCAAGCGTCAGCGCGACGCCGCGGCGGGTCGGATGGCGCAGGCGATGCAATGCGCCGGCGCCCAGCGCGCGGGCGCCGTCACGGCAGCGAAGCCACAGGTTGTGAAGAAACGGCACGAAGCGGTTCACGGCGGCGGGAGCGCGATCGGAAAAGGCGCGATCCTAGCAAACCGCGCGGCGTTGCCTGTGGCCAAAAAGCCCGTTTTCTTGCAGGAGTTACAGACGATTACGTTTGTTGCCCGCGGACAACCTTTGGTCGCATGCGCCGCCGCGATTCATCTGATGAATCGGCGCCGGCCGCTTCGCCCACGACATCCGCGAGCCGCTGCGCGGCCGCTTCCATCCTTGCGCGATCGAACCCGCCGAAGCCGAGCACGAGGCCCGGACGCGCGGTGCCCGGCGCGAACATCGGCGACACCGCGCGCACCGCCACGCCCGCCTGTGCGGCGCGCGCCACCACGTCGAGATCGTCGATCCCTGCCGCGAGCCACAGCACGACGTGCATCCCCTGATCGCCCGGCTGCACCCACGCGCGCTCGCGCGGCAGCCGCGCGCCGAGCGTGTCGATCAGCAGCGCGCGCTGTTCCGCGTAGACGCCGCGCACGCGGCGAATGTGGCGATCGAGATGGCCTTCCGCGATGAAGGCGGCGAGCACGTGCTGCTCGGCGGTCGGCGCGTGGCGATCCATCAGCACGCGCGCGCCGCAGATCGCGGGTACGAGGTCGGCGGGCGCGATTACGTAGCCAAGCCGCAGCGACGGGAACAGGATCTTGCTGAACGTGCCGAGATACACCACGCGGTCGGGATCGAGCCCCTGCAGCGACGGAAACGGATAGCCTTCGTAGCGCAGCTCGCTGTCGTAATCGTCCTCGACCACCCACGCGCGATGCGTGCGTGCCCAGCCGAGCAGCGCATTGCGCCGCGCCATGCTCATCGGCATGCCGAGCGGGTACTGGTGCGACGGCGTGACGAACGCCGCGCGAGCGTCCGGTGCGAGACGGATGCCGGCCTCGACGTCGATGCCGTCCGCGTCGACCGGCACGCGGACCATCGCGTCGCGCCGCCCGGTGCTCTCGAGCAGCGCGGTGATGCCGCGATAGGCGGGATTCTCGACCCACGCGCGATCGTTCGGGCCGAGCAGTACCTGGCTCGCGAGGTGCAGCCCCTGTTGCGTGCCGCTCGTGATGACGACCTGATCGGCGCTGCAGCGCACCGAGCGCGAGCGGCGCACGTAATCGGCGATCGCTTCGCGCAGCGGCAACGCGCCTTGCGGATCCGCATAACCGGACGGCGCGCCGGCGCCGCGGGCGCGCAGGCGGTTGCCGAGCCGGCGCCAGATGTCGTCGGGCGCGGTGAGCCCGACCGGCACCGAGATCGCGAACGGTGCGGCCGGCAGCGGACGGAATTCATGGGCGATCCGCGCGAACGTCGCGGCCGGTTCGGGGAGGCCGGCGTGTGCGGCGCGCTGGCGGGCGGCGGGTGGTTCGCCAGCCGGCGGCGACGGCTCCGCCAGCGCGTTCGCGACCCGCGTGCCGGCGCCGCCGCGCGATTCCAGGAAGCCTTCGGCGCCGAGCTGCGCATACGCGTCGACGACGGTGCCGCGCGCGACCTGGAGCGATGCCGCGAGCAGCCGCGTGGACGGCAGCGTGTCGCCGGGCCGCATGTCGCCGCGGCGCACCGCGTCGCGCAACGCCTGCGCGAGCTGGCGGCTCAGGTCGCCGGCTGCGCGGTCGAGCGCGCCGAGCGACGGGATTTCGACGATCCGGGCGGTTCTGGCCATGATTCTGGTCTGCTTAAATTGTTCTAAACCGGCTCTACAGCATAAACCAGTTAGCGATCACAATCCGCAGATGGCGGGCCGGTTTCCGGCCCGTTCCTTCCGAACCCTGTCCGATCGTGGAGCCGCAATGTATGTCCCCGCCGATTTCGCCGAATCCCGTCCCGACGTGCTGCGCGAACTGATCGTCCAGCATCCGTTCGGCACCCTGGTCACGCACGGGAAGGGCGGGCTCGACGCGAATCACCTCCCGTTCGAACTGCTGCCGGGCGACGGCGGCCTCGGCGAGCTGCATGCGCACGTCGCGCGCGCGAATCCGGTCTGGCAGGCGGTCGCGAACGGGGACGAAGTGCTCGTGATCTTCCGCGCGGGCGACGCGTACATCTCCCCGAACTGGTACCCGAGCAAGCACGTCGCGCATCGGCAGGTGCCGACGTGGAACTACGTGGTCGTGCATGCGCACGGTCGCGTCACCGTGCGCGACGACGAGAAGTTCGTGCGCGGCGTGGTCGCGCGGCTGACGCGCACGCACGAGGCATCGCAGCCGGCGCCGTGGAAGATGGCCGACGCGCCGAAGGAGTATCTCGACACGATGCTGCAATCGATCGTCGGGCTGCAGATCGAGATCACGCGGCTCATCGGCAAGCGCAAGCTCGGGCAGAACAAGGCGGTCGAGGATATTCGCGGCGCGGGCGATGCGCTGATCGCGGACGGCAATCTCGCGATCGGCGAGGCGATGCTGGCGGAGGCGGACCGCAAGAATGAATAATCTTGCGGTCGCGCGGTGAGGGGCTCCTCGCCTGGACCACAACACCGCGCAAATGTCGCTTATGCGCAGACGGGTTCTCCTCGACGCGTCCGAACCTTGTAGGGCAGAACACATGCCGGTGAAGGAAGCCGGCATGTGTCGTACAGGTCAGGCGATTCATTTCATGACGTAATCGACAATATAGAGGGCGGCGGTCACGAAGAGAATCGCGGCACTCCACAGTGCCCATGTTCTAGTGCGCCAACGCTTCCAGGCAACGGCGTTGAGCGTGCCGAAAGCGATCGCGGGACCAAAAAAATACAAAATCAATACCGGTGCAATCCACCACGGCGTCGGGCATTTGTCCAGTTCATGGCAGCCTGTGGCGATATGGTCAGGTTTGACCAAGTGAACGCGGCTGAGCGCATAGACAAATACCCATGCGACCAGCAGCCCGAACAAAAAGCCGCAGAGCGATATCGCAAGCCGTTTCACTTGATTTCCCAAAATAAGATTTGCTTCGAGCCGGCAAGATCAGAATACGATGCGTCGCCGAGTATGGTCGCCCCCTGACGAACAGACCTGGCGCCTAAATAACGCCCCCATGTCGCGAACCCGCTCCAAAATCCGCTGACTGTCAAGCGCGATCCGTTCCACAGATCAATGTGGCCGCCACTCGCGTTCTCGGTTGATTCGCCGCTGCGTGTCCAGTACCGAGAGAACTGGATGATACCGGTGCGGCCTTTGACCTTCGCCTCCCAATCCTCCCCGGTAATGTTTTCGGCTTTGGGAAGACCTGCGAACGGCTGTAGCTGCAACCATGCGCCCAGCTCATCAGCGCGTGTCGCCGTGGGTTTCCCGTCAAGCAGGATACGGCCGATCGTCTTTGCGCCCGACATCGGTCTGACGTTCTTTGCATTGAACGATTTCATTCCGACACCGACGCGGTGCAGAGTAACGCTGACGCGAATGGCGCATTGATTGGTATACGCTGGGTTGTCGTACGGATTGCCGGACGGGTAGTTGTCCCAAAGCTCTTTGAAGGTGACGCCGGCCAATGGCACCTATTTCTCTGAACCTTTGGTGTTGGTAGTGCGAACTTTTGTGGGGCCGGTATGTGGCATCAAATACTCCCCGTTTGCTTCGAGAGCGCGTCATCGCCCCAGTAGACGGTGTAATCGCTTGCCTCGTCTCCGGTATGGATACGGGGTAGTTTGCCGCTTGCGTCAAGACGCCCAAAATGCATACGACCGTCAGCGGTTTCGATATAGTAGGGCAACCCTTCCGTTACCTCCTTGGTCGCCCTCACCCGCTCGTCGAAAGTGCCTTTCCTGACCGATACGATCTCACCCGTTAGCGTGCGGCTCGAAACGACTTCCCCGAGACCCTTTATTCCATCATTGCACCAGGCTTCGCCGGCAAGCAGTGCAACGATGTGCGGCGGAGTTGCGCAGCCGCACATGACGACATCGTTATCCAGCGCGACCTCACCCCGGAACTTGATTCGGTATGGGCCCCCTGTCTTCGCGATGGTGCCGACGCTTTGGCACGCGGTGCAGAATGCGTTACCCCCAATCAGGGCCGCTTGGTGCCCATGTACAACGAACGGCGGACCGTCGTATGGGTTAACGTTCCCGCCACTCGAAAGACTATCGCCAACGACTGCAATTCTTCATTTCATTGATCGGCCCTCTCGGAAAGCCGTCATCGTAGCCGCATGGCGCGATAGCGCATCTCGATATTGATAGGGCTCCTTGAAACGACATGTTCGAATCAGCAACTGTCGTGGGGAAAACCACATGTTGCGGGATATGAATCCGAGGAGTTTTCGCTGTTTCCCCAGTGCTGATCTGGCGATCTATTGCGTTCGTTTTCCGCCTTCCCCCGCCTGCGCCAGCGCCCCGCGGATCGCCGCTTCCGTCTTGTCATACCCGCCCTCGCCGTACCGCGTATACACGACCTTCCCGTTCGCGTCGATCAGATAAAGCGCGGGCCAGTACTGGTTGCCGTACGCGCGCCACGTATCGTAGCGGTTGTCCTGCGCGACCGGATACTGGATGCCGAAGCGCTTGACCGCATCGGCGACGTTCTTCGCATCGCGTTCGAACGGATACTCGGGCGTATGCACGCCCACCACGACGAGCCCCTGGTCGCGGTACTTCCGGTACCAGTCGTTCACGTACGGAATCGTGTGAATGCAGTTGATGCACGAATACGTCCAGAAATCGACCAGCACGACCTTGCCGCGCAGCTGGTCGAGCTTGAGCGGCGCGCTGTTGTGCCAGCGCTCGATGCCGGTGAAGTCGGGTGCCGGCGTGCCGGCCAGCGAGGCGGTCATGCCCGCGTCGTCGCGGGTGCCGGCGAACGCGGCGAGCCCGGCCGTGGCGGCGAGGGCGATCACGAGGGCGGCGGTCTTGAGTCTGGTCGGCATGGCGGTTCTCCAGTTCGGTCGGCCGCCGCGCGCGTGCGTCGGCCGGACAGGTTTCGACAGCCCTCATTGGGCCGCGCCGACGTATCTGCGATGTGTCCGGCAAGCCGCGCGTGTGCAATGTTGTGTGTCGTCACGGCGACGCGATACATTGGGATACAAGCGCGCGCCCGCGGTGCGGTATAAATGCGGGCATCGCCAGCCGGAACCTCACGCCAACGACACCGCCTCATGGACAAGATCGACCACGTACTGATCGTCGACGACGATCGCGCGATCCGCGAACTGATCGCGGACTATCTGGAGAAGAACGGCATGCGCGTGTCGCTCGCCGCGAACGGCCGCGAGATGCGCAACGTGCTCGACGACGGCGCGCCCGACCTGATTGTGCTCGACCTGATGCTGCCCGGCGAGGACGGCCTCACGCTGTGCCGCGATCTGCGCGCCGGCAAGTTCCGCACGGTGCCGGTGTTGATGCTGACCGCGCGCGGCGAGGAAACCGACCGCATCATCGGCCTCGAGATGGGTGCCGACGACTATCTCGCGAAACCGTTCGCGGTGCGCGAGCTGCTCGCGCGGATCCGCTCGGTGCTGCGCCGCGCGCGCATGCTGCCGCCCGGCATGCAGGTGTCGGAGACGGCCGCGATGCTCGCGTTCGGCGAATGGCGGCTCGACACGACGGGGCGTCACCTGCTCGACACCGAGGGCACGCTGGTCGCGCTGAGCGGCGCCGAGTACCGGCTGCTGCGCGTGTTCCTCGACAATCCGCAGCGCGTGCTGACGCGCGACCAGCTGCTCAACCTTACGCAGGGCCGGCAGTCCGATCCGTTCGACCGGTCGATCGACCTGCTCGTGAGCCGGCTGCGGCAGCGGCTGCGCGACGGCGCGCGCGAGCCGCGCTACATCAAGACGCTGCGCAACGAGGGCTACGTGTTCTCGTCGGCCGTCACCGCCGTCGAAGGCGACGCATGAGCGCGCGCACCTTGTGGCACTGGCCGCGCTCGCTGTTCGCACGGCTCGCGCTGATCCTGTGCGTGGGCCTCGCGCTCGCCCAGACACTGTCGTTCTGGCTCACGGTGACCGAGCGCGACCAGGCGACCACCAACCTGATGATGGGCTACATCGAGCGCGAGGTCGCGAGTTCGGTCGCGCTGCTCGACCACCTGCCGCCCGACCAGCGCGCCGCGTGGCTGCCGCGTCTCGCACGGCGCAGCTACGCGTTCATCCTCGGGCCCGGCGAGACGGGCACGCCGCCGGAGGCGCGGCTGTCGGCGCGTGTCGAGCGGTCGATCTCGGACGGCATCGGCGGCGACTACCCGCTGACCGCGAACGCGCTCCCCGGCGATCGCGAGCATCTGCAGGTGCATCTGCGCCTGACCGACGGCTCGCCGCTGACGATCGACATCCACCCGATGTCGACAGTGCCGCTGTCGGGCTGGCTGCCTTACGTCCTCGCGCTGCAGCTCGCGGTGCTGGCCGCATGCTGCTGGCTCGCGGTGCGGCTCGCGACGCGGCCGCTGAACCAGCTCGCGCAGGCGGCGGACGCGCTCGGCCCCGACCTGAAGGGCGAACGCCTGAACGAGGACGGGCCGTCCGAAGTCGCGCGCGCCGCGCGGGCGTTCAATGCGATGCAGGACCGCATCGCGCAGTACATGGCCGAACGCATGCAGATCCTCGCGTCGATCTCGCACGACCTGCAGACGCCGATCACGCGGATGCGGCTGCGGGTCGACACGATGGACGACGACGTGCAGGGCGCGAAGCTGCGCCAGGACCTGCTCGAGATGGAGCATCTGGTGAAGGAAGGCGTCGCGTATGCGCGCACGCTGCACGGCACGGAAGAGGCCGCGCGCCGCATCGATCTCGATGCGCTGCTCGACAGCATCGTGTGCGATTACACGGATGCGGGGCAGGATGTCGCGCTGCATGGCGGCGGGCCGCTCGCGCTCGTCACGCGGCCGAAGGCGCTGCGCCGGATCGTCGGCAACCTCGTCGACAACGCGCTGAAGTTCGCGGGCGCGGCCGAGATCGACGTGCAGGCGGCGCCGGGAGGCGGCGCGGTCATTGCGGTGCGCGACCGCGGGCCGGGCATTCCGGAGGATCAACTCGACGCGGTGTTCGAACCGTTCCGGCGCGTGGAGACGTCGCGCAATCGCGAGACGGGCGGCACGGGGCTCGGCCTTGCGATCGCGCGGCAGCTTGCGCTCGCGATGGGCGGCACGCTCACGTTGCGCAACCGGCCGGATGGCGGCGGCCTCGAAGCGCGGTTGACGCTGGTGAATGCGGCATGACGAGTGACGCGATGCCGCGCGCGGCACCGTCAGGCGTGTCGCGGGCTTCGCGTTGAAGCAGGCCGCGTCACACGCGCTGCAAATGCGCGTCGACGAGCGGCGCGAGCGTTTCCGCATGCACTGCCGCGAGATCGTGACGGCCGCCCGGTACCACATGCAGCTGTGCATCGGGCAGCCGTTCGAGCAGGCGCCGGCCGGCCGCGACGGGGCTGATCGGATCGTCGTCACCCCACAGCAGCAGCGTTGGCTGCGCGATGCGGCCGATGTCCTGCGACAGGTCGGCGCGAAACGTCAGGAACCAGTCGGGCAACTGCGGGTTCGCTTCCGCGAAGCCGGCGCGCCAGTCCTGCGCGCCGAGCCCTTCCATGTCGAGACCGCCCGACGTGACCGTCAGCACCAGGTGTGTGACGAGCGCCGCACGTTCGAGTGCCGCGCGCATCGCGATCACGCCGCCCATCGATTGCGCGATCACGGCGGTCGGCCGGTCGATCGCGCTCAGCACTTGGCGCACGAGGCCGTCGAAGTCGTCGACGGCCGGATCGCGCGGTGTGTCGCCGAAGCCCGGATAGCCGACGATCCGTCGCTCGGCCGGATGCGCGAGGTGGCTCGCGAGCGGTTGCCAGAACGCGGTGCTGCCCGACGCACCAGGCAGGAAGAGCAGTTGTGACGGAACGGGCATGACGGGGAGGTTCTCGGGTGAACGAAGCAGGTTGAACGAGGCGCGATGCTGCGTCAGCACCGGCCGGTGCGCAGCGCGACGGTCCAGTCGTCGCGGCCGCGCGCTGCCGCGGTGGCGGCGGCCGTATGCCAGTCGTATTCGACCGCATGGAACTCGGCGTGCCAGCCGGCCGGCGTGCGCGACACCATCGCATAGCGCGCATGCGGCGAACCCGTTTCGATCCGGTGCGGATGCGGTTGATCGTCGGTGTACGCCTGCAGTCCGACGCTGCCCGGGTTGACGATCAGCCGGCCGTCGTCGAGCTTCGCGATGCGCGGCACATGCGTATGGCCGCACAGGATCAGCGACGCCGGCTCGTCGCCCGCGCGCTGCGCGATTTCATCGGGCGTCGCCGCGCGGCAGCCGTCGGGCGTCACCGTTTCGAGGAAATAGACGAGGTCGTTGGCGGGCGTGCCGTGCACCATCAGCACGTCGTCGCAGAGCGTCAGGCGTTCGGGCAGCGCGGCGATCCACGTGCGGTGGCCGTCGCGCAGCGTGTCGTGCGCCCAGCGGTCGGACAGCCGCATCGCTTCGCGATCGCCGGTCAGCAGTTGCCGCTCGTGATTGCCCTTGATGGTCGGCAGGTCGAGCGCGATCAGGCGGTCGGCCGTTTCGGCCGGATGGAGCGCGCCCGACACGATGTCGCCGAGGTTGACGATCACGTCGGCGCCGCGGCGGCGCACGTCGTCGAGCACCGCGTCGAGCGCGGCGAGGTTGCCGTGGATGTCGGACAGCGCGGCGATTTTCATGGTGAAGAAGTCGATGCGGGGAATGGCGATTGTCGCGAATTCGGCGCGGATCGTCCAATCGCATCGACGACGGCGCACGCATGGCGCGTGTCGAGTGTCGGCTCGTCAGCCGGCCTGCGCGTCAGTCGGTCGCGAGGCGCGCGTACATCGCGAAATCACCCGGCACGCCGCGCACGATCCGGTATGCGCGCAGCAACCCTTCGAAGCGGTAGCCGCATTTTTGCAGCACGCGCGCGGAGCCGGCGTTGCTGGTCAGCACGATGCCCTGGATGCGCACGAAGCCGCCTTCGGCGAACGCCCACGCGGTGACGCTCGCGCACAGCGCGCTCGCGATGCCGCGCCCCCAGTGCGACGGCGCGAGGTCGTATGCGATCTCGGCCGACCGGTTCGCGGTGGACACCGTATGCAGTCCGATCGTCCCGGCGAGCGCGCCCGATGCGTCATCGACGATCGCGAGACGCCGAATCGAATCCTGCTGGACCGATTCGATGCCGTCGAACAGCGGCAGCAGATCGTCGCGCGAATGCAGGTTCCAGCTCGTGTGCCGGACGACGTCGGGGTTCGACAGGTATGCGTACCACGCGTCGAGGTCCGTGCGGTCGAGCTGCCGGAGAGACAGGCCGGGGAAGCCGGAGCGGGGTGGCGCGGCGATTCTCATCGGGTAGTCGTCGCGAACGATGCGGCGCGCATGCCGATGCCCCCAACGCGGCATCACGCCGGTGCAGCGCGAGCAGCACGGCCGGGCCGGGCGTCGCGATCCCGACGAACGCGACGGCGGCGAAGATCAGCAGGGGCATTTCATGCATGACGGAGGCTCCCGGTGGCAGGTGCGCGCTCGATTATCGGGCGCGCGGCCCCGGGCTGTACAGGGAGGTTCGCCGCCCGCCCGATTCGCCCGATTATCTCGATATTGGCAAGAAGCTGTTTTCATTATTGCGCTATCGACCGGAACCGGTTCCAACTACCATGGCGGCCGCGGCGGGCATGCTGGCCGCGACGTCGCGCGCGCGTGTCGCGCGTGCGTTCCCGCGTGCGGGCGCCGCCGGCCTCGCAATGCCGGCGGATCTCGCCGACCGCACGTGCTACTCGCATAGAACAACGGGTTCACCACCCGGAGACGCTGAAACCATGAACAAGCAACTGATCGCAGCACCGCTGCTGCTCTCGCTCGCGGGCATCGCATTCGCGCAAAGCTCCGTCACGCTGTACGGCATCGTCGACGCGGGCGTGACCTATCGCAGCAACGAACGGGTCGGCTCGCCGGGTGCCTATACCGGGCAATCGGACGTCGGCCTGACGACCGGCAACCTGTCCGGCAGCCGCTGGGGCATCAAGGGTTCCGAGGATCTCGGCGGCGGGATGCGCGCGCTGTTCGTGCTCGAGAACGGGTTCGACATCACCAACGGCACGTCGGGCCAGGGCGGTCGCCAGTTCGGCCGTCAGGCGTTCGTCGGCGTCGGCAGCGACCGCTACGGCACGATCACGCTCGGCCGCCAGTACACGTCGCTCGACGACTTCGTGAGCCCGGTCGGCCCGTCGTCGTTCATCGGCGGCTTCGGCGCGCACCCGGGCGACATCGACGATCTCGACCAGACCGCGCGCGTCGACAGCGCGATCAAGTACACGAGCGCGAACTACTCGGGCTTCACGTTCGGTGCGCTGTACGGCTTTGGCGGCCAGCCGGGCAGCATGAAGCAGCGCAACACGTGGAGCGTCGGCGCGGCATACGCGGCGGGGCCGCTGCGCGTGGGCGTCGGCTACGAGCGCTCGGACAACAGCAAGACGGGCGCGACCGACCCGACGACGGGCAAGTGGCGGAGCACCGACGACGGCCTGTTCAACTCGTCGATCAACGAGGGCTATGCGAGCGCGCAGTCGCAGCAGGTCATCGCGACCGGCGCGACGTACGATTTCGGCCCGGCCGTGGTCGGCGTGAACTACAGCAACGTGCAGTACCGCAGCGGTGCCCAGTCGCTGTTCAGCGGCCATGCGACCTTCAATGTCGCGGGTGTGTTCACGCGCTGGAACGTGCAGCCGCAGACGCAGCTGTTCGCGGGCTACAGCTATACGCGAGGCAGCGACGTGGACGGCATCGACAACCGTGCGCAATATCACAACGTCACGCTCGGCGCGGTCTACGACCTGTCGAAGCGCACCAGCGTGTACCTGCTCGGCGCGTATCAGCATGCGTCCGGCACGACGCTCGACGCGCTGGGCCGGCCGGTGGCCGCGACAGCATCGGTGTCGGACAAGGCGAACGGCCACTCGTCCGACTCGCGATCGCAGGCGATCGTCAGCCTCGGCCTGCGCCAGAAGTTCTGACGTCACGCATGTGACCGGCGGCCGTGCGCGATGCGGGCCGCCGGCCGCATACCCGGCCGGTGTGCGACCTTCTTCGTTTGCCACGGCCCGCATCATCCTTCGCCGCACGCCCGGCTCGTCTTTATCTCCTTCCTCATCGGCAACGGCGTTTCGTCGTGCATCGCCTTATTTCAGATCTTCAGGATTTCCCCGGCAATGCAGCATGAGCCGGATAATATTTTTTCTCTTTCATTTCAATTTCGATTTGTAATCATTGAATCGAGTTGCCGGTAATGAAAATCAATGCATGCGCATCAGAAAAAATGACGTGCTTGCATTGGGAAACTCGGAACAAAGTACCGGCAATGACGGATCGCGACAGCGCTGTCTGACGGGGGATTTGCGGTGCTGGTCCCGGCATGTCGCGGCGCCGTCCAATCCGTTTTTCCCGGTAAGGGAATGTAATGAATCATTCGCAGTGGAATTGAACCGGCTTTTGAAAAAATCACCAATATTTCATACGCGGCGAATTAGAGTGTCGAAAAACGATCGTCCGGGAGCATCATTCATGTTATCGAAACAAATTCGCGCGGCATTGCTTGGATTGTGCATGACAATGCTGGCACCGGTCAGTCACGCACAAGCGCAATACACGACGGACTGGCTCGCGAACACGTTCGGCACGCTCGCCGCGCACGTCGGCAACGGCGCCCGCTCGCTGTGGGTGGCCCCGGAGGGCGTGATCTACACGTCGTCGCGCTGGGACGAGAACGCGGGCGGCGTCGCGATCTACCAGAACGGGCAGACGCTCGGCACGATCGGCATCCATGACGAGTTCCAGGGCGGCGCGATCACCGGCAACGCGAACTCGCTGTTCGTCGCGCTCGGCTACAACCGCACGTTCGGCAGCGGCTCGGTCGGCCGCTACAACCGCAGCACGAACCAGCGCGACTTGCGCATTCCGGTCAGCACGTGGACGGGCATCCAGTACGCGGACGTGATCACCGGCCTCGCGACGACCGGCAACCTGCTGTACGTGAGCGACTTCTACGGCAACCGCGTGCGCGTCTATACGACGGACGGCGTGTGGCAGCGCGACATCGGCGTATCGGGGCCCGGCGCGCTGACGCTCGACGCGGCAGGCAACCTGTGGGTCGCGCGCAAGAGCGCGGGCGTCGTCGCGCAGTTCAGCCCGACGGGCACGGCGATGAACACGATCCAGATGGCGGCCCGCGCGCGGCCGGCGTCGCTGTATTTCGATGCGTTGAGCGGGCAGTTGCTGGTGGGCGACGAAGGCCCCGACATGAACGTCAAGATCTACACGCTCGTGGGCCAGCCCGTGCAGGTCGGCACGTTCGGCGTGCAGGGCGGCTATCTCGACACGACGTCGGGCATCAAGGGGCAGGTCGGCGACAAGCGCTTCACGCGCGTCGCGGGCATCGGCAAGGACGCGGCCGGCAACCTGTACGTGCTGAACAACGCGTGGGGCGGCGGCTGGGATCTCGGGCGCAACGGCAGCACCGACCTCCATTCGTACAGCCCGACGGGCATGCTGCAATGGAAGCTGCAGGCGCTGAACTTCGAGGCCGCCGCCGCGCCCGATCCGGCGACCGACGGCGCGTTCTTCTACAGCGGCAACAACGTGTACACCGGCACGGCGGGCGGCACGTTCGTCGCGAACACGATCGATCCGTTCACCTATCCAAAGGATCCGCGCCTCGACATGAACGACTACCAGCGCGGCCAGCATTTCGGCCAGCTCGCGCTGGTAAAGGGCACCCGGATGCTCGTCGCGACCGGGCAGAACCCGGGTAACTACAACGTCTATCACTTCAGCAACGCGAGCGGCTATATCGCGATTCCGGACGGCTCGATACCCGGCAAGCCGTTCAACACGACGCTGCAGGTGACGGCCGGCTTCTCGCTCGACGACAACGGCGACGTGTGGGCCGGGCTCGATCGCACCAACAACATCTCGCACTATCCGATGACGGGTTTCGACGCGAGCGGAAAACCGACGTGGGGCAAGCCGGTGCAGATTCCGATTCCGCGCACCGTGCTGCCGCTCACGCGGATCATCTACCAGGCCGACAGCGACACGATGATTCTCGCGCAGGGCATCTCGGGCAGCTGGGACTGGACCGCGATGAACGGGCACATCGAGGTGTATCGCGGCTGGAAGGCCGGCAACACGACCACGCCCAACGTCGCGATCAACCTGACGAGCGCGAATCCGAAATCGATGGCGGCGGCCGGCCACTATCTGTTCGTCGGCTACGTGCACACGGTGCCGAACGTCGACGTGTTCGACCTGAACACCGGCAGCCTCGTCACCACGCTGACGAACTCGAACACGCCGGCCATGGACGTCGGCAACGACGTCGACTCGATGTACGGCATTCGCGCTTACCTGCGCTCGACCGGCGAGTACGTGATCACGAAGGACAACTACAACGGGTCGAGCCTCGTCGTGTATCGCTGGCATCCGTGATCGCGCGGGCCGCGCCGCTCGGGCTGGCCAGGTGTCATGGCGCGCCGAGCACGCGGCCGTTCACCTCGCGCCCGTACATCGAGTCGGGCGAGTCGTGGAATTTCGCGCGCGTGTCCTTCACCGAGCCGGTGAAACGCGGGTCCTGCGGACGTTCGTGGCTGTCCATGAAGGTCGCGACGTCCCACGCTTCCTGATCGGTCAGCGTGCCGCCGAGCCCGAGCGGCATGTTGGCCTTCACGAAGCCGGCCGCGTTGCGGATGTCGCCCATCCCCGCGCCCCAGTTGAACGAGCGCGCGCCCCAGAGCGCCGGAAAGACCGGCTTGCCGCCGCTCGACTGCCCCTGCCCATCCGTGCCGTGACACAGCGCGCAATGCTGCGTGTAGACGGCGGCGCCGCGCGCGTAGTCCGCCTTCTGCGCGGGCGGCGGCAGTTTCGGGAAACCCTGCCCGGGCAGCTTCGTGCCGACCGGCGCGCCCTTCGCGAGCCAGTACGAATAGGTTTCGAGCGCAACGAGGATCGGGTCGCCGGCCAGCGGCGCCTTGCCGTTCATGCTGTATTTGAAGCAACCCTGCAGGCGTTCGGCGAACGTGTTCACGTGGCCGTTCTTGCTGCGGTAGGCCGGGTACAGCAGGTACGCGGCCCACATCGGGCCCGAATCGGGCCGGCGGCCCGCGTCGAGGTGGCAGCTCGCGCAGGTCAGCTTGTTGCCGACGTACTTGCCCGCGTACGCGGGCGTGTGCAGAAAGATCTGCTCGCCGAGCTTCACGGTCTTGCCGAACTCGTCGGCGGGTATCGCGGATTCGGCGGGCGGCGCGAACGGCTTCGCCGTCGCAGCGGGAAGGGCGGCCCCCGCAGCGGACGCGGAAGCGGCTGCCGGTGCGTCCTGCGGCGCGGCCGCGCCGGCGAGCGCGGGCATCCAGGCCGCGCCGAGCAGCGCGGCACGCGCGCCGCGGATCAGCTTCGTGCGGTCGATCATTGCTTTTCTCCGTTCGCGGCGCCGCCGCGCGCATAGTAGGCGGCCACCGCGTCGATATCGGCGTCGGACAGCTTGCCGGCGATCATCGGCATCAGTGCCATCGGGCCCGGCGCCCGCGTGCCGTGCTTCCAGCCGTTCAGCTGGCCCGCGATGTACGCGGCCGGCTGGCCGGCGAGCGGCGGAAACGCGGTGCCCACGCCAAGGCCGCCAGCACCGTGGCATTGCGCGCACGCGGGCAGGCCTTGCGACCAGCGTCCGCGCGTCGCGAGCCACGCGCCGGTGTTCGTCGGGTCGATCGACCCGGCGTCGGAAGCGGCAATGGCGGGCGGCGCGGGCAGGCTCGCGAAGTACGCGGAGACCACGTCGCGATCGTGCGGCGACAGCAGTTTCGCGAGCGGCTGCATGACCGGGTTCTGGCGGCTGCCATCGGCGAACGCGGCGAGTTGAGCAGAAAGATAGGCGGCATGCGTGCCGGCGAGGCGCGGGAAGCCGGCGGCCGCGTTGCCTTCGCCCTGCGCGCCGTGGCAGCCGATGCAGGCGGCCACGCCCGTCGTCGTGCCCTGGGTGGCGATGGCCTTGCCGAGCGCGATGTCGTCCGCGTGGGCATTGCCGGTCAGCAGTGCCGCCGCGGCGAGCAGCAGTGGCGCGAACCGGCGTCGCGGGTTGTCGACCGAATCGTTCACGTGTCCCCTCCTGGCTGTCTGTCTTGTGGTGTGCGCACCCGTGCGGTCAGCCCGCGTCGGGCTGGTCTTGCCGTGGCGCAAGCTGCGTCGCCGGGGCCGTCGCGTCGTATTGCCCGAAGCCGTAGCGCGCGAAAATCCGGAATGCATCCGGCGACCGGATGAACGCAAGCCACGCGCGAGCGGCCTCCGGATGCGGTGCGTGCTTCACCGTCGCGCCCGCATAGATCGCCGTCGTATTGTGCGCGGCCGGAATGTCGATGTGCATCAGCGGATGCCCGACCTGTTCCTGGAACGCCGCTTCCGATTGCCACAGCACACCGGCGTCCGCACGGCCCTGCATCAGGAACAACGCGGTTTCCCGATGATGGATGTGCGTGAGTTCGGTCGTGCCGGCACGCACCTTGTCGTCGTAGACGGTGCGCGCGAGCGCATCGCCGCCGGCCTTCACGAGCGACGCGCGGATCTGCCGCGCGACGCCTTCGAATGCCGGGTTCGGCATCGCGAGCTTCACGTCGGGCCGTGCGAGATCGCTCAGCGACGCGATGTGCTTCGGATTACCGGCGCGCACCATGATCGTCAGCTGGTTGGTCACGTAGGGTACTGCCGGGCCTTCGAGCGTGCCGTCCGCGACCAGGTCGTTGATCTTGCCGAGCCCCGCGAAATACGCGTCGGGCTTGACCGTCCACGTCATGTTGCCGACGGTGATCGTGCCGCCCGCGTGAATCTGCTTCACGAGCAGGCCGGGCGGGATCGTTTCCCAGTAGATGCGGCCGCGGTATTCGGGATGGTCGGCCTCGAACTTCGCGACGAGCGGCGCCATCGCGAAGAAGTAGTTGCCGCCGACGTACAGCACGAGCTTCGGCGCGGTGAGGTCGCCGTGGAAATCGGCGAGCACGTCGACCTGCGGCACCGTGAATTCGAGGCCGTGGTGGGTCGCGTCGTTGTTGCGGCCGTCCTGCCACGGCGGAAAGACGCCGGTTGAAGTGTCGCCGGGCGCGGCGAGCGACAGCGCCGACGTGCAGCAAAGCGCGGCCAGCGCGGCATGCAGCGCCGTGCGCCAGCGGCGTCGCAATGGAGAACGCGTGCGGATCGGTGTCATGGCGCGCCTCACTTCGCGTAAGTGAAACCGGCGTGCTGCAGCTCGGGCAGCGTGCCGACCGCGCCCGGCGTGACGATCGCCGACGGCATCACGTGGTTGGTCAGGTCGGCGGCGAGCGCGTCGAGCGGCAGCTTGTCCGGGTTCGCGTTCGCGCGGTCGAGCCGTTCCGCGAGCTCCCAGATCGCGTTGTGACACGACAGGAACACGACGCCGCGCTGCTGCAGCGCGGCGATGCTGTTGTCGTGCGACGAGAACGCGCCGTCGGGCAGTTCGTGATCGTTCGCGTCCTTCGATTGCGCGGGTTTCGCGGCCAGCAGCGTGTTGGTCGCGAATGCGGCGCCGGCGAATTTTGCGAGGCCGTATTTGTCCCACGCGGCCTGGTCGAACAGCGCGAGATGCGCGGCGCCATGCGTGGCCGACACGACGAGGAAGTCAGGATGACCGAACGCCCAGATCTGCGCGTTCAGCGCATTGCGCATCAGGTTCAGCCACGGGCCGCCGAGCTCGGTGTTGTCCCACACCTGCTTCGGGCCGCCGCGATAGCCGAGCACTTCCATCAGCGCCGCGTGGTCCCATTGATCGGAATGCTCGACGATCATCGGCACCGTCTTGAAGTCGCGCCGTCTCGGTATGGCCGCGAGACGGCGGGTGAGGTCGGCGAGGCGCGTCGCGCCGCCGGCCAGCAGCGTGCCGGTTTCGGGTGTCGCCGCCTGGGCGGCGCGCGCGGCGCCGAGCAGCGCGGTGCCGGCCGCGAGGCCGAGTGTCTTGAGCGCGCCGCGGCGCGCATGCCGGTCGGACATCGAACTCTCCCATATCGTTTTCGTGGGGGGCGTGCCGCATCGCCGTGCCGTGGCGATGCGTCGCCATCGCGTAGCCAGTCTAGAGGCGCGCGATCGATCCCGGAAATCGCGATATCGGATGGGAGATATTCGAGGGTCCGATGATTGGCCAAAACAAAAACGCCGCGCGGCGCCGACTCCTGCGGCGCCGCGCGGCCTTCGCCAGCCGAAAAGGATCAGTGCGCGGTGCGCTCGCGCAGCACCTCCGACGGCCGCGCGTTACGCACGAACACACCGGCGAGCACCGCGCCCGCGAGGGCGATCGCGCCGGCCAGCACGAACGCGGACGCGAACGAGCCGCTGCGCTCGACGATGAAGCCGGTAACCGCCGGCCCGATCACGCCCGACAGGCTGCCCATGCAATGCAGGAAGCCGCTGACGCCGCCGACGCGCGCCGGATGCACGACGTCCTGCACGATCGCCCAGTAGATCGCGCCCGTCACGTACAGGAAGAACAGCGATACCGACATCAGCGCGACCGCGCCTTGCGTCGACTGCACGGCACCCGCGACGGCCACGCACGCGCCGGCGCCGAGCAGGCAGGTGACGAGCACGATCTGGCGCGACAGCAGCAGGTTGCCGGTGAGCCGGTACAGCGCATCCGAGATCGCGCCGCCGCACGCGAGGCCGACCGTGCCGACGAGCCAGGGCACGACGGTCGCGATGCTCATCTCCTTGATGTTCAGATGGTGCGCACGCACGAGGTAGCTCGGGAACCAGCTCAGGAAGAAGAACAGCACGTAGTTGTAGCTGAAGAACGCGGCGGCCGTCGCGAGGATGCGCGGCTGGCGTACATAGTGCGACAGCGTGTGCGCGGGCGTTGCCGCGCCGATGGCGGCAGGCGCGTCGGCGGGCGATGCGGCCGCGGCCGCTGTATCGCCGGCCGGCGTGGCCGGACGGTCCGACGTCGACATCATCCACACGACGGCCCACGCGAGCCCGATCGCGCACACGATCCAGAACGCCGGCCGCCAGCCGAACTGCGCGGCCAGCAGGCCGACGATCGGCCCGGCGATCGCGCCGCCGAGCGGCGAGCCGGCACTGAGCAGGCCCATCGCGGTCGCGGCGCCGTCGCGCGGCAGCCAGTTGTTGACCATCTTGTTCGCGGCCGAGCACAGCGGCCCTTCGGCCATGCCGAACAGCAGCCGCACGATCAGCAGGCTCACGAAGCCGACGGTGAGCGCGGTCATCCCGCAGAATATCGACCACAGCCCGACCGACAGCACGTACACGAGCTTCGGCCCGAGCCGGTCGGACGCGAGCCCGCCGATGAAATTGAACAGCGCGTAGCCGATGAAGAACGTGCTGAACACGAGGCCCATCCGCGCGGCGTCGATGCCGAGATCGGTCTGCACGATCGGCGCGACGATCGACAGCGCGACGCGATCGAGATAGTTGATGCCGTACACCAGGAACAGCAGGAATACCGTGAACCACGCCTGCGACTTCTGCTTCATGTCTGTCTCCTTCGTGCCGGTGAGCCGGCCGTCATGTCTTGTCTTGTCGATCGTTCGCCGCGTCGTGACGGAGCGCGGCGGGCAGGGGCATTGCGCGGTTCGCTTAGGGTTCCTGCGAACCGGGGTAAGCGGTCGTTCAGCGCGCGTGCAATCGCGCGAGCAGCGCATCGGTGCCGCTTGAGCGCAGCGTCGACAGATGCGCACCGACGCGCGCGATCAACGCGTCGGGCCATGCAATCGAACCGGCGAGCGCGGTGCTACCGAGTGCGGCACGAACCGCGCCGGTGGCATCGCCGGCCGCCGACAGCGTCGCGCCGAGCGAGGCCGCGCGCGGATCGCTGATCGCGAGCGGCCGGCCCGATTCGTCATGCGCGGTCGCGAGGTAGTGCAGCCACAGCGCGAGCGCGCGTTCCAGATACGGACGTTCGACGCCGGCCGCCACGCTTTCGCCGAGCGCCGGCAGCCAGCGCAGCGGCACCTTCTGCGTGCCGTCCATCGCGATCTGTTCGGTGCGATGCGCGAGCGTCGGATTGCGGAAGCGCTGCACGAGCGTCGCGCAATAGCCGCGCGCGTCGTAACCGGACGGCACGTCGACGGTCGCGAGCAGGTCGTGCGTCATCACGCCATCGACGAGCGCCGCGATCGCCGGATCGGCCATCGCATCGGACACGGTCGCGCGGCCGCGCAACTGCCCCGCATACGCGATCGCCGAATGCGAGCCGTTCAGCAGCCGCAGCTTCATCGTTTCATAGGGCCGCACGTCGCCGACGAGGTGCGCGCCGGCGTCTTCCCAGCGCGGACGCGGGCCGGCGAAGCGATCCTCGATCACCCATTGCGAGAACGGCTCGCAGACGATCGCAGCCGCGTCGGGCGCGCCGAGATGCGTGTGCGCCCAGTCGAGCGATTCGGGCGTCGCGGCCGGCACGATCCGGTCGACCATGCTGTTCGGAAACGCGACGTCGTCGCGGATGCGGCGCGCGAGCGCGCCGTCGATGCGTTCCGCGTAGTCGATCAGCAGCGCGCGCAGCGTGTCGCCGTTCGACGTCATGTTGTCGCAGCACACGACGGTCAGCGGCGCATGGGCCGGCCGCAGGCGCAGGCCGGCCGCGATCACGCCAAGCGCGGTGCGCGGCGTGTCGGGCGTCGCGAGATCCTGGCGAATCGCGGGATCGTCGGCGTCGAGCCCGCCGCCGGGGCGGCGGCAATAGCCTTTCTCGGTGACGGTCAGGCTGACGATCGACACGGCCGGATCGGCGATCAGCGCCAGCAGCGCGGGCAGCGATTCGGGCGCGAACAGCGCGCCGTGCACCGCGCCGACGATCCGCGTGCGCGCGCCGTGGCCGTCGCGCTCGGTCACCGTGTACAGATGATCCTGCGCGGCGAGCAGGTCGACGGTATGGCGCCGCCGCAGTTCGACTCCCACGATCCCCCAGCGGAGGTCGCCCTGTTCGAGCACCGTTTCGGTGTGCAGCGCCTGGTGCGCGCGATGGAACGCGCCGAGGCCGAGATGGACGATGCCCGTGCGGACCGCCTGCCGGTCATAACCGGGGTGGCGCGTGCCGGGCGGTGCGGTGCGCAGGAAATCGGGGGCGGATGGCATGACGATAGGTAACGGTTTGTACCATGGTAGATGGCGGAATGCATGCAGGTTATTTCGAGTAAGACGGCGAAGTTATCGGTGTAAACGCTAGATCGCCTGAATTTGACCGCTTATGTACCATGGTAATTATCGATATCAAGTCGGATTCATCGCAACCATGAGCGAAACGGCAGCACTGGAAGAAGCGGACGTCGTGGTCACGGCGTTGCAGGGGTTCTCGCTGGACGAGAGCCGGTCATATACGGAGCAGGTGCATGCGCTGCTGCGCCACGCGATCGTGCGTGGCGCGCTGCCGCCGCGCACCGCGTTGTCGGAGGCGGTGATCTCCACGACGATCAAGGTCAGCCGCACGCCGGTGCGCGAGGCGTTCGCGCAGCTTGCCGACGAGCGGCTCGTGCAGATCATCCGCAAGGTCGGCACGCTGGTCGCGCCGATTCCGGTGTCGATCCTCGAGGAAGGGCGCTTCGCGCGCAGCACGCTGGAATGCGCGAACCACGTCGAGCTCGCGCAGAAGATCACGCCGGCGCAACTCGCGGAGCTGTCGCGGATCATCGACGCGCAGCGCGAGGCGGTGGCCGCCGGCGACGTCGAGGCGTTCTTCGAGCTCGACGAGGCGATGCACGGCCGGATGTTCGCGTTCGCGGGCCGGCCGCACGTGTGGGAAATGCTGCAGCCGATGAAGCGCCAGTTCGATCGCGTGCGCTGGCTGCTGCTCGACCGCGTCGAGGATCACGCGCGCCGCGCGCTGCAGGAACACGAGCAGATCCTCGCGCACATCGCGTCACGCAACATGGCGCTGCTCGGCGCGTCGGTCGCGTCGCACGTCGACCGGATCGGCTCGCATCTGCCGGACGTGCGTAGCCGCGCGCCCCATTACTTTGTCGACTGACACCTGAAATGCCCGCTGGAGGGAGCGCAGTGAAAATCGAACGCTTGCAGACCATCGTCACGTGTCCGGGCCGGAACTTCGTGACGGTGAAGATCGTGACCGACGAAGGCGTCCATGGCCTCGGCGACGCAACGCTCAACGGGCGCGAACTCGCGGTGCGCGCGTACCTGGAAGACCATGTGTTCCCTTGCCTCGTCGGCCGCGACCCGCGCAACATCGAGGACATCTGGCAATACCTGTATCGCGGCGCGTACTGGCGGCGCGGCCCCGTGACGATGACGGCGATCGCCGCGATCGACATGGCGCTGTGGGACATCCTGGGCAAGCTCGCCGGCATGCCCGTCTATCAGTTGCTCGGCGGCAAGAGCCGCGACGGCCTGATGGTGTACGGCCATGCGAACGGTCGCGATCACGAGGAGGCGGTCGACGCGGTGCGCGCGCACATCGAGGCCGGCTATCGCGCGATCCGCGTGCAGTCCGGCGTGCCGGGGCTCGACAAGGTGTACGGCGTCGGCAAGACGGCCGGTGCGTACGAGCCCGCCGAAAAGGGGCTGCCGCCCGAGGAGCCGTGGGACACTGCGCTCTACCTGCGCCACACGCCGGAACTGTTCCGCAAGGTGCGCGACGCCGTCGGCGACGCGCCGCATCTGCTGCACGACGCGCATCACCGGCTCACGCCGATCGAGGCCGCGCGGCTCGGCCGCGATCTCGAGCCGCATCGGCTGTTCTGGCTCGAGGATGCGACGCCCGCGGAGAACCAGGACGCGTTCCGCCTGATCCGCCAGCACACGACGACGCCGCTCGCGGTCGGCGAGGTGTTCAACTCGATCTGGGATTGCAAGGACCTGATCCGCGACCAGCTGATCGACTACATCCGCGCGACCATCGTGCATGCGGGCGGCATCACGCACGTGCGGCGCATTGCCGACTACGCGGCGATGTACCAGGTGCGCACCGGTTTCCACGGCGCGACCGACCTGTCGCCCGTCTGCATGGCGGCGGCCGTGAACTTCGGACTGTGGGCGCCGAACTTCGGCATCCAGGAACTGATGCCGCACAGCGCGCTGACCGATGAAGTGTTTCCGCACAACTACCGCTTCGAGGACGGCTACCTCGTGATGGACGACGTGCCGGGCCTCGGCGTCGACATCGACGAGACGCTGGCCGCGAAATATCCGTACGAGCGCGCGTACCTGCCGGTCGCCCGGCTGCGCGACGGCTCGATGTGGAACTGGTGAGCGCCGAAGATCAGAAGGAGAGAACCGAAATGTTGAGCGTCGTTGTCGATCGTCCGAACAGCATGGGCGTGCGTGAAGTGCCGCTGCCCGCGCCCGCCGCCGGCGAAGTGCGCGTGAAGGTGCGCTATGCGGGCATCTGCGGGTCGGACCTGCACATCTTTCACGGCAAGAATCCGTTCGTGTCGTACCCGCGCATCATCGGCCATGAATTCGTCGGCACGATCGAGTCGGTCGGCGCGGGCGTCGACGCCGCGCGGCTCGGCGAGACCGTCGCGGTCGATCCGGTGATCAGCTGCGGGCAGTGTCATGCGTGCACGATTGGCCGGCGCAACGTGTGCCGGCACCTGACCGTGCTCGGCGTGCATCGCGACGGCGGCTTCAGCCAGTACACGTGCGTGCCGGCCGGCAATGCATACCGGATTCCGGAAGCGATCGCCGATACCTGCGCGGCGATCGTCGAACCGTTCGCGGTAGCCGCGAACGCGACGTCGCGCACCGGTGTGCTGCCGGGCGATGTCGCGCTGATCTATGGCGCCGGCACCGTCGGGCTGACGATCCTGCAGGTGCTCAAGCGCGTGTACGGGATTCGCGCGTTCATCACCGACCGGCTCGACGCGCGACTGCAGCTCGCGCGCAAGTGCGGCGCGGCGGAGGACGAGATCATCAACACGAGCGTCGAGTCCTTGTCCGACGCGCTGGAACAGCGCGGCGTCGACGGCGGCCCGACGCTGATCTTCGATGCGGTCTGCCATCCGTCGATTCTGGAGGAGGCCGTGCGGATCGCCGCGCCGGCGGGCCGGATCGGCGTGCTCGGGTTTTCGTCGGAGCCGTCGGCGATCGTGCAGGCGGAGCTGACGAAGAAGGAACTGACGCTCGCCGCATCGCGGCTGAACTGCGCGATGTTCCCGCAGGTGATCGACTGGATTGCCCGCGGGCTGATCGAGCCCGAGCACATCGTCACGCACAAGGTGGGCTTTCGCGACGTCGCGCAGGCGTTCGAGATGGCGGAGCGCAATCCCGAGAAAAGCTGCAAGATCCTGCTCGATTTCGCGGGCGGCTGATGCGGCTTGCCTACCGTGTCGTGTCGACGGCCGGGGCACGTCGCGTGTGTCGCGCGGCCTCGGCCGACCGGTACGAAGGTGCGACGGTGCGTCAGAACGACACCGTCGTCGTCAGCGTGACGAGACGCGGCTCGCCGACCGCGACGATCAGGTTGCTGCTGCTCGACGGATAGTAGGTCTTGTCGAGCAGGTTCTTCACGTTGAGCTGGATGCGCGTCGGGAACTTGCCGATCGTCGTCTCGTAGGCCGCGAACGCATCGACGGTCACGTAGCCGGGCAGCGTGAAGCTGTTCGCGGTGTCGCCGGGGCGTGCACCGACGAGCCGCGCACCGCCGCCGAAGCGCCAGCGTCCGGGCAGGTTTGCAATCGCCGTGTCGTACACCGCGAACAGGCTGCCGGTGTGGCGCGCGACGTTGACGAGCGGTGTGTTGCTGTCGCGGTCGTTCGCGTTCGTATATGCGTAGCTGCCGATCAGGCTCAGGTGCCGCGTGAGTTGCCCCGCGACGTCGAGTTCGATCCCGCGCGAGCGGGCGGTGCCGATCGTCGACGTGATGTCGCCAACGGTCACGGCGACGTTGCGCTTGTCGATCTGGTAGGCCGCGAGCGTGCCGGTGATGCCGGGCTTCAGGTTGAACTTCAGGCCGGCTTCCAGCACGCGGCCGAATTCCGGCGCGAGCGGCGACGCCACATTCGATGCGACGTTCGGCTTGAACGAGCGGCTGACGTTCGCGTATGCGGTGAGCGACGGCGTGAGTGCATACGCGAGCCCGAACTGCGGCAGCCACACATTGCCGTGCGAGCGATCGGCGAACACGAACGGCCGCCCCATCCCCGATTCCTGCTGCCAGTCCTCCCATCGCAGCCCGCCGACCGCGGTGAGCCGGTCGGTGATCTTCACCGAGTCCTGCACGATCATCGAATACGTGTGAACCAACGACCGCGAATCGCTCTGCTTCGCGCTCGCCGTGCCGCCGGGCGCGAGCAGGCCGTAGACGGGATCGTAGAGATTGAAGCCCTTGGTCGCCGTGCCGCGGATCGTGTCGCCGCGGAAGCTGCGTTGCCGCTCGTATTCGCCGCCGATGTAGAGCGAGTGGTTCATTCCCGCGAGCGTCAGGTTGCCGAGCAGGCCGAGCGTCGCGATCTGGTCGGAGTCGTTGCGCCCGAGGTTCGCATCGGACGAGCGCGACAGCGCGCCGGTCGTGCTGTTGAACGCGGTGGCGCGCGTGATGTACTGATCGTAGCGGTCGCGGCCCCAGCCATAGGTCGCGCGCATGCGCCACGCGTCGGAGAAGCGGTGCTCGACGCGCGCGCGCAGCGTTTCCTGGATCCCGCTGCTTTGCGCCCACGCCTCCTCGTAGCGGCGATAGCGCAGCGCATCGTCGGGGCGGCCGTTCACGAGCACGGTGCCGCGATCGAACGGCGTCGTGTAGTCGACGTACTGGTAGCTGACGTCGATCGACGTGTTCGCGTCGTGCCACGATAGCGCGGGCGCGATCAGCGCGTTGCGCTCGCGACCGAAGCTGCGCCAGTAGCGGCTCGTGTCGTATTCGCCGGTGAGCCGGAACGCGAGCGTGCCGCCCGCGACCTGGCCCGGCTTGCCGAGCGGGCCGGTCAGGTCGAACTGCGCGCTGCCGCCGCCGTGGCTCGTGCGCGAGGCCGAGATCGAGCCGCCGAATGTCTCTTCCGGCTTGCGCGTGACGAGGTTGATCACGCCGCCCGGGTCCTGCATTCCGTACAGCAGCGAAGCCGGGCCCTTCAGCACTTCGACGCGGTCGATCGTCGCGAGGTAGCTGTGCAGCACCGGCGTGCGCACGCCGTCGACGAGCACGGAACCGTCGTTGTTCGAGCCGAAACCGCGCTTGATGAACGCGTCGCGCGTGCCGCCGAGCGTGTTGGTCTGCGTGACGCCGCTGATGTTGCCGAGCACGTCGTCGAGCGAGCGCGCCTGCTGGTCCTGCATCACGCTGCTGCTGACCACCGCGACCGATTGCGGAATCTCCTTGAGCGGGCGGTCGTCGCCGCCGGCGACGCTGCTGGTGCGCGGCTGGTAGCCGACGGTCGGATCGGCGGCCGCCGATGCGCTGACGCTGATCGCCGGCAGTTCGCGTTCGGGCGACACGGGTGTCGATGTGGGCGCGGCCGCCGATGCCGAAGCCGCCGAGGCAGGTTCGACATCAGCATGCGCGCCGCTTGCGACGCAAAGGGTGATCAGGGCAGGCAGGCTCGCGCGCCACGGACGCAAGGTCCGCGCGCGGCGGGGCGGTCGACGGGATGGCATGAATCGATGAATGGACGGAATGCTATGGATGAAGGCGCCTGCCGCAGCGTTTCGCGGATTCGCTGCGGCAGGACGCGCATGATATACGTAATGAGAATCGTTTGCAATTGTGATGAGGCCGATGCGGATCGTGAATCGCGACTGCCGGGCCGTCGACCGTCTGCTACGGGTAGCGGCCAAAGTCAGACGCGGTGAAATTCATCGAGAGCCGGGGGCTGCGCCATGCGGCGAGATCAAGCCGTTCACGGCCTCCGCGAATATCCGTTTCCGTTGCGTGAACGCAGGTTATATCGACGCGCCGGCGCTGCCCGGGCTGAAGCTCGCGCATTGCCGGCTCGCCGATTGAACGGTGGGCGGTGTCCCGCGGATCAGAACTTCTGCTGGATGCCGGCCATCACGCCGAGCTGGTTCATCCCGGTGCCGACCGTCCCGCCGGCGGCGACCGCGTTCGCGGCCAGCTGGCTGTTGAACATGTAGCCCACCGACGTATAGACGGTCGTGCGCTTCGACAGGAAATAGTTCGCGCGGCCGACGAGCAGCGTGGCATTCGTGCCTTCGCTGTGTTCGCGGCGTTGCAGGTAGCGCACGCCCTGCAGGTCGAGCGCGAGGTAGGGCGTCGCGTAGTAGGTGCCGCCCGCGAACACGATGTCGGCCTGCAGGTGTTCGGCCGCTGCGAGGTTGCGGCGGATCCACCCGGCGCCCAGTTTCGCGGGGCCGATCTTCACGTAGCCGGCGACGATGTCGCGCGTGTCGGTGTACGCCGGATTGTTCAGTGGCGCTAGCGCGCCGCCGCCGCCGCGCATCACGTCGTGCGACGCGGCCAGCCCGAAATTGCTCGCGTCATACGCGAGCATCGCCGTGTACTGGCGGCACGCGACGATATCGCCGGGCACCTGTCCGGCGCAGCCCGTCGCCGACGGTCCCGCCGGCCCGGCCGCGTCGCGGCCGAAGCTGTAGGTGGCGCCGAGCGTCACGCCGTGGAACGTGCCCTTGTAGCCGATCGCGTTGTCGCTGCGCGCGTTCGGCAGATAGGAGTCGAAGTCCGCCATCGAATGAATCGACGGGCCGATCACGTCGGCATTGGTCAGCACGATCATCGACATGTTCATCTGGCGGCCGAGAGTCAGCGCGCCGAACGGACTGTTTACGCCCACGTTCGCCTGCCGCCCGAACAGGCGCCCGCCGTAGTTCAGCGCGCCGGTGCCGGGCTGGAAGCCGTTTTCGAGCACGAAGAAGGCCTGGTAGCCGCCGCCGAGATCCTCCGTGCCTCTCAGGCCCCAGCGTGACGGTACTTCGCCGGTCAGCGTCGGCATCCCGGTGAACGACCCGCCGTGCGCGGCGTTGTTGTAGTAGGACACGCCGGTATCGATGATCCCGTACAGCGTGACGCTGCTTTGCGCACAGGCCGGTCCGGCCAGCGCCATCGCCGTCGCGAGTGCGACGCTCGGTTTCGTTTTCATGGCTGTCTCCAAACAGTATGTAGATATACTTATCGATTTTTTTAATGCCCCGGACATGTCCGGGATGCCGAAGAGTATCGGCAGGACTACGGGCGTCGCGCGTTACGACATCGCCGGATCACGTTGCCGGTGCGGTGCCGCGGCACGCGCGCCTGCCACGGCGACGGCGATCGCGGCGCCAGCCATCGGCACGAGGAACGCGAGATAGAGATGGGACACGGACCAGCCGTCGTCCAGCAGCGCACCCACCGTTATCGGCGACAGGATCGCGCCGAGGCGGCCGATGCCGACCGCGAGACCGATGCCGGTCGTGCGAATCTCGGCGGGATAGGGCGTCGGCGACAGCGCATACATGCCGGCCACGCACGAATTGATCACGGCACCGAGGAACACCGCGACCGTCATCCCGATGCCGAGCGAGCCGGTGTTCATACCGAACACGACCATCAGCGCGCCGCCCAGCAGCAGCGTCGCGCCCAGCAGGTTGCGCAGGCCGACCCGCGTCGACAGGAGGCTGAACAGCGACGCGCCCGCGATGCCGCCGAGATTGAGCAGCACGCCGCCGGTCACGCCCTGCGATGCCGACAGACCGGCCTGGACCAGCAGCTTCGGCGTCCAGCTCACGACGAAGTAGAAGCTGCCCATCACAAGAAAGAACGCGATCCACAGCGCGATCGTGCGGCGCGTGAGCGGTGCGCGCAGCACGGCCGTCCAGCTCGACGCGGGGTTCGCCGTGTCGATGGACGCAGTCGCTGCCGGCAACGCATCGATCGGCGCGCGCTTCATTCTCGCGAGGATGCGGTTGATTTTCTGCAGCGCGTTGTCCGGATGCCGCGCCAGCAGGAAGTCGAGTGATTCCGGCAGCAGCGCGAGCACCATCGGGATCGACATCAAGGTGAGGATGCCGCCGAACGCGAACACGCTGCGCCATCCCCACGTCGACAGCAGGTAACCGGCAATGACGCCGCCGGCGGTGGCGCCGATCGCGTAGCCGGTCGACTGCATGCCGATCGCGGCGCTGCGCCACTTGTTCGACGCATACTCGCCGCTGATCACGGTCAGGCTCGCCAGCATGCCGCCGATGCCGAGCCCGGTGTAGGCACGCGTGATCGCGAGTTGCAGCGTGCTGTGCGTGGCCGCGCAGGCGAGCATCCCGGTCGAGATCACGGCGAGGCAGAGCAGGATGATGCGGCGGCGGCCGACGCGGTCGGCCAGCGGCGCGATCAGCACGGAGCCGATGCCCATCCCGGCGAGCCCGGCGCTCAGCAGCAGGCCGATTTCCTTGCCGCTCAGTTTCCACTCGGCCGCCAGGTGCGGCGCGGCAAACGCGATGGCCAGCACGTCGAAGCCGTCGAGCATGTTCAGCACGACGCAGGCCGTGACCGCCATCGTCTGGAATGCGCTCATCGGGGATTCGTCGATCGTAGTGCGGATATTTGCGCTCACGTCAAAGATCCTTCATAAAGTAGTATGACTAATTAAATGGAATGGTCGCGAAGCCGGCGATAGCGAATGAGACGAAAGCGAAGGCGAAAACGAATGCGTGCGCTGACGGGCAACCCGGAGAGCACGCACCGCGACCGGCTGGCGTCGTTCCCGCGCCGGCGCGAGGGTTACGCGGGTTGGGGTTGCAGCAGCAGCCGCTCGATCACGCGTCGCGCGCGATTGGGGCCCGCGTCGACATGAATGTCGATCTGGCGGCCGTCCGGAAACCGCAACTGATTCCGGTATTGCGCTTCGATCACGGTCTTGTCCTCGTCGAACGTCGCCGCGGATTGCTCGATGACCGTCCGCGCGACGCGTTCGACGTCGTGTTGCGGATTGGTCGCGACGGTCCAGAAGTAGTGCGTCGTGGTGTCCGTCTCGGGCGTGATGCCATGGAAGCCGCGCATGTGAAAGCCGCCGCGCGCCGGATCGAGCAGGTCGCCGGTGCCGGCGTCCATCGCACCGGTCCAGATCCGGATGTGCGACACGTGGAATTCGATCTCCTGCCAGCGGTCGACGCGGCCCGCGAACGGCCATGCAGCCTTGTAGGTCGGTGGCGGGTCGGAATCGGGCATCCGGCGGACCAGCGTCACCGTGTCGCCGTCGCTGCTGACGCGGGTGTCCGCGCCCATGTGCAGCGGCGCGTTGCCGCCGATCGTTTTCAGGTGGACATAGCCGAGGTGGCTCAGGTCCATCAGGTTGTCGTGAATCAGCTGATACGGCGCGTCGTAATGGTAGTGGCCGCCGCCGAAGTGGTATTGCGGATCCGTGTGAAACGTATAGCGCGGCGGCGCGCAGGTCGGTTGGGCGTGCGCGTCGGCGCCGATCCAGATCCATACGATTGCGTCCTGTTCCTGCACGGGATACGACGACACGCACGCCTTCGCCGGAATCCGGTCCTGGCCGGGAATCTCCACGCAGGCGCCGCCGCGGTCGAACAGCAGCCCGTGATAGCCGCAGCGCAGGCCGCGCGCTTCGAGCGAGCCGCACGACAGCGGCAGCGACTTGTGGCAGCAGCGATCCTCCAGCGCGCCGACTTCCCCGGACGGCAGGCGGAACAGGACGACCGGGCGGCCGAGCAGCGTGCGGGCGACGGGGGTGTCCGTCAGTTCGGACGACCGGGCGGCGACCCACCAGCGGTCGAGTGGAAACTTAGTAGTATTGATTGGGGGGCGGACGTGATGCTCCATTGATCGTCTCCAGTATTGGGGTTGGCCGCCTCGTGTCGGGCGGTCCGTCTACAGATCGAGTACCAGCAGGTCGCTTCGCGATCGCGAACAGCACGGCATGAACTGGTCGCCGGCCGCTTGTTCCGCCTCCGTCAGATACGAATCGCGATGATCGGGCTCGCCTTCGAGCACGCGCGTCACGCAGGTGCCGCATACGCCTTGTTCGCACGACGTCAGCACGTCGACGCCGTTGGCCGCCAGCGCCGCGATGACCGTGCATTCGGCCGGCACGTCGATCACCTTGCCGCTGCTGGCGATCCGGACCTGGAACGCGCGATCCGCGTCGGACGACGCAACTGCGCCGCCGAAGAACTCGTAGTGCAGCCTTGCTTCGGCCCAGTTGCGCTCGCGCGCGGCGTTCAGCACCGCATCCATGAAGCCGCGCGGGCCGCATACGTACAGGTGCGTGCCGTCGGGCGCCGCGGCGAGCACCGAGGCCAGGTCGAAGCGTTGCGCGGGGTCGCCGTCGTCGACGTGGAAGCGGGCGCGGTCATGGAACCCGGCTGAGTTGATCCGCTCGACGAAGGCCATGCGGTCGGTCGAGCGTGCGCAGTAGTGCATGTCGAATGGCATGCCGGACGAGAACAGCCGTTCCGCCATGCAGAGAATCGGCGTGACGCCGATCCCGCCGGCGAGCAACAGGTGGTGCGGGGCGTCGGGTGCGAGCGGAAATTGATTGCGCGGCATGCCGATCCGCACGGTGTCGCCTTGCCGGACTGCGTCGTGAATCGCGCGCGACCCGCCGCGACCTTCGGCATCGCGCAGCACCGCGATCTGGTAGCGATCGCCGTGCTCCGGGTGGTTGCACAGCGAATACTGGCGCACGAGCCCGCCCGGCAAATGCACGTCGATATGCGCGCCGGCGTCGAAGCGCGGCAACGGCGAACCGTCGTCGCTGACGAATTCGAAACCGCAGATGTCGCGCGCCTCCTGCCACTTGCGGGCCACCCGGACCGTCAGCGTCGCGGCGCTCATGACGCCTCCTTGATCTGCGCGACCGGAATCACGGGCCGCTGCGGGCTCGACGCGTTTTCGTCGGCGAGCATTCGCTCGATCACCTTGCGCGACAGCACGCCGCCGGCGTCGATGTTGAGCTTGAGCAGCTTGCGGTCCGGCCACTGCTCGAGGTTGCGCTGCTGGCGCTCGAGCATCTCGAGATCCTCGGCGAAGATCTTGCCCTGGCCTTCGCGGATCTCGGCGGTCAGCGCGTGATCGTCGGGCCGGAAGTTGCGCGCCATCCCCCAGAAGTACCAGATCGAGGAGTCCGTCTCGGGCGTGATGAAGTCGACCACGATCGACGATGCCTTCACGTCGGCCGGCGCGTCGTAGCCGCCGCGGCCCGCATGCGCGACGCCCACTTCGATCATCACGTGGCTCGGCGGCGTGAAGCGGCAGATCTGCCAGCGGTCGACCGGCACGTCGTCGGCGAGGCCATTGCCGCGCAGCGCCATCTGCCAGAACGGCGGCGGCATTACGTTCTCCATGAAGCGGCTGGTGACGACTTCGTCGTCGTTGCTGGACGTCTTCGGCGGCGCTTCGTCGATTTCTTTCTGGCCGATGCTTGTCGCATGCACGTAGGTCTCGTGCGTGAGGTCCATCAGGTTGTCGATCATCAGCCGGTAGTCGCAGCGAATGTGATACAGGCCGCCGCCGTGCGCCCAGGCCGGATCCTCGGCCCACTGCAGCGCGGGCAGCTTGTCGGGATCGGCTTCGGACGCATCGCCCGGCCAGACCCAGACGAATCCATACCGCTCGACCGCCGGGAAGTTGCGGATCGGCGGGAAGCCGCCGACGCGCTGGCCCGGCATGCCGGTTGCCTTGCCGTTGCAGCCCATTTCCAGCCCGTGATAGCCGCACACGAGCACGCCGTCGCGCACGAATCCCAGCGACAGCGGCGCGCCGCGGTGCGGGCAGAAATCCTCGAGCGCGGCGACCTGGCCGTCCGTCGCGCGGTAGAACACCATTGACTCGTTGCAGATCTTGCGGCCCAGCGGCTTGCCGTCGATTTCATCGGGCGTGCACGCCACATACCAAGCGTTCTTGAGAAACACGTTCGTCGTCTCCTTCAGGTCGATGCCGCCGGTCCGCGGCAGCCCTTCATTCAGTGTGCTGAATGAGATTCAGTGTACGCATTGAGATTGGCTCGGGCAAGGCGGGCGGTATACTGGTTTTCCCGGGAAATGGCGCGAGGCAGCGCCATGCCGTCGGCGCACGCAACGGCGTGCGCCGCCTCTGTCATCGACTCATTCATGGAAAAAACGAATCCCGCCGACGCGCCGGCTTTCCCGCTCGACCTGTACGACGAACCCGGGCACCTGATCCGGCGCGCACACCAGATCGCGGTCGCGATGTTCTACGAGAAGCTGGGCCGGGACGTGACGCCGGTGCAGTACGCGGTCCTGCGGATGCTTTACGAGTGCCCGGGGCTCGACCAGGTGACGCTCGCGCAGCGGGTGGCGCTCGACACGTCGACGACCGCGGATCTCGCGGTCCGGCTCGAAGCGAAAGGACTGATCGTCCGTGAGGTGTTGCCGCGGCGTCAGCGGCGCCTGCTGTTGACGCCGGCGGGCGTGGAGCTTCTCACGCACCTGATTCCGTCGGTGAAGGAACTGCGTGCCGGCCTGTTCGACGGGATGGGCGAGGAGGACTCGCAGGAACTGATGCGGCTGTTGCGCAAGTTCGTCCATCTGAACAACGAGCAGAGCCGCGCGCCGCTGCGGATCGACGAGGCGTCGTAGCGGTTGAATTTCGCGCGATGGAGGCGGTGACGCGGCAGGGCGGCAGGCGCGCCGCGCCGCCTGCCGGCATCACGGACGTGACGCTTCCCCTTCCAGCCGCCGCACCGCTTCCGCGACTTCGTTCCTGAAGCGCACCAGCGCCGCCTGCTCCGGCGCGGGCGGCTGCACGGCCGCCCACAGCATGTCGATCAGCTGCGTGGCCGTCGTTTCCGTATCGAGCTTGCGGTGCCCGAGGATCGCATCCCACAGCACGTGCTCGATCGGCCCGAACACCATCGAGCGCAGCAGGCTCAGCGGCATGTCGTCGCGCACCTGCCCGGCCGCCTGGCCGCGCGCGAGCACGTCCATCAACGGCGCCGTGTAGCGGCGCTGCAGCGCGGTGAGCTCGTCGCTCAGCGCATGCTGCTTCGCACGCCCCTCCGACAGCACCAGCGCGCACAGCCCCGTGCCGTTCACCAGCATCAGCCGCAGGTGCGTGCGCACGATGAACGCGAATTGCTGCTGCACCGGCGCTTCCCGCGGCATCCCGAGCTCGAACGCGGCAATGATTTCGTCATACCAGTCGGCGATTACGCGCGCGCACAGCTCGCGCTTGCCGCGGAAGTAGCTGAACACCGTCGCCTCCGATACGCCCACGCGCTGCGCGATCTCGGCGGCCGTCGCATGCTCGTAGCCCTTTTCGGCGAACACTTCACGACCGGCGCGCAGGATGTCCTGCACGCGCTGCTGGGACTTGCGCCCGGCGGGTGCGCGCGACGGCTCGGCGCGGTCGGCTTTGGCGGTGGCGGTCATGGTGTCGGCGGTAGCGGCTGTCATGCTGCAATGATATCTGAGTGTCACTCAAAAAACTATTGACGGCAAGCGGGACGAGGCGCGAAACTGTGCAAAATTTCCGCTGTATTGGCTTAATGAATCGACGCATTGATCCGATTTGAGCGAAACTCAGAAATCGGCGCGTGCGACCCACTTTCTGGAGACGGAGGAGACATGATCAACCTGCCCGGTGTGCAATTCATGCTCGGTGAAGACATCGAGATGCTGCGCGACGCCGTCGCGACGTTCGCGGCGAAGGAAATCACGCCGCGCGCGGCGGAGGTCGACCGCACCGACCAGTTTCCGATGGATCTGTGGAAGAAGTTCGGCGATCTCGGCGTGCTCGGGATGACGGTGGCCGAGGAGTACGGCGGCGCGAACATGGGCTACACCGCGCACATGGTCGCGATGGAGGAGATCTCGCGCGCCTCGGCGTCGATCGGCCTGTCGTACGGCGCGCACTCGAACCTGTGCGTGAACCAGATCCACCGCAACGGCACTGACGCGCAAAAGCGGAAGTACCTGCCGAAGCTCGTGTCGGGCGAACACATCGGCGCGCTCGCGATGAGCGAGCCGAACGCGGGCTCCGACGTCGTCAGCATGAAGCTGCGCGCGGACAAGCGCGGCAACCATTACGTGCTCAACGGCACGAAGATGTGGATCACCAATGGCCCCGACTGCGACACGCTCGTCGTCTACGCGAAGACGGACATCGACGCCGGCCCGCGCGGCATCACCGCGTTCATCGTCGAGAAGGGGATGAAGGGCTTCTCGGTCGCGCAGAAGCTCGACAAGCTCGGCATGCGCGGGTCGCACACGGGCGAGCTCGTGTTCCAGGACGTCGAAGTGCCGGAAGAGAACATCCTCGGCCAGCTCAACGGCGGCGTGAAGGTGCTGATGAGCGGCCTCGACTACGAACGCGCGGTGCTGTCGGGCGGCCCGACGGGCATCATGGCCGCGTGTCTCGACGCGGTGGTCCCGTATATCCACGACCGCAAGCAGTTCGGCCAGTCGATCGGCGAATTCCAGCTGATCCAGGGCAAGGTCGCCGACATGTACACCACGTTCCAGGCATGCCGCGCATACCTGTACGCGGTCGGCCGCCATCTCGACTCGGCGGGCACCGACCACATTCGCCAGGTGCGCAAGGACTGCGCGGGCGTGATCCTCTACACGGCCGAGAAGGCCACGTGGATGGCCGGCGAGGCGATCCAGATCCTCGGCGGCAACGGCTACATCAACGAATACCCGGTCGGCCGTCTGTGGCGCGATGCGAAGCTGTACGAGATCGGCGCCGGCACGAGCGAGATCCGCCGGATGCTGATCGGCCGCGAGCTGTTCGCGGAAACGATGTAACGCCCCACGTCACGCGAACGGAGCCCCGTCGATGCCGATCATCGAATCGAAACTGAACCCGCGTTCGGAAGACTTCCGCGCGAATGCCGCTGCGCTCGAGGCAGTCGTCGCCGACCTGCGCGCGAAGATCGAACAGCTCGCGCAAGGCGGCGGCCAGGCCGCGCGCGACAAGCACCTGTCGCGCGGCAAGCTGCTGCCGCGCGACCGCATCGCGCAACTGCTCGATCCCGGCGCGCCGTTCCTCGAGTTCTCGCAGCTCGCGGCGAACGGCATGTACAACGACGACGCGCCGGGTGCGGGCGTGATCACCGGGATCGGCCGGATCGCGGGCCGCGAGTGCGTGATCGTGTGCAACGACGCGACGGTCAAGGGCGGCACCTACTACCCGATGACCGTGAAGAAGCACGTGCGCGCGCAGGAAATCGCCGCGGAAAACCGGCTGCCGTGCGTGTATCTCGTCGATTCGGGCGGCGCGAACCTGCCGAACCAGGACGACGTGTTTCCCGATCGCGACCACTTCGGCCGCATCTTCTTCAACCAGGCGACGATGTCGGCGGCGGGGATCGCGCAGATCGCCGTCGTGATGGGCTCGTGCACGGCCGGCGGCGCCTACGTGCCGGCGATGAGCGACGAGTCGATCATCGTGAAGAACCAGGGCACGATTTTCCTCGGCGGGCCGCCGCTCGTGAAGGCCGCGACCGGCGAGGAAGTGAGCGCCGAGGATCTCGGCGGCGGCGACGTGCATACGCGCCTGTCGGGCGTGGCCGACCATCTCGCGCAGAACGACGCGCATGCGCTGTCGATCGCGCGCAACATCGTCGATCACCTCGCGCCGAAGATCGCGTCGCCGGTCGCGCTGCGTGAACCGAAGGCACCGCGCCACGACGCGAAGAGCCTGTACGGCGTGATTCCGGTCGACACGCGCAAGCCGTTCGACGTGCGCGAGGTGATCGCGCGCATCGTCGACGATTCGGAGTTCGACGAATTCAAGGCGCGCTTCGGCACGACGCTCGTCACGGGTTTCGCGCACATCTGGGGCCATCCGGTCGGGATCGTCGCGAACAACGGCATCCTGTTCTCCGAGTCGGCCGTGAAGGGCGCGCATTTCATCGAGCTGTGCTGCCAGCGCAAGATTCCGCTCGTGTTCCTGCAGAACATCACGGGCTTCATGGTCGGCCGCAAGTACGAGAACGAAGGCATCGCGCGCCATGGCGCGAAGATGGTGACGGCCGTGTCGAACGCGAAGGTGCCGAAGTTCACGGTGATCATCGGCGGCTCGTTCGGCGCCGGCAACTACGGGATGTGCGGCCGCGCGTTCGGCCCGCGCTTCCTGTGGATGTGGCCGAACGCGCGCATCTCGGTGATGGGCGGCGAGCAGGCCGCGTCGGTGCTCGCGACGGTGCGCCGCGACGGCATCGAGGCGAAGGGCGGTTCGTGGTCGGCCGAGGAAGAGGATGCGTTCAAGCAGCCGATCCGCGATCAGTACGAGCGCCAGGGCCATCCGTACTACGCGAGCGCGCGGCTGTGGGACGACGGCGTGATCGACCCAGCGCAGACGCGCGACGTGCTGGGGCTCGGCCTCGCCGCGTCGATGAACGCGCCGATCGACGACACGCGCTTCGGCGTGTTCCGCATGTAACGGCCGGGAGGACTGACCGATGCGATACGAAACGATCAAGGTAAGCGAAGCCGGCCGCGTGGCGACCGTCACGCTCGCGCGGCCCGACGTGCGCAACGCGTTCAACGAGACGACGATCGCCGAGCTGACCACCGCGTTCGAGTGGCTCGACGCGCACGCCGGCGTGCGCGCGATCGTGCTCGCCGCGGAGGGCGCGGCGTTCTGCGCGGGCGCGGACCTGAACTGGATGAATAAGATGGCCGGTTACTCGGACGACGAGAACCGTGCCGACGCGCGCAAGCTCGCACGCATGCTCGAGGCGATCCATCGCTGCGGCAAGCCGGTGATCGCGCGCGTGCACGGCGACGCGTATGCGGGCGGCGTGGGCCTCGTCGCGGCGGCCGACATCGCGATCGCCGCCCACGGCGTGAAGTTCTGCCTGTCCGAAGCGCGGCTCGGGCTGATTCCCGCGACGATCGCGCCGTACGTCGTGCGTGCGATGGGCGAGCGCGCGGCGCGCCGCTACTTCACGACGGCCGAGGTATTCGACAGCGCGCGCGCCGCGTCGCTCGGCTTCATTCACGACGCGGTGCCGGCCGATGCGCTCGACGAAACGGTCGCGAAGCTGGCCGCGACGCTCGTCGCGAACGGCCCCGACGCGGTGCAGGCGTGCAAGCGGCTCGTCGCCGACGTGGCCGGCCGGCCGCTCGACGCGACGCTGATCGAGCAGACCGCCGACTGGATCGCGCGCACCCGAGCCGGCGCGGAAGCGCGCGAAGGGATCGCGTCCTTTCTCGAGAAACGCACGCCTTCGTGGCGTGAATGACGGCGTGCCCATAACTTTCCGGACGACATCGAAGCCATGTTCGACAAGATTCTGATCGCCAACCGCGGCGAAATCGCCTGCCGCGTCGCCGCGACGTGCAAACGTCTCGGGATCGCGAGCGTCGCCGTCTATTCCGACGCGGACGCGAACGCGAAGCACGTCGCCGCCTGCGACGAAGCCGTGCATATCGGCGGCTCGGCGGCCGCGGACAGCTACCTGCGCATCGAGCGCATCATCGAGGCCGCGCGCGCGACCGGCGCGCAGGCCATTCACCCGGGCTACGGCTTCCTGTCGGAGAACGAGGACTTCGCGCACGCGTGCGAGGCGGCCGGTATCGCGTTCATCGGGCCGCCGGTCGACGCGATCGCGGCGATGGGTTCGAAGGCGGCCGCGAAGGCGCTGATGCATGCGGCCGCCGTGCCGCTCGTACCCGGCTATCACGGCGACAACCAGGACGCGGTCCGCCTGCATCGCGAAGCCGACGAGATCGGCTACCCGGTGCTGCTGAAGGCCAGCGCGGGCGGCGGTGGCAAGGGCATGCGCGTGGTCGAGCGCTCCGCCGACTTCCCGGCGGCGCTCGCGTCGTGCCAGCGCGAAGCCGCGAGCAGCTTCGGCAACGACCGCGTGCTGATCGAGAAATACCTGACGCGCCCGCGTCACGTCGAGGTGCAGGTGTTCGGCGACACGCACGGCAATACCGTGTACCTGTTCGATCGCGACTGCTCGGTGCAGCGCCGCCACCAGAAGGTGCTCGAGGAAGCGCCGGCGCCGGGCCTGCACGAAGACGTGCGCGAGGCGATGGGCCAGGCGGCCGTCGCGGCCGCGCGCGCGGTGGGCTACGTCGGCGCGGGCACCGTCGAATTCATCATGACGGGCGAAGCGTTCTACTTCATGGAAATGAACACGCGCCTGCAGGTCGAGCATCCGGTCACCGAAATGGTCACGGGGCTCGATCTCGTCGAATGGCAGTTGCGCGTCGCGTCCGGCGAGCCGCTGCCGCTGACGCAGGACGAACTGCGCGTGCAGGGTCACGCGATCGAGGCGCGTCTTTACGCGGAGAACCCGGCGCGCGGCTTCCTGCCGTCCACCGGCACGCTGAAGCACCTGCGGCTGCCGGAAGGCGTCGAGTTCGCGATCGGCGCGCCGGTGCGCGTCGACAGCGGCGTGCGCGAAGGCGACGCGATCACGCCGTTCTACGATCCGATGATCGCGAAGCTGATCGTGCACGGCGCGGACCGCGCGGAAGCGCTCGGCCGGATGCTGCGCGCGCTGCGTGCGTGCGAGGTGGTCGGCCTGCACACGAATGCCGCGTTCCTGCAGCGGATCGTCACGTGCCAACCGTTCGCGATCGCCGATCTCGACACGGGCCTGATCGAGCGCAACCACGATGCGCTGTTCGCGCCGCAACAGCCGCCGCGCGCGACGCTCGCGCTGGCCTGCGCGGCGCTGCTCGCGGGCGAACGCGACGCGGGCGCGCGGGAAGGCGCGTCGCCGTGGCGTGCGCTGCCGGACTGGCGGCTCAACGGCGGTTATCGCCGCACGCTCGAATGGCATGCGCCCGAACGCGAAGCGGACGTGACGGTTGTCTACGAGGACGACGGCGGCAGCACGCGCCTCGCCACCGGCGACGCGGCCGCGCAGCCGTTCGCGTGGTCGCGTGGCGCGACGCCGCTCGACTTCGACGTGACGCTCGACGGCGTGCGCAGCAGCGGCCGCGTGTATGCGGACGGCGACAGTTTCCACGTGTTCACGCAGGGTGTCGCCGAGACCTTCGAATGGCGCAACGTGCTCGCGCACGCGGGCGATGCCGAGCATGGCGGCGGCCGCCTGACCGCGCCGATGCCCGGCAAGGTGATCGCGGTGCTGGTCGAGCCGGGCCAGAAGGTCGAGGCCGGCACGCCGCTGATCGTGATGGAAGCGATGAAGATGGAGCACACGATCGGCGCGCCGGGCGCGGGTGTCGTCGCGGAAGTGCTGTACGGCGTCGGCGACCAGGTCGCGGATGGCGCGCAGTTGCTGATGATGGCGGAAGGCTGAGCGGGGCACGTGCGTGAGGGCCGTTGCCGGCCCTCACGGAAAGGGCGGGCATCGCGCTTCACGGCGCGCAAGGCCTGACGTCGCTGCGGAGGCTGGCGAAGATCCGAAGCCGGCCGTCGTTGCTCGCAGACAAGAATAATTGATACGCGCGCAACGTCTTCAAGGTGTTTGAATAATCAACTGATCCCCAACCATTGAACGGCGGCGCAACCTGCGCCGTTTTGTATCGATTCGTCCGCTGCAACAGTCGTTGAAGAATTGAAAGCGGATCCTTCCAGACTTCTGCGCCAAAACGACCGGGCTTGCTTCCCTTGTGGATGAAGGGGCAAGGCGACAGTGACCGCTTTCCAGGTGTCAGGAAAATCAGGTTCGATTAGAGCAACAGTCGCATCTTCCCGCTCACTGACTGCGCTACCGTGACCGCCGCGATGTGCGCCGGTGTCCTGCGCATTGGTCAAACAAGCGTAGCTGTGGGAGTAATCGAGATGACGAACAAATATAATGATTCACGGAAACCTTACGCCGCAAGAGCTTTTTCTCTTGATTGCTGTCGACGTGGCTTGCGATGAATTGGGTATTGATGAGGTTGTCGGTATTGCAATGATTTTGTTGGGTCAAAGATTCGTGCCGACGAGAGGGAAATTCGGCGGGGCAGTCAAGGGAACTTCGGTCGCGTCAAGGGTCTCGAGGAAATTGCTGCCCTACGAGATCAAGCACAAAATTTTGCCGACGGTAACGTCATTCAAGAGTTTCGTGCTTCTCCGGGTCAAATTTACCAGAGAACTCGGCGTGTTTGTCGGACGGGCCGTACCGGTAGTTGGATGGATTATTACCGCTGCCGACATTTCGATCATAATGTATCGTTCTGCAATCAAGTGCAATGGCCTGGTCAAGCGGGAGGATCGTTTTTAATGGACGCTCGTCTGATAGAGATGGTGCGGGATGAGGCTGATTCGCCATTGTGGGGTGAACTTGAAATTACTCCGGAAACGGATCTCTGTATCGATCTTGAAATTTCCGATAGGGCGATGTTGAGGTTGATGCGGAGATTTTCCGAAGAATTCTGTGTTGATATCGCTGATTTTGATATGGATTGTTATTACCCGTCCAGAAAGCTGGGGTTTGGTCGATTTTTGGTGGAGGTATTGAAGTCGCCGTTTAGTGCCGGCGCCAAGGATAAAATACTGGAGCGTCCGCTAAGGAATGTCTGCAAAACCTTCGCGTGACGGCGGCATGTGAGACAGTAGCGGCATGAAACAGATCAGCCTTGTTGGAAC
>NZ_QTQF01000038.1:0-73922 GCF_003854235.1 Burkholderia sp. Bp8998
AACCAGCCGGGCAAGGAAGCATGGCCGGTCGTCGGCGCGACGTTCGTGCTGCTGCACGCGAAGCAGGACAAGCCGGAGCAGGGCGCGGAAACGCTGAAGTTCTTCAGCTGGGCGTTCAAGAACGGCGAGAAGGCAGCGGACAGCCTCGACTACATCTCGCTGCCGGCATCGGTCGAGACGGAAATCCGCAAGCAGTGGAAGACGAAGGTGACGGACGCATCGGGCAAGCCGGTCGCCGCGGAGTAAGCAATACAGCGGTTCGCTGCCCGGCCGCGCCGGTCGGGCAGTGTGTGCGGTAAGGCCGGGCGTCACGGCGCCCGGCGATCCATAACAGGCAACCATGTCTGATATTTCCTACACGTCCTCCCGGTCCGCCGACGCCGCGTCGCAACGCGCGCCGAGCCGTCTCGGCGACGTTCTGTTCGGCGGCCTCGCACGGCTTGCCGCGATCGTGACCCTGCTGCTGCTGGGCGGGATCATCGTTTCCCTGATCATTGCGTCGATGCCGACCATCCAGAAGTTCGGCATCGCGTTCCTGTGGCAATCCGAGTGGGATCCGAACTCGGACGTCTACGGCGCGCTCGTGCCGATCTACGGCACGATCGTGACGTCGCTCATCGCACTCGTCATCGCGGTGCCGGTCAGCTTCGGCATCGCGCTGTTCCTCACCGAACTGTCGCCCGTGTGGCTGCGCCGCCCGCTCGGCATCGCGATCGAGCTGCTCGCCGCGATTCCGTCGATCGTGTACGGCATGTGGGGCCTGCTCGTGTTCGCGCCGATCTTCGCCCAGTATTTCCAGAAGCCGATCGGGCAGCTCTTCAAGGACGTCTGGGTGCTCGGCCCGCTGACGGCCGGCCCGCCGATCGGCATCGGCATCCTCGCGGCCGGCGTGATCCTCGCGATCATGATCATCCCGTACATCGCGTCGGTGATGCGCGACGTGTTCGAAGTCACGCCCGTGCTGCTGAAGGAATCGGCGTACGGGATCGGCTGCACGACGTGGGAAGTGATGTGGAAGGTCGTGCTGCCCTATACGAAGACCGGCGTGATCGGCGGCGTGATGCTCGGCCTCGGCCGCGCGCTCGGCGAAACGATGGCCGTGACCTTCGTGATCGGCAACACGAACCTGCTCGACAGCGTGTCGCTGTTCGCGCCGGGCAACAGCATCACGTCGGCGCTCGCGAACGAATTCGCGGAAGCGCAACCGGGCCTGCATACGTCCGCGCTGATGGAACTGGGCCTGATCCTGTTCGTGATCACGTTCATCGTGCTGTCGATCTCCAAACTGCTGCTGCTTCGTCTCGAGAAGGGAGAGGGCAAGAAATGAGCGAGCCCATCATGAATTTCCCGGGGCCGAACGGCGCCGTGCTCGATGCGATGCGCAACCGCCTGCAGCGCAAGCGCAAGGTGACCAACGCGATCGCGCTGACCGCGTCGCTCGGCGCGATGGCATTCGGCCTGCTGTGGCTCGTGTGGATTCTCTACACGACGGTGCATCTCGGTGTCGGCGGCCTGTCGCTGCAGCTGTTCACCGAATCGACGCCGGCACCGAACACGGAAGGCGGCGGCCTGGCGAACGCGATCGTCGGCAGCCTGCTGCTGTGCGGTTTCGGCACGCTGGTCGGCACGCCGATCGGCATCCTCGCGGGCGTCTACCTCGCCGAATACGGCCAGAAGAACCTGCTGGCGAGCACGATTCGCTTCATCAACGACATCCTGCTGTCGGCGCCGTCGATCGTCATCGGCCTGTTCGTGTACGCGATCGTCGTCGCGAAGTCGGGGCGCTTCTCGGGCTGGGCCGGCGTGATCGCGCTCGCGCTGCTGCAGATCCCGATCGTGATCCGCACGACCGAGAACATGCTGAAGCTCGTGCCGAACGCGCTGCGCGAAGCAGCCGTCGCGCTCGGCACGCCGAAGTGGCGGATGGTGCTGAAGATCACGCTGCGCGCGTCGATCGGCGGGATCGTGACGGGCGTGCTGCTCGCGGTTGCGCGGATCGCCGGCGAAACGGCGCCGCTGCTGTTCACGGCATTGTCGAACCAGTTCTTCTCGTGGGACATGAGCCAGCCGATGGCGAACCTGCCCGTCACGATCTACAAGTTCGCGATGAGCCCGTTCGCCGAATGGCAGTCGCTCGCATGGGCGGGCGTGTTCCTGATCACGCTTGGGGTGCTCGGACTCAACATCCTGGCGCGTTCGATCTTCTCGAAAAAGTAACGGCGGAGCAATCCGATGAATATGGCAGAAAGCCACCTGAATCCCGTCGAGCGCACCGCAGCGCCCGCAGGCACGCAAGACGCGGCGCATGGCCGTCCGCTGGCGCCGCTGAACGCGAAGATCGAGGTCAACAACCTCAACTTCTTCTACAACAAGTTCCACGCGCTGAAGAACATCAACCTGCGCATTCCCGAAGGGAAGGTGACGGCGTTCATCGGCCCGTCGGGTTGCGGCAAGTCGACGCTCCTGCGCACGTTCAACAAGATGTATGCGCTCTATCCGGAGCAGCGCGCGGAAGGCGAGATCCTGATGGACGGCGAGAACCTGCTGACCACCAAGCGCGATATCTCGCTGCTGCGCGCGCGCATTGGCATGGTGTTCCAGAAGCCGACCCCGTTCCCGATGTCGATCTACGACAACATCGCGTTCGGCGTGAAGATGTTCGAGAAGCTCACGCGCTCGGAGATGGACGACCGCGTCGAGTGGGCGCTGACGAAGGCCGCGCTGTGGAACGAAGTGAAGGACAAGCTGAACCAGAGCGGCTACGGGCTGTCCGGCGGCCAGCAGCAGCGTCTGTGCATCGCGCGCGGCATCGCGATCCGTCCGGAAGTGCTGCTGCTCGACGAGCCGTGCTCGGCACTCGACCCGATCTCGACGGGCCGCATCGAGGAGCTGATCGCGGAGCTGAAGAGCGACTACACGGTCGTGATCGTCACGCACAACATGCAGCAGGCCGCCCGCTGCTCGGACTTCACGGCCTACATGTACCTGGGCGAGCTGATCGAATTCGGCGAAACCGAAAAGATCTTCATCAAGCCGGTGCGCAAGGAAACGGAAGACTACATCACCGGCCGTTTCGGCTGATGACGGAGAACCACAACCATGTCGGATAAACATCTGTCGAGCCAGTTCGACGCGGACCTGAATGCCGTGTCGTCGAAGGTGCTGGAAATGGGCGGCCTCGTCGAGTCGCAGATCGTCGGCGCGATGCACGCGCTGAACGAATTCGACCGCGAGATGGCCGAAAAGGTGATCGCGGCCGAGGAAACGCTGAACGCGATGGAAGTCGACATCGACCAGGAGTGCGGCAACATCATCGCGCGGAGGCAGCCTGCCGCGCGCGACCTGCGCCTTCTGATGTCGATTTCGAAAACGATTACGAACCTCGAGCGCGCCGGCGACGAGGCCGAGAAGATCGCGAAGCGCGTGCGCCGCCTGATCGACGAGCCGGCCGCGCGCACGGTGAACATCGCCGAGATCAAGGTGTCGGGCGAGATGGCCGTGACGATCCTGCGCCGCGCGCTCGACGCGTTCGCGCGCCTCGATACGGTGGCGGCCGCGCAGATCGTCAAGGACGACAAGGAAATCGACCTGGAATTCCGCGCGTTCGTGCGCAAGCTCGTGTCGTACATGCAGGAAGATCCGCGCACGATCTCGGTCGGCCTCGAGTACCTGTTCATCGCGAAGGCGATCGAACGGATCGGCGACCACGCGAAGAACATCGCCGAATTCATCATCTACATCGTGAAGGGCACCGACGTGCGGCACCAGCCGCGCGACACGCTCGATCGCGAAGCCAACAGTTAATCGACTCCGTAAGGAAGAACAGAGGTGCCGATGCCCAGCAACATTCTCGTCGTTGAAGATGAGCCCGCGATTTCCGAACTGATCTCGGTGAATCTCCAGCATGCCGGTCACTGCCCGATCCGCGCGTACAACGCGGAGCAGGCGCAGAACCTGATCAGCGACGTGCTGCCCGATCTCGTGCTGCTCGACTGGATGCTGCCGGGCAAGTCCGGCATCGCGTTCGCGCGCGACCTGCGCAACAACGAACGGACCAAGCACATCCCGATCATCATGCTGACCGCGCGCGGCGACGAGCAGGACAAGGTGCTCGGCCTCGAGATCGGCGCGGACGACTACGTGACGAAGCCGTTCTCGCCGAAGGAACTGATGGCGCGCATCAAGGCCGTGCTGCGCCGCCGCGCGCCGCAGCTGACCGAGGACGTCGTGTCGATCAACGGGCTGCGCCTCGATCCGGCCACGCACCGGGTCGCCGCGCACGGCGACGGCAGCGAGATCAAGCTCGATCTCGGCCCGACCGAATTCCGCCTGCTGCATTTCTTCATGACGCATCCGGAGCGCGTGCACAGCCGCACGCAACTGCTCGACCAGGTCTGGGGCGATCACGTGTTCGTCGAAGAGCGCACCGTCGACGTCCACATCAAACGATTGCGCGCGGCCTTGAAACCGGCCGGCTGCGATGCGATGATCGAGACCGTGCGCGGCAGCGGCTACCGGCTCGCGAAGCACGCGTAACGTATCCGGACATGCCGTGTGCCACGGCATGCCGTTCATTCTTTCGGGCGCTGAATCATGAACATCATCTGGGCGCGCTTTCTCGTGTCGCTCGTGCTGCTCGTGCTGATCAGCGTATTGGTCGGCGTCTTCGCCGGCCCGGCCGCGGGCTTCGGGTTCGCGGCCGTGATGCTGGTCGCGCAGGGCTTCTTCAGCACCTTCCATACGCAACGCCTGTGGCGTCTGCTCGATGCGCCCGTCTACGGCGAGGTGCCGAGCGCGCCGGGCATCTGGGGTGAAATCTACTACCGGCTGCACAAGCTCGCGAAGCAGTGGCATGCGCAGGTCCGGCAGGTCGAGCAACAGCATTCGCGCTTCATCCAGGCGATCCAGGCGTCGCCGAACGGCGTCGCGATGCTCGACGACCATGACCAGATCGAGTGGTGCAACGCGATCGCCGAGGTGCATTTCGGCCTCGATGCGAAACGCGACCTGCGCCAGCACATCACGAACCTGGTGCGTCATCCTGAGTTCGTCCGCTACCTGAACGCGCAGCATTACGACGAGACGCTCGTGATGCGCGGAATGGGCGACGCGCGGCAGAACGTGCTGGAAGTGCAGGTGTTTCCGTACGGCGAGAACCGCAAGCTGCTGCTCACGCAGGACATCACGGAAATCGAGCGGACCGACGCGATGCGGCGCGACTTCGTCGCGAACGTGTCGCACGAACTGAAGACGCCGCTCACCGTGCTGTCGGGTTTCCTCGAGACGATGCGCGAACTGCCGCTGAACGAGGAAGATCGCGCGCGCTATCTCGAGATGATGGAGCAGCAGGCGTCGCGGATGCGGCACATCGTTACCGATCTGCTGGTGCTCGCGAAACTCGAGGGCGAAAGCAAGCCGCCGATGGATCACGCGATCGACATGCGCGCCGTGTTCGACCATCTGAAGGAGGATGCGCAGACGCTGTCGAACGGGCATCACGAGATCGCGTTCGCGATCGACGAGACGCTCGGCGTCACGGGGGCGCAGACCGAGGTGTTCAGTGCGTTCGCGAATCTCGTCACGAACGCGATCCGCTACACGCCGGATGGCGGCAAGATCCTGGTGTCGTGGCGGCGCGAGGGTACGCAGGGCGTGTTCTCCGTCACCGACAGCGGCCTTGGCATTCCGGCCGCCGACCTGCCGCGGCTGACCGAGCGCTTCTACCGCGTCGACCGCAGCCGCTCGCGCGATACGGGCGGCACGGGGCTCGGTCTCGCGATCGTCAAGCACGTGCTGCAGCGGCACGACTCGCACCTGTACGTGCAGAGCGAGGAAGGGCGCGGCAGCACGTTCACCGCACGCTTCCCGGCCTCGCGGATCATCGCGATCCGGCCGGCCGCGTTCGAGGCGTGAGCGCATAACGCGAATCGGCTGCCTCGCGTCGGCATCCCGCCGGAAACAAAAACGCACAGCCCGAGGGCTGTGCGTTTTTGTTTGTCGTATGACACGCGAAACCGCGCGCCGCGTGCCTACGAACAGAACTTCGCGAGCAGCCCGAGCTGTGCGTTGCGGATCGTCTTGCCCGCTCGGCGCCGGCGGTAGTGTCCGTCGCTGAGCATCTGCCAGGCCGACTGGTTGTCGCCGAGGCAGACCGACAGCCCTTCGGCGATCACGCGGCGCTTCAGCTTGCGCTCGCGGATCGGGAACGCGACTTCGACGCGGCGGAACAGGTTGCGGTCCATCCAGTCGGCGCTCGACAGATAGACGTCCTCGGCGCCGCCCGCGTGGAAATAGTAGATGCGGTGGTGTTCGAGGAAGCGCCCGACGATCGAGCGCACCGTGATGTTCTCCGACAGCCCCGGCACGCCCGGCTTCAGCGCGCACACGCCGCGCACGATCAGGTCGACCTTGACGCCGGCTTGCGATGCTTCGTACAGCGCGGCGATCACCGACGGCTCCAGCAGCGCGTTCATCTTCGCGACCACGCGCGCGCGCTTGCCGGCACGCGCATTGTCGATCTCCGCACGGATCGATTCGATGATGCGCGGATGCAGCGTGAACGGCGACTGCCACAGCTCGTGCAGCGTGAGTTCGCCGCCGATCCCGGTCAGCTGCTGGAAGACGTGGTGCACGTCCTCGCAGATCTTCTGGTCGGCCGTCATCAGCCCGAAGTCGGTGTAGAGGCGGGCGGTGCGCGGGTGATAGTTGCCGGTGCCGAGGTGCACGTAGCGGCGCAGCGACGCCTTGCCATCCTGCACGACGCGCCGCACGATCAGCATCATCTTCGCGTGGCACTTGTGGCCGACCACGCCGTACACGACGTGCGCGCCGACGGCTTCGAGCTGCGACGCCCAGTTGATGTTGGTTTCCTCGTCGAAGCGCGCGAGCAGCTCGACGACGACGGTCACTTCCTTGCCGTTGCGCGCGGCTTCCATCAGCGCGTCCATCAGCGGCGAGTCGGTGCCAGTGCGGTAGATCGTCTGCTTGATCGCGACGACGCTCGGGTCCTTCGCGGCCTGCTGCAGCAGTTCGAGCACCGGCTGGAAACTTTCGTACGGGTGGTGCAGCAGGATGTCGCCGTCGTCGATCGCGTCGAACATCGTCGGCGCGTTGACGATCGCGGGCGGGATCGATGCGGTGAACGGCGCGAACTTCAGGTCGGGGCGATCGACGAGATCGGGGATCTGCATCAGCCGCACGAGGTTTACGGAGCCGGACACGCGATAACAGTCCTTGTCGCCGAGCACGCTTTCCTCGAGCAGGCGTTGCACGATATGCGCCGGCGTGTCGGCCGACACTTCGAGCCGCACCGCGTTGCCGAGGTGGCGCGCGGGCAGTTCGCCCTGCAGCGCGACGCGCAGGTTGGTGATTTCATCCTCGTCGACGAACAGCTCGCTGTTGCGCGTGATGCGGAACTGATTGCAGCTCTTCACGACCAGTTGCGGGAACAGTTCGCCGACGAAGCGCTGCATGAACGAGCTGAGCAGCACGAAGCCGTGCTCGAAGCCCGACAGCGCCTGCGGCATGCGCACGACGCGCGGCAGCGCGCGCGGCGCCTGCACGATGCCCATCACCGCCTGGCGGCCGAACGCGTCGCGGCCTTCGAGCTCGACGACGAAGTTCAGGCTCTTGTTCAGCACGCGCGGGAACGGATGCGCCGGATCGAGGCCGATCGGCGTCAGCACCGGCAGCAGTTCATCGAGGAAGTAGCGGCGCGCCCATTCGAGCTGCTCGTCGTTCCACGCGTCGCTCGCGTGGAAGTAGATGCCTTCCTGTTCGAGCGCGGGCAGCACGGTTTCGTGCAGCATCGTGTACTGGCGGTGCACGAGCCGTTGCGCGCGCTCGACGACGAGATCGTAAGCGTGCTGCAGCGACATGCCGTCGGGCGTCAGGGCGCCGGGGTTGTCGCGAATCTGTTCCTGAAGGCCGGCCATCCGGACTTCGAAAAATTCGTCGAGATTGCTGCTCGTAATGCAGATGAAGCGCAGTCGCTCGAGCAACGGAACGTGTGGATCGGCCGCCTGGGCCAGCACGCGCTCGTTGAAACCGAGGATGCCGAGTTCACGATTGAGAAGCGGATAACGGACGGACATCGGCAGAGTAGGGGGTAATTCAGGCGATGATTCGAAAGGACGCTCGGAAACTCTCACGGTACGATGACGTGCTGATGACGATGGTGTATTTATATCGGGAAATTCTACGCCGGAACCATTTCGTCGCATAAATGTTTCGGCCATATACAATCCACCCGTGTACATGCCCGTGAAGCGTGGCAACGGCAAGCGTTCCACGCTTAAAATGTCGCCTTTGATTGATCGTCCAGCGAGGCCGGAGCGGCTGCCGCGGGCGAACGCGCACGGAGCCCCCTTCTGATGGTTACATCCCCCCACTTGCTGGCTGCCGTCGATCTCGGCTCGAACAGCTTCCGGCTGATCGTCGGGCGCGTCGAGGAAACGCCGGCGGGCAGCCAGATCTATCCCGTCGATGCGCTGCGCGAGCCCGTTCGACTGGCCGCGGGCCTGTCGAGCGACAAGCTGCTCGACCGCGCGTCCCAGGAGCGTGGCTGGGAGGCGCTCAAGCGGTTCGGCGAGCGCCTGCGCGATTTCCATCCCGATCATGTGCGCGCGGTGGCGACCAACACGCTGCGCGTCGCGAAGAACGCGGGCGAATTTCTCGGCGAGGCCGAAGCGGCGCTCGGGTTTCCGATCGAAGTGATCGCGGGCCGCGAAGAGGCGCGCCTGATCTATGCAGGTGCCGCGCATTCGGTGCCGGCGAGCGCCGGCAAGCGGCTCGTCGTCGACATCGGCGGCGGCTCTACCGAGTTCATCATTGGCTCGCATTACACGCCGATCGTGATGGAGAGTCTCTATATCGGTTGCGTGAGCCATAGCCGTGCGTTCTTCCCGGCCGGCAATGTCGACGAATACACGATGCGGCAGGCCGAACTCGCGGCCAAGCGCGAGATCCAGATCATTTCCAGCGAGTACAAGAAAGCGGGGTGGGACCAGGCCATCGGTTCGTCCGGTACCGCACGTGCGCTCGCGGAGCTCGTCGAGGCGAACGGTTTCAATGACGCGGGCATCACGCACGGCATTTCGCGCGGCGGCCTCGAACGCCTGAAGCGCGCGCTGATCAAGGCCGAGAACGTGAACCGGCTGAAGCTGATCGCGCTGAAGCCCGATCGCGTGCCGGTGCTCGCCGGCGGCCTCGCGATCATGCTCGCGGTGTTCGAGGAACTGGGCGTCGACTATGTCGACACCACCGACGGCGCGCTGCGTCTCGGCGTGCTGTACGACCTGCTCGGCCGGGCCCAGCACGAGGACATGCGCGCGGTGACCGTCGAGGGCTTCACGCGCCGCTACGGCGTGGATCGTCCACAGGCCGAGCGGATCGCCGCACTGGCCGTGCGGTTTTACGACGAGCTCGACGAGTCCGACGACGAAGCACGCGAGGAAGGCCGGATGTTCCTCGGTTGGGCCGCCGCGTTGCACGAGATCGGCCTGTCGATCTCGCACAGCTCGTATCACAAGCATTCGGCGTATATCGCGAGCAATGCCGACATGCCGGGTTTCTCGCGCACCGACCAGGCGCGCCTGGCCGCGCTCGTGCTCGGTCATGCGGGCAAGCTCGGCAAGCTGTCGCAGGCGCGCGACGTCGAATGGCCGCTGCTGTTCTGCCTGCGACTCGCCGCGCTGCTGTGCCGGCGCCGGACCGATGCCGGGCTGCCGGACATTTCCGTGTCGCAGATGAAGAAGGGCGGGTATGAAGTGCGCCTGCCGGGCGCATGGGTCGAGCAGAACCCGCTGACCGACTACAGCCTCAGCCAGGAAGCGGCCGAGTGGGAGAAGGTCGGCATTCCGTACCGCGTGGTTTATACGGGCGCATAACGCGCCGGCACGGCGGCGGCGCGCTCGCGCCGCCCCGTCTTCTTGCGACGCGCTCAGTCCGAGCACACGATCGCGGTCAGGAACGGGAATGCCTGCTTGACGGTCGCCTCGCTGCCGGCCTTGCGCACGGCCTGCTCGACCGCGTTCTTCGTGCCGCGCACCACGACGCCGTACGCCCAGCTGCCGATCGGCGTGCCGTCGCCCGGCTGGAAGATCGGATCGTTCGCCTGGTAGCCGAGCACGACATAGACGCCGAAGCCGTAGGCGGTCAGAGGGCGGTTCGTGCGGAACGCGTTCACCGAATTCGATTCGACGTGCATCGGCTCCGACTGGATGTCTCCGGCCGCGAGCAGCGGCGCGACGAATTTGTGGCCATTCGAATGGCAGTCGAGCGCGTCGTCGAGCGACTTGGCCGACGCGGCGCCCGACGCGCCGAGTGCGAGCAGTGCGCCGAACAGGGCGGTCTTGAAAACGGGGTTTTTCATGCGCGGTTGCGGGTTGGTCGCGGACATTATCGCGTGTTCCCGCAAGTTTCGTGCGCGGGCGGCGGATGGCGCGGCAGCCGGTGGTGGACGCGGGTGGGGCGGACAAAACGAAAAAGGGCTGCAAGCGCGATGGCTTGCAACCCTTATCGTGTATATCGTGGTCGGAGCGATAGGATTCGAACCTACGACCCTCTGATCCCAAATCAGATGCGCTACCAGGCTGCGCTACGCTCCGACGAGCCAGAGATTCTATCGTCTAATGGGGGATCGGGTCAATCACGTTATGCATACGACATGCGTGATCATGAACTGGTCACGATTGGCGACAATTCCGAGGGTGACAATTCGACTAATGATCGTCCGGCCCGCATGGGCGACCGGATCGTTCGCCGAAGCATGGAGAGACATCATGATGAACCTGATCCTGTGGCGCCACGCCGAAGCCGAAGACTACGCGGCAAACGACCTCGCACGGCAATTGACCGCCCGCGGGCGCAAGGAGGCGCAGGCCATGGCCAAATGGCTGCGCAGCCGGCTCGAGTCGAGCAGCGTGATCCTCGTGAGTCCGGCGGCGCGCACCGTGCAGACCGTCGAGGCGCTGACCGACCAGTACCGGACCATCGATGCGCTCGCGCCGGGCGGCAGCGTCGACGACGTGCTGGCGGCCGCCGGCTGGCCCGACGGCATCGCACCGACGGTCGTGATCGTCGGACACCAGCCGACGCTCGGCAGCGTCGCCGCACAACTGATCGCCGGCAATGACGACAGCTGGAGCATCAAGAAGGGCGGTATCGTGTGGCTCGCGAGCCGCACGCGCGACGGCAACCGCCAGGCCGTGCTGCGCGCGCTACTCACGCCGGACCTTGTCTGACGGGGCTTGAGGGCATTGATCATACGGTTTCGCAGGCTTTCTGCTAAAGTCAATTCGGCGACACGTCATTGAATGGACACGGTCGTGCCACAGAACGGTAACGACCGGTTACTACATTGGCTGGCATGTCGTCCTATTCCTTACGACCAGGAAAGCCTAATGCGAGAACTGCCGACGCCTACGCTCCCTTTTGCCTCGCTTCCCCTCGATACGTCGCGGCGGCACCTGCCGCGCGCTGCTGAAACCGTCACATCCGAGTACCGTCTGCGTGCCGCCTGGGCGCGCACGGAAGACGAACTGCGCGAGGCCCAGCGCCTGCGCTACACCGTGTTCGCCGAAGAGATGGGCGCGCAGGTCAGCGGTCCGTCCGGTCTCGACGTCGATCCGTTCGATGCCTATTGCGACCACCTGCTGGTGCGCGATCTCGACACGCTGAAGGTGGTCGGCACGTACCGCGTGCTGCCGCCGCACCAGGCCGCGCGTGTCGGCCGTCTGTATGCGGAAGGCGAATTCGACCTGTCGCGCCTCACGCACCTGCGCGGCAAGATGGTCGAGGTCGGCCGCTCGTGCGTGCACAGCGACTACCGCAGCGGCGCCGTCATCATGGCGCTGTGGGGCGGTCTCGGCGCATACATGATGCAGAACGGCTACGAGACGATGCTCGGCTGCGCGAGCGTGTCGATGGCCGACGGCGGCCACTACGCGGCAAACCTGTATCAGTCGCTGCCGGCCAACTCGCTGACGGCGCCGGAATACCGTGCGTTCCCGCATACGGCACTGCCGGTCGACGAACTGCAGACGGGCACCGTCGTCGCGCCGCCGCCGCTGATCAAGGGCTACCTGCGCCTCGGCGCGAAGATTTGCGGCGCGCCGGCGTGGGATCCCGACTTCAACTGCGCGGACTTCCTGACGCTGTTCCGGCTGTCGGACATCAACGCCCGCTACGCCCGGCATTTCCTGGGCTGAGCCATCCCGAGCGCGGCTGCCTTCTGGGCGCGCACGCAAGCAAACGCCGTCGCACGGCAGTCTGCCGCGCGACGGCGTTTGGCCATTCCAAGGATCGTGTCGTTCCGGCCCTGTTAATTCGAACGATACGCGCTGACCACCGTGCGGGCGGACGCACGTTCTCGGCGGGCTGCGCAGGCGGCGGCCCGGACGACAGGGCGGGCGCTTGCCTAGTGCTTGCGCCGCCAGTCGAGCAGGTGGTGTTCGGCCATCCAGTGATGGATCATCCCTTCGCCGCCGTGGCTGCGCTTGTATTCGCGCGACTCGAAATAGGACAGGGCGACGAGCACCATCAGGCCGATGAACAGGCCGATCAGGCCGGCAATCTCTTCAGACGACATGGCAGCCTCCTTTCAACGGCACAGCGCCATCGCTACATGGTAGGACATGCGCGGGACGACCCCCAACCCGGAATTCCGCTAGACTCGGCGCGGTCCTGGCGCGCGATGGGCGCGCCGCTTTACGGAGCCTTCCCGATGACCCGTTTCATGCTGGCCGTGCTGGCCGCGTCTCTTCTTGCCGGCTGCGCCAGCGATCCCCGTCAGGCCCGTCGCGGCCACCCGCCGCAAGATCCGGCCGATTACCACGGTGTGCCGACCGACATGACGCCGCCGTCAATGCTCGGCGAACCTGCGCCGTCGGCGCCCGCAGCTGCGCCCGCGCAGTAACGACGCGGATCGCGCGTCAGGCGCCGGTCGTGGAGGCGTCGGCGCCGATTCGCCGCATCAGCGCGGGCAGGTAGCGCGCGAGCGTTGCGCCGCGCGCGACCATGAACAGCAGTAGCGCGAACCACAGACCGTGATTGCCGAACGGGCCGACGGCCGCCAGCGTCGCGGCGATGAAGATCGCGAACGACGCGACCATCGCGCGCATCAGCGATTGCGTCTGCGTCGCGCCGATGAACACGCCGTCGAGCAGGAACCCCCACACGGACACGATCGGCGAGATCGCCGCCCACGGCAGGTATTGCAGCGCGACGGCGCGGATCTCGGCCTGGTCGGTCAGCCGCGCGACGATCCAGCCGCCGGTCGCCCAATAGACGAGCGCGAACAGCAGCGCGCCGAGCGCGGACCACAGCAGCGTCACGCGCACGGCCTGCCGGAAGGCGCTGCGGTCGCGCGCGCCGGCTGCGGCGCCGACGAGCGCCTCGGCCGCATGCGCGAAGCCGTCGAGCCCGTACGCCATGAAGGTCTGGAAATTCAGCAGCAATGCGTTGGCCGCGAGCGTCGCGTCGCCCTGTCTGGCGCCGAGGTGCGCAAACCAGCCGAACGCACCGAGCAGGCACAGCGTGCGCAGGAAGATGTCGCGATTGAGCGCGATCAGCCGCTTGAGCGCCGCACGGTCCGCCAGCGCCCGGGCGGCCAGCGGCGCGAGACCGCGCGGCCGTAGCCGCCACAGCATCCAGGCGCCGAGCGCGAAGCCGCACGCGTCGGCGGTCGCGGTCGCCGCACCGATCCCCGCAATGCCCCAGCCGAAGCCGTACACGTACAGCAGCACGGCACCGATGTTGACCGCGTTGATGAAGACCTGCGCGACGAGCGCGAGCCGCACGCGCTGCATGCCGAGCAGGTAGCCGAGCACGACGTAGTTCGCGAGTGCGAACGGCGCGCTCCAGATTCGCGCATGGCTATAGGCCAGCGCCGTCGTGCGGACGGCCTCGCTGCCGCCCAGCGCGGTCAGCGCGAACGACAGCAGCGGCACCTGCAGCGCGAGCACGGCGGCACCGAGCACGAAAGCGACGATCAGCGCGCGCAGTACGTTCAGCCGGATGCCGGTGGCGTCGCCGGCGCCGTGCGCCTGCGCGACGAGGCCGGTCGTGCCCATGCGCAGGAAGCCGAAGCCCCAGAACACGAAGTTGAAGAACAGCCCGCCGAGCGCGACGCCGCCGAGATACTGCGCACCGTCGAGGTGACCGGCGACGGCCGTGTCGACCGCGCCGAGAATCGGCTGGGTCAGGTTCGCCAGGACGATCGGGAAGGCGAGCGCGAGGACCCGCCGGTGCGAGACGGCGGCCGAGCCGGCGCCGGCCCCGTGCGGTAATGCGGATTCGGACATGACGGACGCGTCAGGCGCGTTCCTGCACGCAGACCCATGGCGACACGACGACCGCCCACAGCTCCGGATTGCGCGCCGCGAAGTCGGCGGCGGTTTCCGCCGGCATGCGCGCGACGAGGCCGGACGACAGCCAGCGCGTGACCTGTTCCGCGTCGTCGCCGGCGATCGCTTCCGCGACGCTGACGAGATCGAGATCGCGCGCGACCGACAGCAGCTTGCCCTGCGCGAAGAAGCGCTCGAGATCGCACCAGTCGATCTTGGCGGTTTCGCCGAGGAGTTTGGCGTAGAGCGGGCTGTGCGACGCGCCCGCGGCGGATTCGTGTTGGTCGGAGGACATCGGTGGTGTGCTGGAAAGACGGCGTGGGCGCCACTATAAACCATCCGGGCGATCGGCCGGCCGCCTGCTGCTGCCGCGGCCGGTTCACGCGTCGCGCAGCGCGCGGCGCACGATCTTGCCGGTCGCCGTCATCGGCAGGCCGTCGACGAACGCGATCGCGCGCGGGTACTCGTGCGCGGCCAGGCGCGTGCGCACGTGCGCCTGCAGCGCCCGGACGAGCGCGTCGTCGCCGACATGGCCGGGGTTCAGCACGACGAACGCCTTGACGATCTCGGTGCGTGTCGGGTCGGGCACGCCGACGACCGCCGCCATCCGCACCGCCGGATGCGTGAGCAGACAGTCCTCGATCGGCCCCGGGCCGATCCGGTAGCCGGCGCTCGTGATCACGTCGTCGTCGCGGCCGACGAAGCGCACGAAGCCGTCGGCGTCGATCATGCCGGTGTCGCCGGTGAGCAGGTAGTCGCCCGCGAACTTGTCGCGCGTCGCGGCGGGATTGCGCCAGTACTCGATGAACATCACCGGGTCGGGGCGGCGCACCGCGATGTGCCCCTCGACACCGGGCGGCAACGGTGTGCCGTGCGCGTCGACGATCGCGACCGTATGGCCGGGCACGGCCTTGCCGATCGCACCGGGCTGCGCGTCGAACAGCGCGGCGCACGACGACAGCACCATGTTGCATTCGGTCTGCCCGTAGAACTCGTTGATCGTCACGCCGAGCGCGTCGCGCCCCCAGGCCGTCAACTCGGTGCCGAGCGATTCTCCGCCGCTCGCGACCGATTTCAGCGCCAGTGTGTGGCGCTCGCGTGGCGCGGGCACCGTGCGCATCAGCTTCAGCGCGGTGGGTGGCAGGAACGCGTGGGTCACGCCGTGCCGCGCCATCAGCGCGAACGCGGCTTCGCCGTCGAACTTCTCGAAGCGGTGCGCGAGCACGGGCACGCCGTGATGCCATGACGGCAGCAGCACGTCGAGCAGCCCGCCGATCCACGCCCAGTCGGCGGGTGTCCAGAACAGGCGCGCGTCGCGCGGGAAGCACTGCTGCGACATCTCGACCCCCGGCAGGTGGCCAAGCAGCACGCGATGCGCATGGAGCGCGCCTTTCGGCTTGCCGGTCGTTCCGGACGTGTAGATGATCACCGCCGGATCGGCGGCGGCGGTGTCGGCCGGCACGAAGTCGGGCGATTCGGCCGCGAGTGCGGCGTCGAAGCGCAGCACGTCCGGCGCGTCGGGCGCATCGCCGCCGATGCAGTAGCACGTGCGCAGCGCCGGCAGTTGCGCGCGCAGCGGCGCGATCTTCGCGTAACCGGCCGCATCGGTGACGAGCGCGGCGGCTTCGCTGTTCGCGAGCCGGTATTCGAGCGCGTCGGCGCCGAACAGCGTGAACAGCGGCACCGCGATCGCGCCGAGCTTGTACGCGGCGAGATGGGCGATCGCCGTTTCGGGGCCCTGCGCGAGGAAGATCGCGATCCGGTCGCCGCGTTGCAATCCCGCACGCGCAAAGCTGTTCGCGAGCCGGTTAGAAGCCTTCCTCAGGTCGTCGAACGTGATGCGCGATACGTCGCCTTGCGCCGTTTCGTGGATCAGCGCGAGCCGTCCGCTGCCGTCGGCCCACTTGTCGCAGACGTCCACGCCGATGTTGTAGCGGGCCGGAACGTCCCACTGGAAGCGGGAGAGCAGGTCGTCGTAGCGGTCGGCGGCGGGCAGCATCGCGAGTCTCCTGGGCGGCGATCGTCGGCATCGGTCGATGGATTACATCGGCATTTCACGCGACCGAAACCACAATGGCGTCTGATAGATAGGGAATGTGCGGACTCGTGCAACGGGTGCGGCTCAGTGCACGATTCCGCAATGACGCATAAGATCACGACAAAACAGTGATGTGACCATGGATTTGCTTCTGATAGCTGCGGGGTTCAGCCTGTTCGGAATCGGTGCGCTGGTGGTGTTCGCCAGCCGCGTCGATCCGCTGTCCGGCCGGTTCACCGGCCGTCTGCGCAAGCGCTGACACAACCTTCCCGATCTCCCCCGCGACGACATGCGATGCATGCCGGCATCGCGTGTCGTCCCGTGTCGACGGCGGCGCGCTCAGCGCGCCGGCAGGTAGCGTGCCGGATCGATCGAGCGGCCGCCGTAGCGCAGCTCGAAATGCAGCGCGATGCGATCGCTGTCGCTGTTGCCCATCTCCGCGATCGTCTGCCCCTGCGTGACCGGCTGGCCTTCCTTCACGAGCAGCGCGCGGTTGTGCGCGTAGGCCGTCAGGTAATCGGCGTTGTGCTTGAGGATGATCAGGTTGCCGTAGCCGCGCAAGCCATTGCCCGCATAGACGACGGTGCCCGGCGCGGCGGCCAGCACCGGCGTGCCCGCGGCGTTCGCGATATCGATGCCCTTGGATTTCGAGCCGTCGAAGGTGCGCACCACGCTGCCGGCGGCCGGCCAGATCAGCGCGATGCCGGAGGCCGGCTTGACGGCCGATTCGACCGGCGCGGAAGGCGCGGAGCGGCTGCGGCCCGCGCTGCCGGTGCCGGTGGTCGACGCCGTCGTCGTGCCGGGCGGCGGCGCGACGCGCAGCACCTGGCCGACCTCGATCGCGTCGGGGTTCGTGATCTGGTTCCAGCGCACGATGTTCGCCGTCGACGTGCGATTCTCGCGCGCGATCTTGTAGAGTGTGTCGCCGCGCTCGACGCGGTAGTAACCGGGGCCGACGGGGGCGGAGCCGCACGCGACGAGCAGCGCGGCGCAGGCGGCCGCGAAGAGCCGCTTCGTTGTTGTTCCGATCATTGAACCTCGCAAAACCCTGCCACGCGCCGCGCGGCAGGCGATACAAAACGTCCGATTTTAACGGGTTCGACCCGCGCACCGCAGTTTCGGGCGGCGGGCGTGGCCGGCGCGCACCGGTTCGGTGCGGCTGTTGTCAGCCAGCGAGCGGCAGCACGCGAATTCGCAGCGTGGCTGTTTCGGTCGCGCCCGGTGCGAGCGTGCGCAGCCCGAGACCGTTGTGGATCGCGTCCGGCAGGCCGAGCCACGGCTCGACGCAATAGAAGTCCGATTCCGGTTTCTCCGTCCAGGTCGTGACCGCGTACCACGGGATCGAGCCCGGTACGTCGAGCGCGATCTCGATCGTGCGGCGGCGACCCGGCATCACGATGCGCACCGGTGTGGACGGCGCGCCGTCGAGGCAATGGAAGCGGTCGAGGATGTCCGGATCGCCGAGGCTGTACGACGCTGCGCCGGTCTCAAGCGGGCTGATCGAGCCGTCGGCGCGCTGCATGCAGCGGCGCGTCGGCGGCAGCTCGAGCGTGGTTCCCGCGCGCTCGCCGTGCGGCAGCGCGAAATAGAAATGGTGGCCCGCGTAGTAGGGCAGTGACGTGTCGCCGCGATTGGTCGTGGTGAGCGCGACGTCGAGCGTGTGCGCATCGGCGAGCCGGTAGGTCGTTTCGAACTGGAAATCGAACGGATAGCTGTCGCGCAGCGTGTCGTTCGCATCGAGCGTCATCGACAGCGCGGCGCCGTCGGCCGACGGTTGCGCCGCGAACGGCAGGTCGCGCGCGAAACCGTGCATCGGCAGGTCGCGGACCACGCCGGCGGCATCACGCCAGCGGCCCAGTTCGCCGTCGACGCGATGGCGGCCGAGGAAGGGAAACAGCAGCGGATTGCCGCCGCGCACGCGCGCGAGGTTGCTCCAGTCGGCCGTTTCCGGCCAGAAGATGACCGGCTCGCCGTCGACATGCCACGACAGCAGGCGGCCGCCGAATTGCGGGGCGACCCGAACGAGCGACGGGCCGGCGTGGAGTTCATGAATGTCGTGCTGCTGGAAGATCGGCATGGCGAATCGGGATGAACGGGTGGGCGGGAGTGCGATGGCGCGCTCCATTATCGGGCTGCGAGGCGGTCGGGGAAAACCCTTCTCGGGAAATTGCGAGTTTTTCAGACTGTCGACGGTCTGGATAATGCCTGTAAACCGGTGATGTTGCCGGGTCATGACACTTCGTGGAGGGGGCCATGGATCTGGCAATGGCAATGGGAATCGCACTGTTCGGCATGTTCACCGGCAGCACGGTATTGTTTTTCTATCAGCTCGGCCGCTGACGGCAATTTCTGCCGGAATCGCAAGGCCCGCCATGCAAATGGCGGGCTTTTTGCTTTCTGCTCGCTTACAAAATGCAAGCGTTTGTGTGCATTGCCGCAATAAGCAGCCAAATGCCTTGGCGCAGTAATCCTGGCTGGGCATAATCGGGGCGCGTTTTTCGGACGCGCGATGCGTCGTCCGCTTTTCTACCCGATTGATCTCCACTAAAAGGACCGACGCGTGAGTCTCTGGTTTCTGGTATTCCTGAGCGTCCTGCAGGGCGTCACCGAACTCTTCCCCGTCAGCAGTCTCGGCCACACGCTGCTCGTGCCCGCGCTGTTCGGCATGCACATCGACAAGCATGCGCCGCAGTTGCTGCCGTTCCTCGTCGCGCTGCACCTCGGCACCGCGCTCGCGCTGCTGTGGTATTTCCGTGCACGCTGGATCGCGCTGATCAGCGGTTTCTTCGCGCAGCTCGGCGGCCGCAAGAACGACGACGGACACCTGATGTGGGCGCTGATCATCGGCACGATCCCGACCGGGATCGTCGGCCTGCTGCTCGAGAAGCGCATCGAGCGCGTGTTCCACGACCTGCGGATCGTCGCGATCGCGCTGATCATTAACGGCGTGCTGTTGTGGATCGGCGATCGGATCCAGCGCAGCCGTGCGCACCAGCCGCCCGAGAAGATGACGTTCAAGCAGGCGTTCTTCGTGGGCCTCGCGCAGATCGGCGCGCTGATTCCGGGTTTCTCGCGCAGCGGGCTGACGATGATCGCCGGCAATGCGGCCGGGCTGACGGCGGAGAAGGCGGCGGAATTTTCGTTCCTGCTCGGCACGCCGATCATTTTTGCCGCGGGCGTGCTCGAACTGCCGAAGCTGTTCCATGCGCGCGACCAACTCGCGGACGCACTGCTCGGCGGCGTGCTGACGGCGATTGCCGCTTATCTGAGCGTGCGGTTCCTGATGCGCTATTTCGAAGGGCGCGGGCGGCTGGCGTCGTTCGGTGTGTATTGCGTGATTGCCGGGGTGTTCTGTCTCGGGTGGTTCATGCTGCATGCGCAGCCGGTTTGATGGCTGCAGCGCCGCTCGCGCGTGATATGACGCGATGATCGGGTATAATTTCGGGCTCGGCTTCATGCCGGGCCCGTTTCGTTTCGGGGGTTCGAGTTCGGTTTGTGCCGTGTCGTGCTCGAAGCCCTTCGCGTCAAATGCGGTCCGGGTTGTGTGGCCGTGCCTTTCTCCCTCGACCGCCCTTAGCTCAGTTGGATAGAGCAACGGCCTTCTAAGCCGTAGGTCACACGTTCGAATCGTGTAGGGCGGGCCAGTAGAATCAATGGGTTAGCTGACTTTTTCGGAGTTGCCCTCTATCTAGTCCATTTCCGTGTAGGCGCCATGTAGGTGAATCGGGGTAACGCTGATCTATCTCAGTCCACTTCAATGGGCGATCCGTGCGGGATCGACGCTATTTGGACGCGTGCTAAGGTGCTTCATGGACAATCATCAGCCGAGCCGAGAACACCTGCTGATGCTCTCTGCACTCGCTCCAGATCGGCATGGCAAGATCAAGTCTTCGATGCCGGAACAGGTGGGAATCCAGTTGCAAACTGACGCAGCCTGATCTGAGCGGCGCCCTGTACGGTACCGCTCAGCTTTTCGTCGTTGGCTCACGGCGCGATAAAATTCACCACTTGAGGCAATCGCCTTCGCACGTCGACAATACGACGCAGGGGATATGACAAAAGACCAATCACCACAAGAACGCATCGCTGCCGCGAGGCAGCTTTATGCCGTATTGAAAGAATATCTCGATCGACCGACCTGGACGCCGATCGAAGGCGCTCTCATCGTGTCGGGCATGTATGCACCGGCGGGGTGTACGGAACTCCCACGCGATGGGACCGGCCTCGATGGCCGGCCGTATAAAGGGGACGTCGTCGACCGTTGGATCAAGGCTCGCGAAATCATGCGGCTATGGGAATGGCGCTGCCGGGATGACGAGGAAGCCGGCACCGTGACGCCGACTCAGCTTGCGCCCTACGAGTTCCTCGAATGGTGCCAGGATCTTGATGTTGAGACGGAATGGATGCGCCTCATTTTTGACGTCATCAGCGGCGGCAAGGTGCAAACAGATCAACCGGATTTGATTCCGCTTGCTGTTGCCGAATATGCTGGCCAGGCCGTAGACACGATCAGCGCAATCCACGCCCTTTCAGGACAGGTATCGAGCGAGTCATCAGTGAGCGTTCCAGTGCCGAAGAAGGTGGAAAAGAGCGCGCCACGCGTCCCGATGCCGATTCCTGCAAACCGGGATCACGTGTCCACGGAAGAGTTGGCGGCCACGTGCACGAATTGACGCCCGGGTCGCGATGCACGACAGGGCACGGTTTTTCGCCAACATCTACCGTGACGTGGACAAACAAACCTTTCAGTACATGCGCGGCTATATCAGCAAGATGGAGCGGGGAGTACGCGGCGCAAACCACTTTCATTGCTGCTTTTTCCTCGACGCCGACCGGCCAGCGCGCGTCACGACGAGTGCGGTGATTGACGTCATCTGCCGCCGGTGGTTACGCGCAACCCAGGGTAGGGGCCTCGTGTTTAGCTGTCACTCGCCGGATTATCAACAACAACTGAAAAGGCAGGGGCGATGGGCGTTGGATACGCTTGCCGGTCATAACGAGCGTCAGGTGACGCGATTGACAGACTATCTGGTCAGTTATTTCGCTCGCGACAAAGACCAGTCCATCCACGTCAAGCCAGCAGCCAGATCAAGGGCTTTGACGATGGCGGTGGGCCGGGGGACGGTAAAGCGTTCGTGTTGACAGATCTTCCACCCGGGCCGAGCGGGAGGCCTCGGCTGTATGGCCAGCGCGTTCGAATCCTCCCGTTGTAAGTTGCCTTCATATGGGGCCAGACGGGCCTTTTCCGCGCTTGCTTCGCCTTCCGACGGACTCGGTATTGACAGCGATTCGGCTTGGGCAGCCTTGATCGCTTCATCGACGCCGGCCTCGAACTCGTCACATACCTTGCCGAGCAAGTCACCGAACTCATCGTCGGACTGGCCCACCGCATTGGGGATGTTCTTGTCCGTCCAGTGTCTCAATAGATCGTGATAACACGCGGAGACAGCAGCTTCGTCTCCGAAGATTGCGCGGCCGCCGACGCGCGCACGTGCGAGCGTTTCATGTTCAGGCAGCGTAGCCAGGTTGACACGACTATCCATTGCCGCTCCCCTCATCGTCAGCACGTTTGAAACCGCGCGCCAGTGCGCGCCTCCTCCACCGCTCTCGAAGTGACCATTCCGCGTGGCCGCCGATCTCGGACATTTGTTCGATAGTCTTCAGCGTGTCGGACGCATGGTGCAGCAACTGTTCGAGCCCATACGGCTGGAATCCTCCCGAGCGCGCCTCCATTGCTCACCTCGTAGCCGACCAACGCCGCGACGTTGCCCAGCGCCTCGCTGAGATTGCCCGCCATCATTTTCGTCCCGTCCGCGGCCCTTGCGAGCCATTCGAGTTCGGCATCCGGCAAGGCCCCGATTTCCGAGTCCATTCGATGCCAGAAGTATCTGAGCAATCCCGCAGTGTCGGCGGGGATGCTCCTGCCCCGCCTTACGCGATACCGCTATTCGGCGCCCGGCTCCGCAAAGCTACGGCCACTGCTGCTCAAGAGCTTCTTCACGTCCGCCACCGGCCACAACAATCTGCGATTCGGGAGCTTCGTCGGCCTGATGCCGAGATAGGTGCCGTCCACGGAGTGGCGCTTGCGGATCGATTGGGGCTCGATGGCCAGGATGAGCGCCACAATGGTTTGCCACACAAAACCTCGAGCATGCCGAGTGGTTTAGTGAGGAAATGCAGTATTCGGAGCGATCGTCGGAATAGCGCGTTACCACCGATCCCTTCCTGAATCCCTTCTTGTAAAGAGCGCGCCCGGCCAGGTGCTGCCACATAACCGCGCGATCGGCCTGAATCCAGTCGACTGAAACGTACCTGGCGGCGCGCTGCTGCTCGTCGGATGAAGCGGGCGATGGACGGCAGCGTCCGTCCGTCGACAAGACGGGCACCACCGCATCGCGCTGCGCCAAAGCGGTTCAACCGTATCGATACCCCGCCCCCCCGAATCTTCCAACCCGCCCCGATCCGACGACAAACCGCAATTCGTCTGATAATACGTGCGGCGATCCACGCGAACGAGCAATCGTCCGACACCCGCCGAATCGTTGCACAGGCAACCAGGCGGCAGCATCACAGCGATTGCGTCGTCCCGCGACACAATCCGGAAACGAAACGGCGTCAGGCCAACCTGGTCGTTCGGAATGTGCCCAGCGCCGTTCAAATCCCCACACGACGCCCGCGCGACGCGGCGCCGCCAACAGGAGGTGAACGATGATCACGCTGACCGTCAACGGTAGCGAACAGCATTTCGACGGCAATCCCGACATGCCGTTGCTCTGGTATCTGCGCGACGTCCTCGGCCACACGGGCACGAAGTTCGGCTGCGGAATGGCGCTGTGCGGTGCGTGTACCGTGCATCTCGACGGCGTGGCGATCCGCGCGTGCATCACGCCCGTCGCGGTCGCCGCCGGCAAGCGCGTGACGACGATCGAAGGGTTGTCGACGCACCTGACCCACCCGCTGCAGCAGGCCTGGCAGGAACTGAACGTCGCGCAATGCGGCTACTGTCAGTCCGGTCAGATGATGCAGGCCGCCTCGCTGTTGAAGACGAATCCCCATCCGAGCGACGCCGACATCGACGATGCGATGTCCGGCAACATCTGCCGCTGCGGCACCTATACGCGCATCCGCGCGGCGATCCGGCTGGCGGTGCGCCGCGGAGGTGCCGCATGAGCGCGCCGGCACTCTCCGTCCACAACGAAAGCCGCCGTGCATGGCTGCTCGGCTTCGCGTCCGGCGGGCTGCTGCTAGCGTTCGGCGTGCCGTCGCTCGCACGCGCGGCCGCGCCGGTGCAGCCGCCGGTCAGTCCGAATCCGCAGTACGGCGGTGCGGGCATGCCGCACGGGTTGCGCGACGATCCGAACCTGTTCGTCGCGATCGCGCCGGACGGCACGGTCACGGTGACCTGCATCCGCTCCGAGATGGGACAGGGCGTGCGCACGAGCGTCGCGCTCGTGGTCGCCGACGAACTGGGCGCGGACTGGGCGCGCGTGAAGGTCGCGCAGGCGGTCGGCGACGAGCCGCGCTACGGCAACCAGAACACCGACGGCTCGCGCAGCCTGCGTCAGAGCTTCGCCGCGCTGCGCCACGCAGGCGCGGCCGCGCGCACGATGCTCGAGCAGGCCGCGGCGGCGACGTGGGGCGTCGACGTGCGTCAGGTGAATGCGACGGTGCACGAGGTCGTCGATACGAAAACCGGGCGCAAGCTCGGCTTCGGCGAACTCGCCGCGAAGGCGGCCGCGCTGCCGGTGCCCGATACGAAAGGCGTGCCGTTGAAGGCGCCAGCCGAGTTCCGCTATATCGGCAAGGGCAAAACGGCGCTGATCGACGGACGCGACATCGTCGGCGGCCGCGCGCATTACGGGATCGATACGCGGCTGGACGGCATGCTGTACGCGGTCGTCGCACGTCCGCCGGCCTATGGCGATACGGTCGCGTCGTTCGACGCGTCGGCGGCGGAGAAACTGCCGGGTGTCGTCAAGGTCGTGCAGCTCGCGTCGACACCGCTGCCGTCCGGGTTCCAGCCGCTCGGCGGCGTAGCCGTGATCGCGCGCGACACATGGACGGCCATCCAGGCGCGCGCGCAACTGAAGATCGACTGGAAGCGCGGGCCGCACGCAGGCTACGACTCGGCCGCCTATCGCAAGACGCTCGAAGCGGCGGCCGCGCAGCCGGGCGACGTGATCCGCAACGACGGCGATACGGCCGCGGCGCTCGCGGGCGCCGCGAAGCGGGTGCGCGCGACGTACTACATTCCGCATCTCGCGCACGCGACGATGGAGCCGCCGGCGGCCGTCGCGCGCGTGTCCGACGGACGCTGCGAAGTGTGGACCTGCACCCAGGCGCCGCAGACGACGCGCGACGAGATCGCGAAGGCGCTCGCACTGCCGGCCGAGCGCGTAACGGCCAACGTGACGCTGCTCGGCGGCGGCTTCGGCCGCAAGTCGAAGCCCGACTACGTGGTGGAGGCCGCGCTGCTGTCGAAGGCGGTCGGCGCGCCCGTCAAGCTGACGTTCACGCGCGAGGACGACATCGCGCACGACTATTTCCACGCGGTGTCGCTGGAAGCGTTCGAAGGCGGCCTCGACGCGGCGGGCAAGGTCGTCGCGTGGCAGCATCGCACGGTCGCGCCGTCGATCCAGTCGACCTTCAAGGTCGGCGTCGTGCACGAGCAGCCCGGCGAACTCGCGCACGGCATCGCGGATCTTCCATTCGCAGTCCAGAATGTTCGAATCGAGAATCCGGCCGCGGAAGCACACACGCGGATCGGCTGGTTCCGTTCGGTGTACAACATTCCGCACGCGTTCGGGATTCAGAGCTTCGTGTCGGAGCTCGCGCACGCGGCGGGCCGCGACCCGAAGGATTTCCTGCTCGACCTGATCGGGCCGGCGCGACGTTTCGAGCCGCACATCGCGGTGAAGAACGTGAACTACGGCGAGGATCCGGCGTTGTATCCGGTCGATACCGGCCGGCTGCGGCGGGTAATCGAGACGGTCGCGCGCGAAGCCGGATGGGGGCGCAAGCTGCCGAAGGGGCACGGGCTCGGGATCGCCGCGCATCGCAGCTTCGTGTCGTACACGGCGGCCGTGTGCGAAGTGCTGGTCGGTGCCGACGGCGCGCTTGCGGTGCCGCGTGTCGACATTGCGATCGACTGTGGGCCGCAGGTCAACCCGGAGCGTGTGCGCTCGCAGCTCGAAGGTGCGGTGGTGATGGGGCTCGGCATCGCGCTGCATGGCGAGATCACGTTCAAGGACGGGCACCCGGAGCAGAGCAATTTCAACGGCTTCCAGGTGCTCCGGATGAACGAGGCGCCGCGTGAAATCCGCGTGCACCTGGTTGCGCCGGACGACTACACGACGCCGCTCGGCGGCGTGGGTGAGCCGGGCCTGCCGCCGGTCGCGCCGGCGCTGACCAACGCGATCTTCGCGGCGACGGGTACGCGGATCCGCAGCCTGCCGGTCGCGGACCAGCTCGCGAAGTCGAAAGCGGGGTGATGCGGTGTTGCGCGCCGGGCCGAGTCATGGCTCGGCGCGTGCATTCGCTCGCGCCCCCGGCCATTGCGCGCAATCCATTCATGCATCTTATTTGCATCGGCATCGACGCACGAGCGCCCGCCCCGGGCGTGCGCGCGATCACGGCACTCACACCTGCCGCCCGGGAAGTGTGAGATAGCCCACACTTCCCTCATTCTTTTCGATTCGAGAATGATTTTAATTTTCAATGTAAATCGCATTGTCGCGTATTGACATTCATCCGTCATTTTCAATGATTAATCGAGCGATCCGATTTATATCGACCGAGTTTAAATTGCCGATTTCTGATTGACGCTGCAAGCATCTTCGCGCGGTGATCCAAACTGTCAAATTACTTCATGTAACAAAAGCGGAGGGTCGCGAACGGTTGGCTGCGTGATACCTTTTTGCTCAATGTCACCGCGATGAAAAGGCGGAAAACCGTAAAAGCCGGTGCGGTGAAAACAGCAGGAAGGTTCGGTGGCCGAGGGGCAGGAATACAACGTACGAGGTGCGCCGTGATACATCAGGCCAACAACGTCATCGAGTTGCCGCATGCACTTGATGCCAGTCATTTCCTGTCTGCGCTCGACGGAATTAACCGTTCGAAATTGGCGCCTCATTTGATGCTTTCGAATCTCAAGACCGGTCAGGTGCTGTGCGATGCCGGCGAGAATCTGGAGGCCGTCTATTTTCCGGTGACGGCGGGTATTTCCCTGCAATACACGGCAGGCGGCAAGACGGCACTCGGCGTGACGGAAATCGGCCGCGAAGGCATCGTGTGCGACGACGTCATCGGCAGCGAGATGCAGCGCCGCGTCGTCGTCTATCGCGGCGGGTTCGCGTATCGGCTGTATGCGCGCCATTTCGCCGACGCGTGTGATGCATCGGCGGCGATCCGGCGGCAGGTCTTCGTGCGGATGCAGCTCGTGTTGTCCCAGGCGTCGCAGGTCATGTTCTGCAGCCGCCATCACGTGATGCGGCATCAACTGAGCCGCTGGCTGCTGATCGCCTACGAGCGCTCGCGCAGCATCGAAATCCCGGTCACGCACGGCATGCTGGGGCAGATGCTGGGCGTGCGCCGCGAAACCGTCACCGATACCACGCGGCAGCTCCACGCGCTCGGCCTGATTCATCAGCATCGCGGTGCCATCGTGCTGACGGATCTCGCCGGTCTCGAACGGCAGGGCTGCGATTGCCATCGGGTCGTCCGCGACGAAACGCGCCGCATTTTCGCGACCGATGTCGGTACGGATGCCGGTGCCGAGTTGTCGCGTCGTGTCCGCACGACTTAGTTGCGGGGGCCGCGTCGTGCCGCGGTTGTATGCGCGGCGGCGCGTCGCGCGCCGGGAAAGGAGAGATGCCTGACGCAGGAAGTGCGGTGACGCGCCAGGCAGGCGGCATCGAGAAGAATCAGAAAAGCAGTCATTCAGGTATGGAAAACATTTCGAAACTCCAGAGTCAGCGCAGCTCGTTTCACGTGTGGCCATGGAGTCCGGCGCTCGGCATCCTGCCGATCGTCGTCGTGATCGTCGCGCTGGCCGGGTTCGTCGCCGTCAGCCTGATCGTGATCATGTCGTTGCGCGTGTACGTCGGCGGCGAAAGCAGCTGGTCGAAGGCGCAGAAGGACGAGGTCATCCTGCTGAGCCGCTATGGGCAGACCGGCGACGAAAAGCTGTTCGACGATTACCTGGCGGTCGACCGGACCCTCGCCTTCCTCGGCGTCGCGCGCCGCGCGATGACCAGCGTGCCGCCGGACCACGGCGTGGCGCGCCGGGCGCTGATCGAGGCGGGCATCAATCCCGTCGATGCGGCGGCGGTGGTGTGGTTCTACCCGATCCTGAGCAGCTTCGCGCGCCTGAATGCCGCGTTGCAATACTGGGAGGATGCGGACCGGCAACTGGTCGACCTGCGCGAGGTCGCCAACGCGCTGCGCGAGTCCGTGCATGCGGACGACGTCCGCCGCACGAGCCGCCTGAACCGCGCGATCTGGGACCTCAACGCGCACATCGAACCGCTGCCGAAGCGCTTCTCCGACGAGCTGAGCGCCGAATTCCGCTCGGCCGTCATCCAGCTGTTCCTGTCGTACATCGTGGCCTCGCTCCTGATCATCCTGCTGTCGGTGCGGTGGGCGAGCCGCGCCCAACGCCAGCAGGTGTCGATGCAGACCGAGCTCGACCGGAGCCAGGCGTTCGCGGAAGCCGCGCTGCGCTCGGTCGCCGACGCGATCGTCACGATCGGCCTCACGCGCGGCATCGAGACCGTCAATCCGGCGGCCGAGCAGCTGCTCGGCACGCCGTCGCGGCTGTGCGTCGGCAAGCCGATCAACGACGTGCTGGACCTGATCGACACGTCGACCGGCATGTCGATCAAGCTGCTCGCGTCGCTCGTCAACGGCAGCGACCACACGTTCACCCGCGATCTCGACCTGATTCGCGTGTGCGGCTCGGCGGTGTCGGTCCGTGCGTCGCTGTCGAGGATGGACAATGCCGCGGGCAGCTGCGTCGGCTACGTGCTGATCCTGCGCGACATGACGCGCGAATACCAGCTGATCGAGAAGCTGACCTGGCAGGCGTCGCACGATGCGCTGACCGGCCTCGTCAACCGCACGGCGTTCGAGCGGCGCCTGGGCGACGCGCTGACGCAGCGCGGCGGCGGGATGTTGCTGATGCTTGACCTCGACGGCTTCAAGGAAGTCAACGACGTGTGCGGGCACGCGGCCGGCGACGCGCTGCTGCGCGACGCTACAGCGGTGTTCGCGGGTTGTCTCGACGGCGACGACGTGTTCGGCCGGCTGGGCGGCGACGAATTCGGCATCCTGCTGCCGGCCGGCCGCAACGGCGCGCCGGACGGCGGCAAGGCGGAGCGCATCCGCGCGAGTCTCGAGGACTTCACGTTCCTGTGGGAAGGCGAGCCGTTCAAGATCAGCGTGAGCATCGGCGTGCTGGATCTCGCGTGCCGGCCCGAGAGCGTCGAGAAGGCGATGCAGATGGCCGACATCGCGTGCTACGTCGCGAAGGATCGCGGCCGCAACCGCGTGCATGTCGCGGATTCGCGCGACATGCATTCGGGCCGCCAGGCGTATCACATGCAGTGGAGCCGGCGCGTGAAGACGGCGCTCGAAACGAATGCGTTCCAGTTGTATGCGCAACGTATCGTGCCGATCCAGCCCGCGCTCGGCGTGCAGGAGCGCGCGGAGATCCTGCTGCGGATCCCGGACGCCGACGGCAAGCTGATCTCGCCGGTCTTCCTGCCGGCCGCCGAGCGCTACGGCCACATGACGATGATCGACCGCTGGGTCGTGCGCACCGTGATCCGGCGCCTCGCGCGGCTCGAACAGCGCCGGTACGTCGAATACAACGTGAACCTGTCGGCGATGTCGATCACCGACGAGCGCTTCGTGGAGTTCGTGATCGCCGAGCTGTCGGCGTCGGGGCTCGACCCGTCGCTGCTGTGTTTCGAGATCACGGAGACGAGCGCGGTCCGCAACCTGGAGGTCGCGTCGCGCTTCATGTGCGAGTTGCGCGACCTCGGCTGCCGCTTCGCGCTCGACGACTTTGGTGCCGGCATGTCGTCGTTTTCCTACCTGCGCCAGTTGCCGGTCGACTATCTGAAGATCGACGGCAGCCTCGTGTCGACGATGACGTCCGACAGCATCAAGCGCGGCATCGCGTCCGCGATCAACGACATCGCGCACGTGATGCAGTACCGCACCGTCGCCGAGCACGTCGAGAACACGGCGACGGCCGAGATGCTCCGTGCGCTGGGCGTCGACTATTGCCAGGGCTATTACTTCAGCCGCCCCGCGCCCTGGCAGGAAGGGGGATTCCATTGAACAAGCGAGGAACGAACGCATGAGTGCTCCATTTGAACTGACCGGCGACCTGATGGACCTGACGAGCTATCCGGCCTGGCTGCGCGACGTGGTCGGCGCGACCGACGAGCTGAAGGCGCGCGTTCGTGCGCATCCGGTGTTCGCGGCGATGGGCGGCGGGACGCTGCGCGCGTCACAACTGCGCGCATTCTTCGTGACCGGCTGGGCGGTGGTCAGCCAGTTTCCGGAATACATGGCGATGAACCTGGTGAAGACCGCCGCCTATCGGTCGCGCGGCGACGAGAAGGCGCGGCGCTATCTGATCCGCAATATCCGCGTCGAGCAGAATCACGTCGATCACTGGGCCAACTGGGCCGCCGAGTCGGGTGTGTCGATCGACATGCTGCTGCGCGGCGACGCGCCGTTGGCCGGATTCTCGCTGAGCCACTGGTGCTGGAAGAGCGGCAGCACCGGCGCGCTCGCGCCGAGCATCGCCGCGACCAACTATGCGATCGAAGGCGTGACGGGCGAGTGGAGCGCGCTGTTGTGCGCATCGCCGTACGAACAGCAGTTCGATCCGGCCGTGCGGCATCGCGCGATGCGCTGGCTCAGGCTGCATGCCGACTACGACGACCGGCATCCGTGGGAAGCGCTCGACATCGTCGCGACGCTGCTTGGCCAGTCGCCCGCGGCGCGCGACGTGCGGGACGTCGAGACGTCGATCCGCAAGAGCCTGAGTTATTTCCTGACGAGTCTCGATTGCTGCATGCATGTGTAGTCACCGACGCCGCGCGCTCGCGGGTTCGTGCACGCCGTGCCCGACCGGTCCGGTCGGACGGCGGGGCGTCGTGACGTCGCGATGTGCTGTGCGGGCCGTCGTGCTGGACGATTTTCCATGGCCACCCACGTTCTCGTCGTAGAGCCCGATCCGCGCATGCGCGACATGATCCGCGCGCTCCTGCGCGGCTGCCAGATCGATACGTCGGCGCTCGACGACGCATCGCAACTGCTGTCCCGCGTGACGGCGGCACCGCCCACCCTGATCGTGCTGCGGGTCGAACGGCCGGCCACGGCGATCTACATGGCGCTCGGTGCACTGCGGCGCGCCGGTCACGACATGCCGGTGATCGTGATCAGCCGCGACGCGCAAGTGGTCGACAAGGTCGTCGCGCTCGAGATCGGCGCGGACGACTACGTGGTGGAGCCGTTCGAGCCGATGGAACTGGTCGCACGCGTGCGCAGCGCGATGCGCCGCTACGTGCCGAACCGGTCCGGGCCGCCGCGCGGGCCGGGGCATGCCGAAACCTATGCGTTCGGCGATATCGAAGTGAATTTCGTCACGCGGCGCGCCACCCGTGCGGGATACGACCTCGGGCTGCGTGCCAGTGAATTCGCGCTGCTCGAACTGTTCATCGCGCGGCCGATGCGCGTCCTGTCGCGCGCGGAGATCCTCGCGCTGCTGGGGCTGACCGTGGCCGGGCGCTCCGAGCGCGGGCTCGACGTGCTGATCTTCCGGTTGCGCAACCTGGTCGAGCAGGCGGTCGGCAACTATCGCTATATCCGCACCGTGCGCGGGAAGGGCTACATGTTCGTTCCGCTCGGCACGCTGGCGGACGACGACGCGAACCCGCCGCCGAATGCGTGAGCGGGGCGGGCCGCGGGCATCGCGCTCCGGCTCCGCTGTCTCCGCGCGTCAAGTACCGGCGCCGACCGGCCTGCTCATCCCTCCATCGCCCCGATCCTTCATCGGGACGACCCGCCATTGTTGTTTTAGAACGACCGTGCTAAATTTCCCGCCAGCACTTGCAGTCACCGACCCAATCACCCGGTGCCGGCATCGGCACCAATGGGCGCGCCGGCGCGCGGCCCCGACCCGAAACCTGCTGTCGAGCGTCGATACGACGACGCTCGACATGCGCGACGCGTGGTTCTGAGCGTCACGTTGCACGGATGATGGACGGTGTCGCGACGCGCGCCGGTGCGCGTGCGCCGCGTGCCGGTCGCGCGGGCGCGTCCCGCTGACGTATCGATGCGCGGGCAGGCCGCGCGAGGAGAGACGAACATGAAAGCCCTGTTGTGTACCGCATTCGGCCCGATCGACCGCTTGCGCATCGACGACGTCGCGATTCCCGAACCGGCCGCCGGTCAGGTGCGGATTCGCGTCAAGGCGGCGTCGCTCAATTTCCCCGATGCGCTGATCGTCCAGGGGCTGTACCAGGTGAAGCCGGCGCTGCCGTTCTCGCCCGGCGCGGAATTCGCCGGCGTGATCGACGCGGTGGGCGACGGCGTGAGCGCTTGGCGGCCGGGCGACGAGGTGGTCGCGTTCACCGGTCATGGCGGCTTCGCCCAGCACTGCGTGGCCGACGTGCACCAGATCGCGGCGCTGCCGCCGGGGATGACGTTCGAGCAGGGCGCGGCACTCGTGCTGGCCTACGGCACGTCGCTGCATGCGCTGCAGCAGCGCGCACGCCTGCAGCAGGGCGAGACGCTGCTGGTGCTGGGCGCGGCCGGCGGCGTCGGGCTGGCCGCGATCGAGATCGCGAAGGCGCTGGGTGCGCGCGTGATCGCGGCCGCGTCGAGCGCGGACAAACTCGCGCTGTGCCGCGAAGCCGGCGCAGACGACACGATCGACTATGCGACCGAGGACCTGCGGCGCCGCGTCGACGAACTGACCGGCGGACGTGGCGCGGACGTCGTCTACGATCCGGTCGGCGGTGCGTACACCGAGGCGGCGCTGCGCGCGACCGCATGGCGCGGCCGGTTCCTCGTGGTCGGTTTCGCCGCCGGCGAGATTCCGAAGATCGCGCTGAATCTCGCCCTGCTCAAGGAGCGCGACATCCTCGGCGTGTTCTGGGGCGACGCGGTGCGTCGCGATCCGGCGCAGCACGCGGCGAACATGCGCCAGCTCGCGCAGTGGTTCGCGGCTGGCAAGATTCGGCCTGCGATCACCGAGCGCGTGCCGCTGTCGGCTGCGGCCGACGCAATCGCGCGGATGGCGAACCGGCAGGTCAAGGGCAAGGTCGTGATCCTGCCGGACGCATGATCGCGCGGTTTTCCGACGGCGCTGCGGGGCGGCCCGGTCGGGCACCGTCCGCGATCGTCGATCGTTCTTTGCGTGACGTTATCGGAGTCGCCGAGCATGCAACCTTTATCGAATCTGCAACCCGCCGTCGCGAAATCGCTCGAGGCCTGGCACGCGATGCTCGCGCGCAAGGATTTCGGCGAGCTCCATACGATCGTCCATCCGGACGCCGTGTTCCGCTCGCCGATGGCATTCAAGCCGTACGGACCGGCGCCCGCGCTGTTACTCGCATTGCGCACGGTCGTCACGATCCTCGAGAACTTCGAATACCATCGCCAGTTCGCCGATGACGACGGCACGAGCGTCGTGGTCGTACTCGCGCGGTCGCGACGATCATCCATCAGCACGCTGGCGCATCGTCCCGAAACGCCGGCAACGCGCGCGATGGCAGCGTCATCACGAAGCGTGCACCGCCGAGCGGCGAATCCTCGAGCCGCACGTTGCCGCCGTGCACGAGCGCGACGCGGCGCACGATCGCGAGCCCCAGGCCGAACCCGCCGGTCTGCCGGTCGCGGCTCGAGTCGAGCCGCTGGAACGGCTCGAACACGCGCGCGCGGTCGGCGGCCGGAATGCCGGGGCCGTCATCGTCGACGCTCAGCACCAGCGCACCGGACGCGTCGTGCGTCGCGGACAGCAGGACCGTGCGCGACGCATAACGCGCGGCGTTGCGGATCAGGTTAAGCAGCGCACGTGCGACGAGTTTCGGATCGCAGACGTGGGCCACGGACGTACCGGTCGTCGATACGACGAGCGTGAGGCCGCGATCGGCGACATCGTTCGCGACGTTGCCGGCGACGCTGTCGATCAGCGCGTCGACGACGACGTCCATTGGCGAGAGTTCGCTTGCGCCTTGTTCCAGCCGCCCGATCGTCAGCAGCTCGGTCACGAGTTCGTCGAGTTCGCGCACGTCGCGCCGCAGTTCGTCGCGGCGTTCGCGCATCCGGACGCTGTCGTCGGAGTCGGCGAGCAGCGCGAGGCCGAATTCGAGGCGGGCGAGCGGCGTTTTCAGCTCGTGCGAGATGCCGTGCATCATCTCGCGCTGCTGCTGGATCGACGCTTCGATCCGCTCGGCCATGTCGTTGAATTGCTGCGACAGCTCATAGATGTTCGACCGCCCGGACAGCTTCACGCGCGTCGACAGTCTGCCCGCGCCGAACGAGTGGGCGGCGGCCTGCAGCTTGCGCAGGTCGCGCCAGTGGTACGAGATCCACAGCGCGACGGCGATGAGTGCCGCGAGTGCTGTCATCCCGTATGCGTAGATCTGGATGTCGAGGTCGGCCGGTGCGATCGGGCGGGCATGCAGGACGGAGCCGTCCGCGAGCGGCATGTAGTAATTCCTGCGGTCATAACTGATCGCGATCCGGCCGGCGTCCAGATCGCGCAGCGGCGCGCCGCTTAGCCGGGCGCGGGCGTAGGCCATCGTCACGAAACCGAATCGCTCGTTGCCGTGCAGCGCGAGTTCACGTAGCGCGAGGGAGCGCTTCCCACCTGGATGACGTTCGAGGTAGTCGTTCAGCACGAACGCGTAAGTGGTCAGCGCGTTGCGCTGTGCCTGCGCGATGCGCTCGTAGAAAATTCTGTCGAACGACCATTGAATGAATATGATCGCCGCGGCACAGCACAGGATCACGATGAGGTACAGCTTGATCAACGAGCGCAGCATTCAGTCATCCCACGCAGAAGGGCTGAACAGGTAGCCGCGGCCCCAGATCGTCTTGATCCGTTGCGGCTCCGACGAAGCGTCTTCGAAGCGTCGGCGCAGCTTCGAGATGCCCGAGTCGACCGAGCGGTCGATTCCGTCGAATTCGATCCCGCGCAGCTGCTTCAGGATCGCGTCGCGACTGAGCACCGTGCCGGCCGCGCGGGCGAGGATCAGCAGCAGATTGAACTCGGTGGTTTTCAGGTCGACGAGTTCGCCGCGCCACGTGACCGTGCGGTTCGGCGCTGAAATCGCCAGTTCGCCGAACACGAGCTCGTGCGCCGGGGTGTCGGCGTGCGGCGCCGATGCCGCCGGCTGCGCGCGACGCAGTAGTGCGCGAGCCCGCGCCACGAGCACCCGCGGCTCGATCGGCTTCGTCACGTAGTCGTCGGCGCCGATTTCGAGGCCGGCGATCTGGTCGTAGACGTCGGCGCGCGCGGTCAGGATCAGCACGGGAACGTTGGTGAACGCGCGCATGCGCCGGCAGACTTCCATCCCGTCGAGATGCGGCAGCATCAGGTCGAGTATCACGAGTGCAGGCCGGTGTTCGCGTACCGCGGCGACCGCGAGATCGCCGCGGCGCACGACCGTCACCTCGAATTCGTAGCCGTCGAGGTATTCGCGCACGAGACGCGCGAGGCGGTCGTCATCCTCGATCAGCAGCACGCGATGTTTGAGCGGATTGTCGTTCATGGGTCTCCTCGAAATGCACGCGTCGTTCCTCACCTTGCAGGCGGTGCGGCGCGTGGCACGCGAATTCTATCTGCCGTTCCCAAGGCACGGGGCAACGCATGACAATCGGGAACATTCGAACACAATTGAGCACACATTTGCCGCAGATTCCGGACAGTCGCGCGGAACGGCCGAACCTAGACTTCGGGCTCCTTCACTCTCGTCCAGATATCGTGCGTCCATCCCTCCGCTCCTTGCGCTATTGCATGCCGCTTGCCGGCCTCACGCTCGCCACCATGGCTCACGCCGAAAACCAGTACGCGATATCGCTCGGCGGCGGCTTCGCACCGCGCTACCAGGGGAGCAACCAGTATCGCGCGGTCGTCGGGCCGTCGTTTTCCGCGATGTTCGGCAATGGCTTCTTCATCGATACCAACGCCGGCGCCGGCTATCGCCTGAACCTGCCCAACGGTGCGTTCGTGTCGGCCGCGCTGGGCTACGACGCGGGCCGGACCGACGAAAACCGCTTCGGCCTGCCGGGATCGGACCACCTGAAGGGTATGGGCCGGGTTCCGGGATCGGTGCTCGTGGGCTTGCGCGCCGGCGTGAAGCTGCTGGATGGCGGCGAACTTGGTATCGCGGTCGACGCGCCCGTCACGCATGCGTCGCGCGGCTTGTCCGGCCATGTCGATCTCGCGGTGCCCGTGTTCCAGACCGGACGGCACACGCTCGTCGCGACGGGCAGCGTGCACGCAGGCACGGGACGCTATATGCAGACGTTCTACGGTGTGACCGACGCGCAGTCGCTGGCGAGCGGGTTCAGACCGTATTCGACGAGTGGCGGGGTCGACAGCGCGACGCTGTCGCTCGCGTGGAACTGGGACGTATCGCGGCACTGGTCGGTACGCACGACCGGCGGCTTCACGCGCTTGCTCGGGCGTTATGGCGACAGCCCGATCGTGCAGACGCGCAGCAACTACTATGGAATGGCCGGCGCGACGTACAAGTTCTGAACGAGGCGCCGACCCGCATCGCGCATGCGGGATGCCGGCGCCGGTGGCGCGGTTGCTGCGGATCGCGTGCGGTAACATGCACGCGGGTCCGGGGCGACGCCGGGCCTGCGACACAGGTACGCCGAAGCGGCCTGGCCGCGTCGCGCAGTGCCGCCGTTCGCCGGCCTGCATCCGCCGGGATGCGGCTCGCGCCGCGCGGAATCGATCATGCACGAAAATGTCCGGCAGCTCGCATCATGCGTCGCATGGACGGCCGGGCCGCGTCAGGGAGAAACCGATGAAGAACACGATCGCGATGATCGTTGCACTCGTTGCGAGCGCAACCTTTGCAGGATGTGCGGACATGAATACGAAGCAGCCGAACGCCACCGCCGGCGGCGCGGTAATGAGTCCTCCGCCGTCGGGCGCCGTGGCGGCGTGCAACGCGGATGCCGCCCCGGACGATGCGCTGATCGGCAAGACCGAGGCCGATGCGGCCGCGCTGCTCGACGGCTGCCTGTGGCGCGTGCTCGAGCGCGACGGCAAGTCGTTGCCGGGCACGATGGATTACCGCGCGGAGCGCCGCGATCTCGGCATTCGAGACGGGAAGGTAATCTGGGTGCGGCGCGGGTGATCGAAGCGGCCGGCGGGGAGGCGGTGCGATGAGGATCGGGCCGTGTGAACCGTCACGCCAGGCGTGATCGCGGCGGTTGCCGTGGAATTCGCGCGATCGCCGGCCGCGGTCCGGCCTGATGTGCGTTGCGAATTCCGGACGATCTACGCCCCGCCGTCGGCGCGCGTATTTCGGCGTGCACTGCATGAATTACCGGCCATGCATGAGCAACATGATCGCGCCCGAACTTGCGCCGACCCCGACGAGATGATCACCGCATCGCGCACGCGAAACCGGCGTTCGCGTGAGCGTTACTTCGAGATGTACCAGAGCGCGTCGGCGCTCGTGCGCGTGGCCGGCGTCGCCGTGGCGGGTGCCGGCGTCGGCGCGGCCGGCGGCGGGGTGCTCGACGTGACCGCGGTGGGCCAGGTGGCCGGCGCGTTCGATGAGGTCGACACGGGCGCGGTATTCGCCGTATTCGCCGTATTTGCCGTGCTCGCGGTCGATGCGGATCCCGACGTCGATGGCGTGTTCAGGTACCAGAGCGCATCGGCGGACGCCGTGCGCTTGGCCGACGCCGACGCGTTCGCGGCCGGCTGTTTCGCGGCAGGTCTCGCGGCAGCCGTCGCGGTCGCGCCCGAGCGCGACATTCCCACTGCCGCTGCCGCGCTCGCTCCGGCGCCTGCCTGCGCCGTCATCCCGGCCGCGCCGCGCTGCGCGCGCGCCTCGAACGGCCCGAGCTGGAAGATCAACGTTTGCGCGGGACGCGTCAGAACGGCATACGGGAACTGCAGCTCCCACGACATCAGCACGCGGCCCGACGACGTCTCGGTGAAGATCGCCGGCACGTGTTTCATGTCGCTGAACTGCACGTAGATCCTCGCGCCGTCGTCGAACACCTGGGTCGGCTTCGCCTGGTCGGCGCCGGTGACGGTCCAGCCGAAGTTGTACGTGCCGGCCGGGCCTGCAGGGCCGCCTTGCGGCGGCGGCGGGGCGGCCGGTGCGAGCGTGCGCGCACGCGCGGCGGGCGGTGCCGACACGCTCAGGCTCGCGAACGGGTTGTACGCCTGCACCTGCTGCGGCGGCGTGAAGGAGGGGGGAAGAATGGGCATGGGAGTATCCGGCGAATCCGGCAGGGTCCGGATTGCATCATAGACCTTGTGGGCATACGCGAGGCGCTTGTCGGGCGACGCGGCGTTGTACGCGCCGATCGCGTTCCAGTTGGCGCCGAGCTGGCGGATGTTCTGCGACAGGATCCATGCGCCGACGTATGCATTGGTGCACGCATCGAACAGGCTTTCCCGCGTGATGCCTTCGCGCGCGAGCGTCGGCAGCCAGGTGCTGTTGATCTGCATCAGTCCGATGTCGACGGTGCCGTTCGTGTTGGTGTTGACGGCGTTCGGATTCATCCCCGATTCGACCTGCGCGATGCCGCGCAGCAGGCTCACGCTCACCTTCTGGAACGTGGCCGCGTCGTCGAGGCAGTCGGCCCGCGCGTACCCGTGCAGCGCGCACCACAGTGCGATCGCCGCGGCGAGCTTCGGCATGGCGTGGCTGATCGAACGGGCAATATGACGCGGCATGGCAGGATGGGGCGGAATCCGGCCGCCCGGTGCAAGGAAATTACGCAGACGCGAAGTGTGCCATAGCGCGCACTCAAATGGCGCGCGTCAAACTTTCCTTTGCATTTGCCGGCGCATTTGTCGCGTATTTTTCCCGGCGCCGGTATCGACGCGCGACAGGATGGAATCGGTAAAAAAGGCTGATTTTCGCGCGCATGCCGGCGGGCGGCCGCTGTCGCGATAATGACGCCGTGCGTCAGTTGCGCCGGGAATGCGGCAATGAATGGCACAGCGAAAGGGGATAAAGAATGCGTCCGTGCGGTGCGCGGGCTGGAGAAACGACGACGGTGGCCGTAGCCGCCGTGTCGGTGAATCCTCGATTCGCCATCCGACACGATCGATCGACCGGCCGCGCAATGCCGCGCGCAGCCGGCCCTGGCCGATCAGAAGCGGTGCCGCAGGCCGAGGTTGACCATCGTCTGCGCACTCGTGCCCGCATAGCCGTACGAACCGATCGATGCCTGCGCGGCCATCGCCCCGCCGTTGCCGTCGCCCGTCTGGCCGCTCGCGTGCTGGTACGCGGCGGTCAGGTACACGTCGGTGCGCTTCGACAGCGTGTAGTCCGCGCCGGCCGACACCTGGTGATAGGTCGCCGACGTATCGCCGCCCGAGCGCGTATAGCTGTAGCCGACGCCGACGAGCAGTGCGTTGGTCGCCTGGTAGTTCACGAAACCCTGCCCGGTGTTGTAGTGCTCGTTCGAGATGAACACCGAGCTTGCATCGCGGCGATATTGCGCGTTGCTGTAGCCGACGCCGAACGTGAATGGACCGGCGACGTACTGGCCCGCGATGCGTGCGATGCCGATCGAATGCGCGCTCGCATAGCCGGTGTTGATCGGACCGTCGAAGGTACCGTCCGACGAGCTGGTCCAGCCGTTGCGCAGCCGGTTCGACGCGGGGCCGTTGGTCGCGTGGAAGTAGCCGCCCGCGACGCTGAACGGCCCGTTGTTGTACGACACGGCCGCCGAATACGACTGCGCGGCGCCGGTGCTGCCGGCGATCCCGCCGAACGAGTACATTGCCGCGAACTGCAGGCCCGAATACACGGCCGACGTGTACTTCACCGCGTTGTCGACACGGAAGCTGTTGTCGTAGTTGTCGACGTCGCCGGGCGTCGCGAACACGCTGCCGAGATAGTTGTCGGCGGTGATGCCCTGCACGAGGTCGACGAGCGGATCGTACTGGCGGCCGAACGTGAGCGTGCCGTAGCGGTCGCTGGTCAGCCCGACGAACGCCTGCCGGCCGAACAGGCGGCCGCCCTGGCCCTGCCGGCCGCTGCTCGGGTCGAAGCCGTTCTCGAGCTGGAACAGCGCCTTCAGGCCGCCGCCGAGATCCTCGGTGCCTTTCACGCCCCAGCGGCTGCCGGAAAGGTTGCCTGCGCTGCTGTTGCCGAGCATCCACGCATTGTCCTTGCCCTGTGCGTGATTCACGTACGTGATCGACGTGTCGATCACGCCATACAGCGTGACGCTCGACTGCGCATGCGCGGTGGGTATCGCCGCGAACGACGCGAGCGAAATCAGCGAGAGGGTCGTGCGTTTCATGTCTTCTCCTGGCGATTGGCTTGCTTTCCTGAACCGGAATGGCAGGAGACTACAGAGGCGCCGACGAACGGCAAAAACGGAATTCTCCGATGTGACCAAAAGCAGACAGGTGCATGCTGCGGCAAGGTCCATTGAGAGATTCACATTATTGAGAATTGTGTATCAATCGATTTGGATTTCGCGGCGGCGCGATTATCGTATTGCCGGAATCGCGATAATTCCGTGCGAATTTCGGCCGGGTTGCGATGACGGCGCGTTCGTCTTCGATTCATCAATTCATTATTTAACGAATCGAATCGCGTGATGCGGGCCGAGTATGGTATTGCGCGCGTCGCGCGACGACGAGCGCGCGACGCCCGATGCGGCGGCGATCGGCATGGAGTGCGAGAATGCGGCCTTCGGCCGGCGTGCGTCGTGCCGCTCACAGGGAATCCGCATGGACAGTCACATCGCTCCGGTGGCGCTGAAGAAAGCCTACCGTCTCCTCAATCACGGCCCGACCGTGCTCGTGTCGGCCCGTCACGACGGCGTCGACAACGTGATGGCCGCCGCATGGGCTTGCGCGCTCGATTTCCTGCCGCCGAAGCTGACGGTCGTGCTCGACAAGTCCGCGAAGACGCGCGAGCTCGTCGAGCGCAGCGGCACGTTCGTGATCCAGGTGCCGACGGCCGCGCAACTGCAGCTCACGCATGCGGTCGGCAGCCACAGCCTTGCCGACCGGCCGGACAAGCTGCGCGAGGCGGGTGTCACGCTGTTCGACGTCGAAGGCCACGACCTGCCGTTCGTCGCCGGCTGCTCGGGCTGGCTCGCGTGCAGGCTGATTCCCGAGCCGCACAACCAGCAGACCTACGACCTGTTTATCGGCGAGGTGGTCGGCGCGTGGTCCGACACGCGCGTGTTCCGCGACGGCCACTGGTATTTCGAGTCGGCCGATCCGGCGCTGCGCAGCCTGCACTACATCGCGGGCGGCAACTTCTATGCGATCGGCGAATCGCTGCAGGTCGATCCGGGCCAGCCGGACCCGCAGTAAGCATCAAGCATTCGGCCGGTTGCCGGCCGTCGTTCCGGGCGCGCGGTTCACGCGCGCTTTTTCAATGCCGCCAGCATCACGTCGGCGAACGCCTGCGCGACGCGCGACAGCGTGCGCCCGCGCTTCGCGACGAGCGCGATCGGCCGCACGAATGCCGGGTCGTCGATCGGCTTCGCGACGAGGTCGGGCTCGGCGCGCACCTCGCGCGCGGTCGCCGGCAGGATCGTCACGCCGAGGCCGCCGCGGACCATCGCGACGGCCGTCATCATGTAGGTCGGTTCGCACGCGATGTCGGGCGTGCAGCCGGCGGTTTCCAGCGCGGCATCGACGACGCTGCGCACGCTCGTGCCCTGCGCGGTCAGCACGAGCGGCACCGCGGCGACGTCCGCGGTGCGCACGCGCCGCTTGCGCGCGAGCGGATGATCTTTCGGGCACACGGCAACGAGCCGGTCGGCGCCTGCATACAGCACGTCCAGCGACGCGTCGAACGCATCGCCGCCGGTCAGGCCGAGATCGGCTTCCTCGTTGCGCACCAGCGCGGTGACGAGGCTCGCGACGCCGTCGCGAATGTCGAAGCCCGCGCGCGGCACGTCGCGCCGGAACGACTGGATCAGCTCCGGCAGCAGGCTCGACGCGAAGGTCGGCAGGCACGCGAGCCGCACCGTGCCGCTCGTGCCTTCGCCGAGCGCACGCGCATCGCGCAGCACGCGCTCCATGTCGTCGAGCGAGCGCTGCAGCAGCGGCAGCAGCTCACGCCCGGTCTGCGTGAGCGCGACGCTGCGGCTGTTGCGGTCGAACAGCCGCGCGCCGACGATGTCCTCGAGCCGCCGGATCTGCACGGTCAGTGCCGGCTGCGACAGATGCAGCCGCGCGGCGGCGCGCGTGAAGTTGCCGGCATGCGCGACGGTGACGAACGCGCGAATGTCGCGAAGGTTCAGATCCATAACGGTTCGTGATTGCTGCGATCAAATCATTTCAATTGTGCTATCGCTGCGCCGACCTTACGCTCGTCTCCAATAAAAGACAAGGTAGGAGACACGGATGCTGCCGTTACTCGGGCTGGGCACGATCGTCGTGCTGCTGGCCGCGATTCTGTCGAAGCGCATGTCGCCGCTCGTCGCGCTGATCATCGTGCCGATCGCGGCATCGCTGATCGGCGGCTTCGGGCTGCATACCAGCAAATTCGTGATCGACGGGCTGAAGGGCCTCGCGCCCGTGGTCGGGATGTTCGTGTTCGCAATCCTCTATTTCGGGACGATCACCGACGCCGGCACGCTCGACCCGATCATCGACCGCATCCTGCGCGCGGTCGGCACGCGGCCCACGCGGATCGTGATGGGCACGACGCTGCTCGCGCTGCTGATCCACCTCGACGGCTCGGGCGCGGTCTGCTTCCTCGTGACGATTCCCGCGGTGCTGCCGCTCTACGACCGGCTGAAGATGGACCGGCGCGTGCTGGCCGCCGCGGTGTCGATGGCCGCGGGGATCAACTTCCTGCCTTGGACGGGGCCGATGATCCGCGCGTCGGCGTCGCTGCACCTGCCGGTGTCGGCGCTGTTCAATCCGCTGATTCCGGTGCAGGCGATCGGGCTCGTGTTCGTGTTCGGCGTCGCGTACTGGCTCGGGCGGCGCGAGGAAAAGCGGCTCGGCCTGTCGCGCGACGATGGGTCGATTCCGCTGCCCAAGCGCGAGCTGACGGCCGACGAGCAGGCACTGCGCAGGCCGCACCTGTTCTGGTTCAATCTCGTGCTGACGCTCGTCGTGCTCGGCACGATGGTCGTGATGGGCGAGAAGATCCCGCCCGCGATCATGTTCATGGTCGGGCTGTGCGTCGCGCTGATGGTGAACTACCCGGACGTCGACATGCAGAGGAAGCGCATCGACGCGCATGCGCGCGCGGCGCTGATGATGGCCGGCATCCTGCTCGCGGCCGGCGTGTTCACCGGGATCATGCAGGGCAGCGGGATGCTGAAGGCGATGGCGCAGGCGGCGGTCGGCTTCGTGCCGCCGTCGATGGCCGGCCACATTCCGGTCGCGCTCGGCCTCGCGTCGATGCCGCTCAGCATGCTGTTCGATCCCGATTCGTTCTACTTCGGCGTGCTGCCGGTGATCGCGGAAGTGGCCGGCCAGCTCGGCGTGCCGGCCGTGCACGTGGGGCAGGCCGCGCTGCTCGGCCAGATGACGACCGGGTTTCCGGTCAGCCCGCTGACGCCCGCGACGTTCCTCGTCGTCGGCCTGTGCGGCATCGAGCTGGCCGAGCACCAGAAATTCACGTTCCCGCTGCTGTTCGGCGCCTCGATCGTGATGACGATCGCGTGTGTCGTGCTGGGCGTTTTCTGATTTTTCCCGGCGTGGCGCGCCGGATGACGGTACCGACATGACAGCAAAGCCACCACACCAACGGCGCGTGCGCATCGGCGCGGGCGCCGGCTACTCGGGCGACCGGATCGAGCCCGCGGTCGAACTGGCCGAATACGGGCAGCTCGACTATCTCGTCTTCGAATGCCTGGCCGAGCGCACGATCGCGATCGCGCAGCAGGCACGGCGCAAGGATCCGTCGCTCGGCTACGATCCGCTGCTCGATGCACGGATGCACGCCGTGCTGCCGGTGGCGGCCCGCAAGCGCGTGCGGATCGTGTCGAACATGGGCGCCGCGAACCCGCGCGCGGCCGCGCGGCGCACCGCGCAGATCGCGCGGTCGCTCGGCCTCGCGGGGCTGAAGGTCGCGGCGGTCGAAGGCGACGACGTGCTCGACGTCGTGCTGCGCGGTGCGTTCCGCTTCGAGGAGTCGGGCGATGAGGTCGCCGCGTATCGCGACCGCATCGTGTCCGCGAACGCGTATCTCGGCGCCGCCCCGATCGTCGACGCGCTCGCGGCCGGCGCGGACGTCGTGCTGACCGGGCGCGTCGCCGATCCGTCGCTGTTCGCCGCGCCGCTGATTCATGCGTTCGGCTGGCGGATGGATGACTGGGACGCGCTTGGGGCGGCGACGGTCGTCGGCCATCTGCTCGAATGCGCGGGGCAGGTGACGGGCGGCTATTTCGCCGACCCCGGCTACAAGGACGTGCCGAATCTCGCGCGGCTCGGATTCCCGATCGGCGAGGTCGCGGCTGATGGTTCGGTCGTGATTACCAAGGTGCCGCACGCGGGCGGTCGCGTGAGTGCGGCGACCTGCAAGGAACAGCTGCTGTACGAGATTCACGATCCGGCGCGCTACCTGCAGCCCGACGTCGTCGCGGATTTCACACGCGTCGCCATTGTGGAGGAGGCACCGGATCGCGTGCGCGTGACGGGCGGGCGCGGGAGCGCGTGCACCGAGACGCTGAAGGTGTCGGTCGCGTACGTCGACGGCCATATCGGCGAAGGGCAGATCTCGTATGGCGGGCCGGGTGCGCTGGCGCGTGCGCGGCTCGCGCTCGAGATCGTCCGCGAGCGGCTCGCACTGACGGGCGTGGCCGCGACCGAACTGCGCTTCGATCTGATCGGTGTCGATTCGCTTTACGGCGACGCGACGCCTGCCGCGTGCGGCGAGCCGGCCGAAGTCCGTGTGCGGGTGGCCGGCCGTGCGGCGAGCGCCGCCGAGGCCGCGCGGATCGGCAACGAAGTCGAGACGCTGTATACGAACGGGCCGGCCGGCGGCGGCGGCGCGTTCAAGTCGACGCGCGAGGTGATCGCGGTGCAGTCGGTGCTGATGCCGCGCGCGGCCGTGACGCCGTCGTTCTCTTTCGTGGAGGCCTGATGCAACTGCGTGAACTGGCGCATGCGCGCACCGGCGACAAGGGCAATACGCTGAACGTGTCGGTCATCTGCCGCGATCAGCGTCACTATGAACACCTGCGCGCACATCTCGATGCGCCGGCGGTGAAGGCGTGGCTCGCGGGCATCGTGCACGGCGACGTCGTGCGCTACGAGCTGCCGGCGCTTGCCGCGTTCAACTTCGTGCTGCGCGAGGCGCTCGGCGGCGGTGTCACGCGTTCGCTCGCGCTCGACGCGCATGGCAAGTCGGTCAGCTCGGCGTTGCTGGCGATCGAGGTGCCGGAGCCGGCGTGACGACCTGACTTCATGGGCGGGTTCGGTGACAAGGGCCCGGCGCCGGAAGGGGAGCGGTCCCGGTATGCGCCCCGAATCCGGCGGGCTTCCATCCCGCCCGGCGCGTTAGTCCTTCGGGGCATTGATCCGCGCGGCCGCGACCAGGCATTCCATTTTTTTGAATGGTCTGACCAGTCGAACCTCAAGTTGCATCACGACCGGTCGTTAATTCGGTTGCGTACTCATTTGACTGTTCGATAACAACGCGCAACCGGAGATCGCCGTCATCATGCTGTCATCAATTCGCGCCCGGATCGTGGCGACCTGCGTCGCCATCGTCGTCACGGCACTCGCCGTCACCGGTGGCCTCGTGTACGCGGTCGTCAAGGGACACAACGACGAAACCATCGACCAGAACCTGCGTTCGGTCCTGGCCGGCCACGCGCTGGCGCTCGACGAGTGGGTGGCGAGCCGCGCCCAGCAGACCCAGGCGCTCGCAGATACGCTGCCGATCGGCGAAGCCGATCCGCTGCCGGCACTGACGCTGCTCGGCAAGTCGGGCGGGTTCCAGGTGCTGACGCTCGGCCTGCCGGACCACACGGCGTTCTCGAACATCCCGCTCGCGTCCGGTTACGATCCGACCGCGCGCCCGTGGTACAAGCAGGCGGTCGAGGCCGGCCGGCTCGTCGTCACCGCGCTGTACCAGGACGCGTCGACCGGGAAGCCGGCTTTTGCATTCGCGGTGCCGATCATGCGCGGCGGCGCGCTGAAGGGCGTGCTGGCGGCGAGTCTCTATATGGAACGCGCGAGCGCGATCGTCGCGTCGATGCACCCGACGCCCGCGAGTTTCGCGTTTCTCGTCGACCGCGGCGGGCGCCTGATCGCGGGCGCGAAGACGGACCTGATCATGAAACCGGCCACGCAGCTGTCACCGGAACTGACGCCCGACCGTCTCGCCGGCCTGCAGGGCGCGACCGAGCCGGTGGCGATCGCGGTGGACGGCGTGACCAAGTTGCTCCGCGCGCAGCCGATCGCCGGTACGGACTGGTCGCTCGTGATGGCGCTCGACCGGTCGGACGTGACGGCCGGCATGCGGGCCGTCGCGACGACGACGCTCGTGGCGATCGTCATCGTGGCCTGTATCGCGGCCGCGCTCGTCGGCGCGCTGACGAACGCGGCTTTCAAGCGCGTGCTGTTGGTGCGCGATGCGCTGACCGACGTCGCGAGCGGGAGCGGCGACCTGACGAAGCGGTTGCGGGCGGACGGCAACGACGAGGCTGCGCAGATCGCGCGTGCGTTCAACCTGTTTGCGGAAAAGATCTCGGCGATCCTGCTGCAGATCCGCGGGTTCAGCGAATCCGTCAGCGTGGCGAGCGCGGAGATCGCGCAGGGCAATCAGGACCTGTCGAGCCGTACCGAGCATGCGGCGTCGAGCCTGCAGGAAACCGCGGCAGCGCTCGAGGAGATCGCCGGCACGGCGCGCAACTCGGCCGATGCGGCGACGCAGGTGAACCGGCTCGCGGAATCGGCGTCGGGCGTCGCGATGCGCGGCGGCGAGGTGGTGAGCCAGGTGGTCGCGACGATGGGCGAGATCACGGCGGCCTCGAACGAAATCTCGAACATCATCGGCGTGATCGACGGCATCGCGTTCCAGACCAACATCCTCGCGTTGAACGCGGCCGTCGAGGCGGCGCGCGCGAACGAGCACGGGCGCGGCTTCGCGGTCGTCGCGGGCGAGGTGCGCACACTCGCGCAGCGCAGCGCGCAGGCCGCCAAGGAAATCAAGCAGCTGATCCAGGCGTCCGTCGACAAGATCGAGGGCGGGTCGGGGCTCGTGCACACGGCGGGCGCAACGATGGACGAGATCGTCGAGGGGGTGCGCGGCATCACGAGCGTGATCGCGGAAATGACGGTGGCCGCGAACGAGCAGAGCACCGGCCTCGCGCAGGTGAACCAGGCGGTGTCGCAGCTCGATCACTCGACGCAGCAGAACGCGGCGCTCGTCGAGGAGTCCGCCGCGGCCGCGGCGCTGTTGCGCGAGCAGGCGGCGCAGCTCGCGCAAACGGTCGGCGAATTCAAGCTTGCGCGTCCGCAAGCGGCCGATACGGCGCCGGCGTGATGCGGCTCGCGCCGGGGCCGTGATGAAGCGGAAACGGCGAGGGGCGAACGGCGTGCGCGACGGGTATTGAGCGGCCCGGGCACGGCACCGGGCGGCGTCGCGCCGCCCGATCATCACACGTACAGGTAGCGCACGAGGTGGAAGAACACCGGCGCCGCGAAGCAGATCGAGTCGACGCGATCGAGCATCCCGCCGTGGCCCGCGATCATCGAGCCCCAGTCCTTGGTGCCGAGCGAGCGCTTCACGGCCGACAGCACGAGGCCGCCGACGAAGCCCGCGATCACGATCGCGAGCGAGATACCGAACGCCGCGCCGAAGCTGAACGGCGTCACGCGATACAGCGACGCGCCGCACAGCGTCGCGAGCAGGCCGCCGCCGATGAAGCCTTCGACCGTCTTCGACGGCGACAGCTGCGGCGCGATCTTGCGCCGTCCGAACAATTTGCCGACCACGTACTGCAGCACGTCGCTGATCTGCACGACGAACAGGAAGAAGAACAGCAGCAGCGCGTTCTGCCCGACGTAGTGCGGAATGTCGAGAATCAGCACGGCCGGCGCGTGGCTCAGCCCGTACACGCACACCATCAGCGCCCAGTTGATCTTCGCGTTGCGGCTCAGGAATTCGCGCGTGTCCTGCGTGAGCGCCGACACCAGCGACATCGCGAAGAACAGGTGCACCGGCACGAAGATCGAGTACATCCCGTACCAGTTGATCCCGAGCAGCAGGTACTGCACGGGAATCGCGACGAAGAACGCGATGAAGAGCGTCGTATGGTCGCTCGCGGTCGTCGGCGTGAGCGTGATGAATTCGCGTAGCGTCAGGTACGACAGCAGCGCGAACACGAGATACGTGATGTTGTTGCCGAGGCTGATCGCGATGACCATGATCGCGATCATCGCCCACCACGCGCGGATGCGCTGGTTCAGGTTGACGATGGTCGCGCTGGTGCCGCCGCTGCGCGCGCCGAGGATCGCGCCGATCACGGTCGCGAGCACCAGCACGCCGGTGACGCCCGCGACCAGTTCCCAGAAGAGAGTTCGCATGAAGAGGTCCGGAAAAGGGAGAGGAGGGCGCCGCGTTCAGCCGGCCGGCCGCTGCGGCGGCGCGAGCGCGACGATCGCGTCGCGCATGCGGGCGAGGAAGGTCGGCTTGTCTTCGCCGGCGCCGAGCGCGTCGTTCGCGCCGAAATGCACCTTGCAGATCAGCGGCACGGGCCAGATCGCGCCCTTCGGCATGATGCGCTGCAGGTTCTCGAGATAGACCGGCGCGAGCGCGACGTCCGGAAACTCGGTCGCGAGATGGAACAGCCCGCTCTTGAACGGCTGCGGCAACACGTCGGCGCCGCGCGTGCCTTCCGGGAAGATGATGATCGAGTGGCCTTGCCGCAGCGCGTCGCGCACCGGATCGAGCGGGTGGCCGCCCCGAGGATCGCCGCCAGATTCGCGGTGACGGTCGATCAGCACGACGTTCAGCAGCTTCTGCGCGATGTGGCGCTTCAGGTCGCCGCTGTCCCAGTAGTCGCGCGCGGCGACGGGCCGCACGACCGCGCGCACGTCGCGCGGCAGCGCGGCGAGGATCGCGAGCGTGTCGATGTGGCTCGTGTGGTTCGAGAAGTAGATCTTCTGCGTCGGGGAAGGTGGCGCCTGATGCCAGACCGGATACGCGCCGGCGACGAGCCGCACGATCGACAGCAGGAAATCGCGCTGCCAGACGTTCAGGATGTTCATCGGCGCCGCGCCTCCTGCCTGCATGCCCGCGCGGCCGCGCATGCGCGGCGGGCGGAATCCCGGAATGCCGGCGCGGCAGGATGCGCGCCGGACGGCCATTGTTCAAGTTTTTTCAAATTCGTGGCTGCCTGTCGCAGGGCCGCGATGATCGGACGACTCGCCGCGGACGTTGCGTCGCGGCAAAAGCGCCGGTCGGCGGCGTGATAATCGGCTGTTGCACGAGCGCCCGGTCACAGTTCGAATGAATTGCTGCGTTCACGGGCCAGCGGATTATCGCGAGTTTCCATCAAAAACGCCAGATTGCGCGGCGCGGTGCGAAGCGGGCCGCGGCTTGACGCATCGGGGCCGCTCGGCGACGATGACGACCACCTGTCAGCCGCCTCGGGTGGTTGCGCCGCCCGGGGCATGGCGGCTGGAAACGTGTCCGAACGTGCCGAATGAATAAAACGATGAGCCTTTACGCACTCAAACCGAAATTCCAGAACCGTCTGCGTCCGTTCGCGGATTCGCTCGCCGAACGCGGCGTCACCGCCAACCAGGTCACGCTGTTCGCGGCCGGCGGCTCGATCGTCGTCGGCGCGCTCGCGGGGCTCGGCGTGTTCGCCCGCGTGCTGTTCCTGCTGATCCCGATCTGGCTGTTCGTGCGGATGGCGCTCAACGCGATCGACGGCATGCTCGCGCGCGAGCACGGGCAGAAGAGCACGCTCGGCGCGTACCTGAACGAGCTCGGCGACATCGTGTCCGATGTCGCGCTCGTGCTGCCGTTCCTCGCGATTCCCGCGTTCGCGCCGGCAGACGTCTGGCTGTTCGCGCTGGCGGCGGTCATCGTCGAATGCGCGGGGCTGATCGGCCCGCTCGCCGGCGCGACGCGCCGCTACGACGGCCCGTTCGGCAAGAGCGACCGCGCGCTCGCGCTCGGCGCGTTCGCGCTGTGGATCGGCTTCGGCCTGCCGGTCGGCAGCGTCGCCGCGTGGCTGTGGCGCGTGCTGATCGTGCTGTCGATCGTGACGGTGGTGCGGCGCGTGCAGGCCGGCGTCGCCGAAGCGGGCGGCTGACGGCGGCTGACCGCGGTAGCAGGACCGGCGCCGGAGGGCGGCGCCGCATGATTCGAATAACGAAACGAGAGAAACGCATGACCACACGCACGGCCCGCGAGGCCGACTTCATCACGCACGACGGCGAAACGCTGTTCTATCGTCACTGGCCCGCGACGGGCCCGCGCTGCCGCGGCGCGATCGTGCTGCTGCATCGCGGCCACGAACATTCGGCGCGCGTCGCGCACCTCGTCGACGAGCTCGACCTGCCGGACTTCGCGTTCTTCGCGTGGGATGCGCGCGGCCACGGCCGCTCGCCCGGCGCGCGCGGCTACAGCCCGAGCGCGGCCGCGTCGGTGCGCGACCTGCAGACCTTCGTCGAGCATATTCGCGACACGCACGGCATCGCGATCGAAAACATCGCCGTGATCGGGCAGAGCGTCGGCGCGGTGCTCGCGGCCACCTGGGTACACGATTACGCGCCGCCGATCCGCTGCCTCGTGGTCGCGTCGCCGGCATTCCATATCAAGCTCTACGTGCCGTTCGCGCGGCCGGGGCTGCGGCTGATGCACAAGCTGCGCGGGGTGTTCTACGTGAACAGTTACGTGAAGCCGAAATTCCTCACGCACGATCCCGAACGGATCGCGAGCTATGCGGCCGATCCGCTGATCACGCGGCCGATCGCCGTCAACATGCTGCTCGACCTGCACGACACGGCGCAGCGGATCGTCGCCGACGCGGCGGCGATCACCGTGCCGACGCAACTGCTGATCTCGGGCGCCGACTGGGTCGTGCATCGCGGCCCGCAGGACCGCTTTTTCGAGCGGCTCGGCGCCGCGCGCAAGGCGCGCGTCGTGCTGCCCGGCTTCTATCACGACACGCTCGGCGAGCGCGACCGCGCGCAGGCGCTCGCGCCGCTGCGCGCGTTCGTGCTGCGCGAGTTCGATACGCCGAGCCCGCGCGTTTCGCTTGCCGACGCCGACCGGCGCGGCGCGTTCCACGACGAATACGCGGCGCTTGGCCGGCCGCCCGCGAATCCGTTCGCGCGTGCTTACTGGGCGATCACGCGCGCGGGGCTGAAGGCCGGCGGCGCGCTGTCGGACGGCATCGCGCTCGGGCTGCGGCTCGGCTTCGATTCGGGCTCGACGCTCGACTACGTGTACCGCAACCACGCGCAGGGCCGGCTCGGCGTCGGCGCGCTGATCGACCGCACCTATCTCGATTCGCCGGGCTGGGTCGGCATCCGTCAGCGCAAGGTGCATCTGCAGGAACTGATCGGCGCGGCGATCGGACGGCTGCGCGGCCACGGCGAGCCGGTGCGGATCGTCGACATCGCGGCCGGGCACGGACGCTACGTGCTCGACGCGATCGCGACGGCCGCCGAACGCGACGGCGCGGCGCCGGACGACATCACGCTGCGCGACTACAGCCCGCCGAACGTCGAGGCCGGGCGCGTGCTGATCGCACAGCGCGGCCTCGAGCCGATCGCGCGCTTCGAGCGCGGCGACGCGTTCGACGAGGCGTCGCTCGCGACGCTCGAGCCGCGCCCGACGCTGGCGATCGTGTCGGGGCTGTATGAGCTGTTCGGCGAGAACGCGCTGATCGAGCGATCGCTGCGCGGGCTCGCGCAGGCGGTGCCGCCCGGCGGCTATCTCGTCTATACCGGGCAGCCGTGGCATCCGCAGCTCGAATTCATCGCGCGTGCGCTGAACAATCATCGCGGCGACGCGACCTGGGTGATGCGCCGTCGCTCGCAGGCCGAGATGGACGAGCTCGTCGCACGCGCGGGCTTTCGCAAGCTCGACCAGCGGATCGACGAGATGGGCATCTTCACGGTCAGCCTCGCGCAGCGGGTCGACGCGTCATGAGCGCGCTCGGCGGCGGCGCGGGCGGCAGTCTGGCCGAGCCGGCGGCCGGCGCGCGCGACGCGTCGTTGGCGCTGCGCGTCGGCTGGCTCGCGGCGATGGGCGCGGTGTTCTTCTCCACCTACGGCTTCGCGAACTGGCTCGCCGCGCGCCGCGCCGTGGTGCCGACCTTCGCGTTCGGCTGGGAACACGCGATTCCGTTCGTGCCGTGGACCATCGTGCCGTACTGGTCGATCGACCTGCTGTATGCGCTGTCGTTCTTCTTCTGGACCCGCCGCGACGATCTGCTCGATCACGTGAAGCGGCTGTTGACCGTGCAGCTGGTGTCGGTCGCGTGCTTCATCGCGCGGCCGCTGCGCTTCGGCTTCGAGCGGCCCGATGCGGGCGGCGTGGCCGGCGCGCTGTTCACGCTGCTGATGGGGTTCGACAAGCCGTTCAACCAGGCGCCGTCGCTGCACATCGGCCTGCTCGTCGTGCTGTGGGCCGTCTATGCGAAGCATCTGCGCGGCACGGCGGCGCGCATCGTGCTGCATCTGTGGTTCGCGGCGATCGGCGTGTCGGTGCTGACGACCTACCAGCATCACGCGATCGACGTGCCGACCGGTGCGGCCGTCGGCTGTCTGGCGCTGTTCCTGTTTCCGTTGCGTGACGACGCGGGGCGGCTGCCGGGTGCCATCCGTTCGCCGTCCGCTGCCGGCCGCGCGCTTGCGCGCCGCTATGCAGCCGGTGCGGCACTGGTCGCGCTCGTGGCGCTCGACTGCGTGTCGCGCGCGCCGGGGACGATCGCGCGCGTGCCGCTGGCCGCGATCAGTACCGGGTCGGAGATTGCCGCGTTGTGGTACGCAGTGCGTATCGAGATCCACCGTCGAGATGTACTGCTACGCCGCCCTCAGGAAATTCGAATGGAACCTCTCGGAGAGAACTGAAAACCGATCCCAATTGACAGCGGGAGTCATATCAGCCGTGCGTGCTTGGCTCTTCGGCTCGGGCGGCCGCGGCGCGGGACGGCGCAAATGCGCCGCGCATCCCGCGTTATACGTCAAGCGTGCGCCACCCGCTGCGTCCGCGTGCGCTTCACCTCGTACATCGCCTGGTCCGCGTGCTCGATCAGCGCGTTCATGTCGGTACCGTCGTCGGGCAGCATCGCGATGCCGACACTGACGCCGAGCCGTAGCGGATGCCCCTCGAATTCGAACGGTTCGCCGACCTGCCGGGCGAGCCGTGCGCGTTGCGCGTCGACGTCGTCGCGGCCGCCGACGTTCGGCAGGATCACCGCGAACTCGTCGCCGCCCACCCGTGCGACCGTATCCGAGCGCCGCACGGCGCCGAGCATCCGCGTGGCGATCTCGCGCAGTGCGGCATCGCCAGCTCGGTGGCCATAGCCGTCGTTGATCGGCTTGAGCCCGTCCATGTCGATGTTGAGGATGCCGAGCCGGCCGTTCGCGCGCAGCGCCGTATGCATCGACTGGCGCAGGCGGTCGTAGAACAGCGCGCGGTTCGGCAGGCCGGTGAGCGCGTCGTGCGTGGCGCGCAGGTAAAGCGCGTTCGCCTCGTTGCGCGCCGCGTGGAACATCGCGGCGGCGATCAGGTCGGCCGTGAGCCGCAGCGTGCCCGCATCGGCGGCCGAGAAACCGTCGACGTCCGGCGACATCACCTTCAGCACGCCGACCGTCGTCTCCGCATGGGTGAGCGGCATCACCAGCATCGAGCGCAGTCCGACGCGGCGGCATGCATCGCGATCGACGCGCGGGTCGGTTTCCGAATCGATGCAGTGCAGCAATTCGCCGCGCGTCACGCACAGGCCCGACAGGCTGCCCGAGCGGCGCAGCCGCAGCCCGAGCATCCCGGCGGCGGAGCCCGACGCGGCGCGGTACACCATGTCGTCGCCTTCGGCGAATTCGACCGCCGCACCGCTCGCGCCCGTGAGCTGCGGCACCTGCTCGGTCACGTAAGCCATCACGCCGCCGAGATCGAGGCCGAGTTTCGCGATTTCGGTCTGCGCGGCGATGATGCGCAGCAGCGTGTCCGGGGGCGGCGTGGCGGTGTCGACGATTTGATCCAAGTCAGTTTTCCGTGAAAAAAGCCCGGCACGCGTCGCGGGCTTGAGGTAGCATACGCGCCGCTCACGCGGCAGCGCGTTCCGGGCGGCCCGCAAGGGGTCGCATCCGGCATCCGGCATCCGGCCGATTCGGCGGCGCGATGGCTCGCCGGTCCGGCAGCGCCGGCAGTATGCCGGTCGGCCCGGCCGGCAGCAACCGTGCAATTCTTGCCATTCAATCGCCGCGCGCAGTATTTCCGACCGTATCGAGTGGTTTTTCGCTTCGTCAGCACGAATCAGGGTGAATTTCGTCCTTATTTTGAGATAGTGTGACGAATGTGCGAGCGCCGGTGCCAGGCGCGCGCACAGTCTGACGGGCCGGCAGCAGAAGAGCGCGCCGCGTCGTTTCGTTTCGATAAATGCATTCAGGCCAGATTTTGAGGGGAAGCAGTGGGGATGTGCACTCACGGGCATAACTGCTTTGTGCGCGCCGGTTGCGGCGCGCTTGATCACCGGACGACCACGACGATGCAGGGCCGCGCATGAAGCCGGCCGCGTCGTTGTTCGTCCTGTCGCTTGCCACGTTCGGCGCGTTCCATGCGGCCGCGCTGTCGGCCGCACCGATGCCGGTCGCTTCGGCGCCTGGTTCGGCGCTTGCTTCGGCGTCTGCCGACAGCCCGGCCACGCCGGCGCTTGCCGGCGGCGCGGCCGGGCCGCCGCTCGCGGCCGCGCCGACCGCCGCCAGCGCGGCGTCCGCCGGCCTGCCGGCAATGATCGTGCGCCTGCCGTTCGCGTCGCTCGGCGCGTTCGATCCGGTGCACCTGCGCGGTGCCGACGATGCGCGCACGATCCATGCGGGCGTGCGGCTCGACCGCGTGGTCACCGGCGCGCGGCTGCGCCTGACCTACGCGTATTCGCCGTCGCTCGTGTTCCCGATGTCGCACCTGAAGGTCTCCGTGAACGGCGAGGTGGTCGCGACCGTCCCGTTCGACGCGACGCGCGCGGGCCGCACCGTCACGCAGGACATCCCGATCGATCCGCGCTACTTCTCCGATTTCAATCAGATCGGCCTGCGCCTGATCGCGCACTACTCGCTCGATCACTGCGAGGATCCGTCGAGCTCGGCGCTGTGGGCCGACGTGAGTCCGACCAGCGAGCTGATCCTCGACGAATCGCCGGTGCGCCTGCCGAACGATCTCGCGCTGCTGCCCGCGCCGTTCTTCGACCGGCGCGACAACGGGCTCCTGCGGCTGCCGTTCGTGCTGCCGGCGTCGCCGGACTCGGCGACGCTGCGCAGCGCCGGCGTGCTCGCGTCCTGGTTCGGCGCGCAGGCCGACTACCGGCAGGCGCGTTTCCCGGTCGCGGCGACGCTGCCGGCCGACGACCAGGCGGTGGTGGTCGGCACGGCCGCGACCTTGCCGGCCGGTCTCGCGCTGCCGCCGGTCGGCGGCCCGCTGCTCGCCGTCGCCGACAACCCGGCCGCGCCCGGCCGCAAGCTGCTGGTCGTGACGGGCCGCACCGCGGCCGAGGTCGACGATGCGGTCGCGGCGCTCGTGCTGGGTCGCGCGGCGCTGTCGGGCCCGGCGGCGACGGTCGCGCACGTCGATCTCGGCGCGCCGCGCAAGCCGTACGACGCACCGCGCTGGTTGCCGGTGAACCGGCCGATCGCGTTCCGCGAACTGGTGTCGGATCCGCGCGAACTCGAAGTGCGCGGCACCTCGCCGGATGCGATCCGGCTGAACCTGCGCGTGCCGGCCGATCTCCATTCGTGGAACGGCTCGGGCGTACCGATCACGCTGCGCTACCGTTACACGGCGCCGACCGTACAGGACAACTCGACGCTCGCCGTCGAGATCAACGAACAGCTCGTGAAGTCGTACCGCCTCGGGCCGGCCCATGCGGAAGACGCGCGCGGGCGGATGCAACTGCCGCTGCTTTCGGTGCCGGAAGGGCGCGTGACGAGCGATGTCGACATTCCTGCGTTCCGTGTCGGCAGCGGCAACCAGCTGCAGTTCCGCTTCACGCTCGATTCGCAGAAGACGGGGCTCTGCTCGAGCACCGCGACCGAGCCGCAGCGCGCGGCGATCGATCCCGATTCGACGATCGACTTCTCGCACTTCGTCCACTACGCGCAATTGCCGAACCTCGCGTTCTTCGCGAACAGCGGCTTCCCGTTCACGCGCTTCGCCGACCTGTCGCAGACGGCGGTCGTCATCCCGGACCGGCCGTCGCCGCAGGAGCTCGAAGCCTACCTGACGATGCTCGGCCACATGGGGCAGTGGACCGGCTTCCCGGCGCTGCGCGTGCAGGTCGCGCGGCCCGGCGACGTCGCCGCGCTGGCGGGCCGCAAGGATCTGCTCGTGATCGACGGCTCGCCCGCGTCGCCGCTGCTGTCGCACTGGCGCGCGGCGTTGCCGCTGTCGATCGACGAGCAGGCCGGCACGGGCGCGACGCGTGTCGCGTTCTCGGTGAAGGAGCGCTGGCGCAACGGCGTCGGCATGGCCGACGGCGGCGCGCATATCGAACAGACGGGCTCGCTCGCCGCGCTCGCCGGGTTCGAGCTGCCGGGCAGCCATGGCCGCAGCGTCGTGGCGCTGACGGCGACCGACCAGGCGCGTCTGCCCGACCTGCTCGACGTATTCGAGAAGCCGGGCCTCGTGTCGCAACTGCAGGGCGACCTCGCGCTGGTACGGCCGGGGCAGGTCGACAGCCTGCGCGTCGGCGAACCTTACGTGGTCGGTTTCGTGCCATGGTATGCGCGTGTCTGGACGCACGCGGCGCGACATCCGGTGGTGCTCGGCGTGGTCGGCGTCGTCGCGGGGCTGTTGCTCGCGCTCGGCGTGTTCAGCGTGCTGCAGAGAATCGCCGCGCGCCGCCGGGGGATGTAACGGATGGCGTGGGCATTCGCAAGGCGACGGGCCGCGCGGCCGGCGCGGCGGGTCGGCACGGCGCTCGTGCTGGCCGTTGCGGCGGCGTGCGCGGCGGCCGGAACCGCCGGGCACGCGCAGGCGGCGCAAAGCGGCGCGGCCGACGGGCAGTGCGGCGCGGCATGGCCGCGCTGGGACGCGTTCAAGCGCGATTTCGTGTCGGCCGATGGCCGGGTGATCGATGTCGGCTCGACGGATTCGCGCACGGTATCGGAGGGGCAGGCGTATGGACTGTTCTTCGCGCTCGTCGCGAACGACCGGCGCACGTTCGACACGATCCTCGCATGGACCGAGAACAACCTCGCGCAGGGCGACCTGAGCGCCCGTCTGCCGGCGTGGCTGTGGGGCCGCGCGCCGGACGGCACGTGGCGGGTGCTCGACGCGAACGCGGCGTCGGATGCCGACCTGTGGATCGCCTACACGCTCGTCGAAGCCGGACGGCTGTGGCGCGAGCGCAGCTATACCGCGCGCGGCGCGCTGCTCGCGAAGCGCGTGCTCGACGACGAGACGGCCAGCGTGCCGGGCCTCGGCCTCACGCTGCTGCCCGGACCGATCGGATTCAAGCTGGCCAATGGTCAATGGCGCGTGAACCCGAGCTATTCGCCGCCGCAAGTGATCCGCGGGCTCGCCGCGCGCCTGCCCGACGATCGTCGCTGGGCCGCGCTCGCGGTCAGCACCGGCCGCGTGCTGCTCGACACCGCGCCGAAGGGCTTCTCGCCGGACTGGGCACTGTATCGCGCCGGTGCCGGTGCCGGTTTCGGGCCCGATCCGCAGACCCGCGCGGAAAGCGCGTACAACGCGATCCGCGTGTACCTGTGGGCCGGCATGCTCGATCGCGCCGATCCGCTCGCCGCGCCGCTGCTCGCGCGCTTTGCGCCGTTTGCCGATCATATCGCCGCGCATGGCGCGCCGCCGGAGAAGGTCGACACGACGACCGGCGTCGCGGGGCCGAACGACGGCAACGCCGGCTTCTCCGCGGCGGCCGTGCCGTTCCTCGACGCGCGTGGCCAGCATGCGCTCGCCGATGCGCAGGCGGCCCGCGTCGACGCGCTCGCGCGCCAGTCGGCGCCCGGCTACTACACGAGCGTGCTGACGCTGTTCGGCCTCGGCTGGCGCGACGGCCGCTACCGGTTCGGCGCGGACGGCTCGCTCGACGCGCGCTGGGAGGACCGTCGATGCGCGGCCCGATGAAGCGCACCGCACCGCGCGTCGCCGGGTTCGCGTGGCTCGCGTCATCGGTCTGTGCGGCGGCGCCGGCCGCGGCCGCTGCCGCTGTCGTCACGCCGCCGAAACCCGCCGTGCCGAAGGCCGTATCGGCTTCGACGCCGGCCGCGGCCGAACTCTCCGACGCGCGGCGCCAGCTCGCGACCGCCCGCATGTGGGGCGCCAAGCATCGCGACGACCTCGCGCGCGACGCACTGCGCAAGGGGCTCCTGATCGCGCCGAACGATCCTGAATTGCTCAAGGAACAGATGCGCGTGCTGCTGCGGCTCGGCGACGCGCAAGGCGCGCAGGCCGCGCTGGCGCGCCTGCAGGCAAGCGCGAGCGCGGCGCCCGACACGCGGCGCGCGGCCGACGAATACCGCGTCGCGACGAGCGGCCGCGGCGAGATGGCGCAGATCCGCCTGCTCGCGCGCAGCGGCCGCGCCGACGAGGCGGCCCGGCGGATCGTCGCGCTGTTTCCGAACGGCGCGCCATCCGGCGCGCTCGGCGCCGAGTACTACCAGATCGTCGCGAATGCGCCAGGCGGCCGTGAACCGGCGATCGCCGCGCTGCGCCGTGCGGTCGCGGCCGATCCGCAGGACGCGAGTGCGGCGCTGGCGCTCGCGCGGCTGCTGAACCAGCGCGAGGACACGCGTGCGGAAGCGAACCGGATCGCGTGGTCGCTCGCGAAGCGGGCTGACGCCGACCACGCGGAAGCGATGGCCGTGTGGCGGCGCGTGCTGCAGTCCGCCGGCGACGACACCGCGTATCTCGATGCGCTGCATGCGTATCTCGCGCTCGTGCCGGACGATACCGAATTCCGTGATCGCGTCGCCGCACTCGACCGGCAGCGCGACGCGCAGCGCCGGCTGGAACGCGACCCCGACTACATCGCGCAGCAGCGCGGCTTGCAGGCGCTCGCGCGCGGTGACCTGGCCGGTGCCGGTCCGTTGCTCGCGCGCGCCGCGCAGGCGCGCGCCGGCGACGCCGATGCGATCGGCGGGCTCGGCCTGTTGCGCCTGCGCGAAGGCCGGCACGACGAAGCGCGCGCGCTGTTCACGCGCGCCGCGGCGCTGTCGACCGACCAGCGCGGCAAATGGCAGAGCCTCGCGCGCACCGCGCAGTTCTGGGGGCTGCTCGCGCAGGGCCGCGCGGCGGCGTCGGCCGGGCGGCCGCAGGATGCCGAGCGCGCGGCGCGCGCCGCGCTCGCGATGCAGCCCGATAGCCCGGACGCGAAGCTGCAGCTTGCCGATGCGCTGCTCGCGCAGCGCGACTGGACACGCGCGGAGCCGTTGCTGCGTGAACTGCTCGCCGCGCGTTCGCCGAACCTGTCGGCGGTGCGCGGCACGGCGACGCTGTACGAGAACACCGGCCGCGCGGATCGCGTCGGCCCGCTGCTTGACGCACTGCAGGGCCGCGTGACCGGCCGCGACGATCGCCGCGCGCTCGACGGGCTGCGCGCCGACCTGCTGGCGAGCCAGGCGCGCGCGCTCGCGGACAAGGGCGAACGCGGGCCGGCCGCGCAACGCTACGAAGCGGCCGTGCGCGCGGCGCCCGATGCGCCGTGGACGCGTTTCGCGCTCGCGCGGCTGTATCGCGACATGGGGCTGCCGCAACTCGGCCGCACGGTGATGGATGACGGGCTCGCGCAAGGCGATACGCCCGAGATGCGCTATGCGACCGCGTTGTATCGCAACTCGCTCGACGACATCGCGGGCGCGCAGGCCGCACTCGCGGGCGTCGACGACGCGCACCGCTCGGACGGCATGCGTGCGCTCGCGCGCAAGCTCGACGCGGAAAGCGCGCTGGCCGGCGCGCGCGGCGCGCTCGGCCGCGGCGATCGCGCGGCGTTCGCCGCATCGCTCGCGCATGCGCAGGCGAGCGCGCCGGACGATCCCGACATGCTGGCCGCGCTCGGCGCGCAGTGGATCGACGCGGGTGAACCCGAGCGCGGCCTCGCACCGTTGCGCGACTGGATCGCCGCGCATCCGCGCGAGGCCGATCCCGACGTGCGGCTGCGCTACGGCGACCTGCTCGGCAGCGCGGGGCGCGACGACGCGCTCGCCGCGTGGCTCGATACGCTGCGCCGTGAACCGGCGCTGACGCCGGCACAGACCGCACGCATCGAAGACCAGTCGCTGCGGCTCGTGCTGCGGCAGACGGACGACGCGATCGCGCGGCAGGATTATGCGCGCGCCCGCACGCTGCTCGATCGTGCGAGCCCGGCCGGCCGCGCGGACCCGCGCTACGCGCTCGAACTGGCCGACCTCGAACGCGCGCAGGGGCATTACGACGCCGCACGCGACGCGCTCGCGCCGGTCGTCGCGCGCACGCCGGACGATGCCGATACGCAGCTCGCGCTCGCGCGTATCGACGAGGACAGCGGCCATCGCGCGGCCGCGCTCGCACGCGTGCAGGTCGTGCTCGCGCGCACGCCGGAGGACGACGTCGATACGCGGCTGTCGGTCGTGCGCCGGCTGAACGCGCTGCGCCGCCCGGACGAAGCCGCGCAGGTGATCGACCCGCTGCAGGCCGCGTATCCGGCGCGCGCCGACGTGACGGTCGCAGCCGGGCGCGTGGCCGAGGCGCAGGGCCGCTACGACGATGCCGCGTCGCTGTACCGGCTGTCGCTGTCGCAGGAACGCGCGAGCGGCGTGAGCCCGGGCCGCGACGGCCGCACGCCCGCGCAGGTCGCGTTCGCGGATCTCGAGCAGCGGCGCGACCCGGAGATCGAGATCGGCTGGCTGCCGGCGTACAAGTCGGGCGACGAAGGGATTTCCGCGTACCGCGCGCAGCAGGTGCCGATCTACATGCAGGTGCCGGTGCGCTACGACGGGCACGCGTTCCTGCAGCTCGACACCGTGCACCTGGACGCCGGCTCGCTCGATACGAGCGTGCCGAACGCGTATTCGCTGAAGACGTTCGGGACCTACGCGGCGCTCAACACGCCGATCGGGCTGCCCGCGCCGTTCACGGCGAATCCGTCGGCCGCCGCATTGATCGCGCATCCGCAGGGCGACCTGCACCAGCCGATGACGGGTGTCGCGCTCGGCGCCGGCTATCGCACGGACGCGTGGCGCGTCGATCTCGGCACGTCGCCGCTCGGCTTTCCGGTGCATTACCTGGTCGGCGGTGTGCGCTACCGCTTCGACGCGGGCCCGGCGAGCTTCACCGTGAACGCGTCGCGCCGGCCGGAGACGAGCAGCGTGCTGTCGTATGCGGGGATGCGCGACCCGTGGACCGGAGCGGTATGGGGCGGCGTGCGCCGCGATGGCGTGAACCTGCGCGCGGCGGTCGACGTCGGCCGCGTGAACCTGTTCGCGGAACTCGGCGCGGGCGTGCTGTCGGGCCGCAACGTCGAGCGCAACGCGGAAGTCACGTTGCGCTCGGGCTTCACGGTGCCCGTGTACGAACGGGCGACGATGAAGGTGAGCACGGGGCTCGTCGGCAATGCGTGGCACTACGCGCAGAACCTGCGTTACTACACGTACGGGCAGGGCGGTTACTACAGCCCGCAGCGCTACCTGTCGCTCGGCGTGCCGATCGAGTGGACGGGGCGGCGCGACGCGCTGTCGTGGGATCTGACCGTCACGGCCGGGATCTCGAACAGCTATGAAAAGGATTCGCTGTTCTACCCGACCTTCGCGAACCAGCGCGCCGCGCAGGAGGCGGCCGGGCTCGTCTACGCGGGCAGTTCGACGCGCGGCGTGTCGTTCTCGTACGGCGTGAACGGCATCGTCGAGTATCGCGTGAATCCGCACCTGAGCATCGGCGCGCAACTGCACGTCGACCGGTCGCACGACTACGCGCCGAGTTCGGCGCTCGTGTACTTGCGCTATGCGTTCGACGCACGCGCGGCGCGCAGCTGGCTCGTCACGCCGACGCCGGTGCGGCTTTATTCGGATTACTAGGGGAAGCGCGTGAATACGGAAATCGAAGCAACCCGTCCCGCGCTCGGCGCCGCCGGCCTGCTGGGCCGCCTGCGTGCGCTGCTGCGCATGGGGCCGGCGGGCGGCCGCGCCGGCCCGCTGAGCCGGCTCGCGATCGACGGGCTGCCCGATACGTGGACGCAGCTGGAAGCGGGCGGCCTGTACGCGATCTATGCCGCTGCCGGCACGCCGGCATGCGACACGCTGGTGTGGGAAAGCGCGCGCCAGGCGCGTACGCGCGACGTGACGGTCGTGCTGTCGCGCGACGCGGCGCGCGTTGCCGCGCAGCTGCAGGCGCGCGGTTTCTCGGGTGGCGCGCATCCAGACGGTTGGCCGCGCAATCTCAACGTGCTGGCGATGCCGCCGGTGCCCGGGGCGGCCGCGGCGGCCGCGGCGGCCGACGGCGACGCCGCGATCGAACCGGGTGCGCCGCGCCGTGCGGCGCCCGGTCCGTTCGCACGGCTCACGGGCGGCTTGCGCGCGATGAAGCGCTACGGCTTTCGCGCGCGCTCGCTGTATTTCATCGAAGGCGCGCAACGCTGGTTCAGCTGGAACGATCCGGCCGCACTCGCGGAAGAAGCGCACGCGCTCGCCGACTGGTGCCGCACGCACCGGATCGCGCTGGTGCTGCTGGTCGATCCCGAGATCGTGCGCACCGGCGCCGATCCCGATACCGACGATCCGCCGCTCGTGCGCGACGCGAATCGCGCGCCGCGCAGCGGCTTTCACGGCGTGTGCTCGGGCGTCGCGCAACTGCAGCGCACGCACGGCGAGCTGCTGTGGGTCGTCGATTTCTGGCGGGCGGGCGACACGCTCGCGGCCGGCGAAGTGCGGCCGCTGCGCTTCGCGCCGGGCGGCCGGCTCGCGGCGGTCGTCGATGGCGCCGCCGAACCGTCGCGCCGGATGAAGCTCGCGACCGACGAGGATCGCGTCGTCGTCAGCCGCGCGGTGTTCGACGACGCGCGCCGCGTGCCCGCCGGCTGGGAAATCGTCGATGACAACGCGGCGGTCGTCGCGGCCTGTGCGCACGCGCAGGCCGCGACCGCGGTGCTCGCGTTCCGCTCGCACGCCCAGCTCGAGTCGCTGTGCGCGGCCGTTCACGCGCTGCGCCGGCAGTGCGGCGGCGCACTGAAGATCGCCGTCGTCGAGCGCGACGAGGTGCTGCGCCAGCAGTTCGAGATGCTGCTGCTGAGCGTCGGCGCGAACCGCGTCGTCGCGCGCGACCTGCCGCTGTCGCGGATGCAGGCCGCCGTGCACGCGCTGCGCGGGCAGCTCTATGCGCGGCCCGTCGCGCCCGACTATCGCGCGGCGCTCGCGGCCGCGCTCGGCGATTCGGTGCTCGGCTACCTGCCGGTCGGCGCGTTCTGCCTGCAGACGCGCGCGGTGCTCGATCGCGGCGCCGTGCTCGCGCTGCCGCATACGCTCGCGAAGATCGCGCTGCTGCCCGACGCGTCGCACGTCGATGCGCTGCGGCACTGCCGGCCGCGCCGCGCGGGCGACGTCGTGACGGCCGATGCCGGACACCTGTACGTGTTCCTGTTCGCGTGCGAGCCGGCCGATGCCGAGGACGCGCTCGCGCGGATCTTCGACGTGCCGGTCGATACGCTGTCCGATCGTGTCGTGTGTCTCGGGGAAGGCAGCATCGACACCGAGCTCGACGCGCTGAAGACGGAGAACCGGCGCGCGCCGATCGCCGACTATAGCGACCTGTTCGCGGCCACGCAGCCGGCGCGCGCCGATCGCGGCGCGGCGTCGACCGAAGCGAGCGAACTGAGCGAAGTGAGCGGTTCGATCGACGCGATCGATACGATCGTCGCGCTCGAGGCGATCGGTGCGACGCCGGCGCCCGTGCCCGTCGACGCATCGTCGCCGGAACCCGTCATTCCCGCCGCGCGCACGCGCGGCGCCATCCGCAGCGCGATGCCGTTGCGCAATCCGGAGAGCGCATGATCGCCGAACTCGTCATCGGATTCATCGTCGGCATCGCGATCGCGGTGCCGGTGTGGATCGTCGTGCAGCACCTGGGCCTCGGCCGCGGTTTTCATGCGCCGCGCGGGCTGCACCGGCGCGACGCGGTGCCGTGCGAACTCGTGCCGGTCGCGCTGCGCGGGCGCCTGCTGCCCGATGCCGGCAGCGCCGACGAGGCCGCGCGATGAAGACGATCGCCGTCACGTCGACGACCGGCGGCGCGGGCCGCACGACGCTCGCGGCCGCGCTCGCGGTGCTGCTCGCGCGCCGCGGCCGGTCGGTCGTCGCGGTCGAGTTCGACGCGCAGAACCTGATGGGCGCGACGCTCGGTCTCGACACGCTGGCCGAACACGGGCTCGCGCACAGCCTGCTCGGTGACCCGGATGACGCCGCACCGTGGCATGCGCATACGTGGCGCAATGCCGACGGCGTGCTGTTCGTGCCGTACGGGCAGGTCGACGCGGCGGGCGCCGCCGCCTGCGATGCGCGGCTCGCGGCCGATCCGGCCTGGCTGTCGCATGCACTCGACGAGATCGCGCTGCCGGCCGACGGCGTCGTGCTGGTCGACACCGCCCGCTATCCGTCGCCGCAGGCCGAGCAGGCGATTCGCCGTGCCGACCTGACGCTCGTCGTCGTGCCGCCCGAACCGGCCGCGTGCGCGACCGTCGCCGCGCGCCTCGACGCGCTGCGCGCCGGCGGCGGCGACCTGCAGATCGTCGTGAACCGGCTGAACCCGGCACGCGACATGCAGCGCGATGCGCTCGCGATGCTGCGCGCCGTCGCGGGGCCGGCGTCGATGCTCGAGCAGCGGATTCACGTCGACGCGGCCGTGCCGGAATCGCTCGCGCGCGGCAGCTGGATCTTCGACGACGCGCCGTATTCGCAGGCGTCGCACGACCTGAACGGCGTCGCGAACTGGGTCGACATGTGGCTCGCGGCGGCCGTGGCCGGCCGCACGGGAGCGCGGCGATGAAGGCCGCGTTCGCGCCGCGCTGGCGCGCCGCGGCCCGGCGCGCGGCCGACTGGTGCGCGCGCGGGATCGGGCTGCCGGCCCAGCGCACGCTGCTCGACTGGCTCGTGCGGCTGTTCTTCCATGCGCCGCCGCCCGGCCGGCCCGACCCCGTGCGCCGCCGGGCGCGCGTCGCCTTTCTGTGGCTCGCGCAAGAGTGGGGCGTGCTGCAGCCGCTGAGCCCGCGCGAATGGCTGTGGCGCGCGATCGTGCGCGCACCGCGCGCGGCCGACAGGCAGCCCGCGCGCGACCCGCTCGCGTGGTTCGACACGTTCGTCGTGCCGGTCTACGTCGCGGTGCGCGCGCTCGGTGCACGCATCGACGCGCTGCTCGCGCGTCTGCCGTGGGCGCGCTGGGGCGGCTGGCTCGACGCGCGCGCGCACGGGGTCGGCCGGCACCGCTGGCTCGCGCCGCTGCTGCTGGTCGGCGGCGCGCTGATGTGGGCCGCGGCCGGGATGTCGCCGCTGATGCCCGGCGCGCAGTTCGCGTTCTTCGCGATCGTCGCGGTGCTGGCGCTCGCGCTGCGCCGTCTGCCGGGCCATCTGCCGACCCTCGCGCTCGCATCGCTCGCGCTGCTCGCCACCGTCCGCTACGTGTGGTGGCGCACGACCCAGACGCTCGATTTCCGCAGCCCCGTCGAGGCGTTTTCCGGCTACCTGCTGTACGGCGCCGAAGCCTATACGTGGATGATCCTGCTGCTCGGCTTCATACAGACCGCGTGGCCGCTCGACCGGCCGATCGTGCCGCTGCCGGACGATCCCGACAGCTGGCCGAGCGTCGACATCTACATCCCGACCTACAACGAGCCGTTGTCGGTCGTGAAGCCGACCGTATTCGCGTCGCAGAGCATCGACTGGCCGACCGAAAAGCTGCGCGTGTACCTGCTCGACGACGGCAAGCGCCCCGAGTTCGCGGCGTTCGCGCGGGAGGCGGGGATCGGCTACCTGACGCGCGACGACAACCGCCACGCGAAGGCCGGCAACATCAACCGCGCGCTGCCGAAGACGCATGGCGAATACATCGCGATCTTCGACTGCGACCACGTGCCGACGCGCTCGTTCCTGCAGACCACGATGGGCGTGTTCCTGCGCGACCCGAAATGCGCGCTGGTGCAGACGCCGCACCATTTCTTCTCGCCCGATCCGTTCGAGCGCAACCTTGGCACGTTCCGCGAGATCCCGAACGAGGGCAACCTGTTCTACGGGCTCGTGCAATCGGGCAACGACCTGTGGAACGCGACGTTCTTCTGCGGATCGTGCGCGGTGCTCAAGCGCACCGCGCTGGAGGAGGTGGGCGGCGTCGCGGTCGAGACCGTGACCGAGGACGCGCACACCGCGCTCAAGCTGCATCGCCGCGGCTACACGTCGGCGTACCTGCCCACCGTGCAGGCGGCCGGCCTCGCGACCGAGAGCCTCGCGGGCCACGTGAAGCAGCGCACGCGCTGGGCGCGCGGGATGGCGCAGATCTTCCGCATCGACAATCCGTTCCTCGGGCGCGGGCTCGGCTTCATCCAGCGGATCTGCTACGGCAACGCGATGCTGCATTTCTTCTACGGGATCCCGCGACTCGTGTTCCTGACGATTCCGCTCGCGTACCTGTTCTTCCACCTGTACTTCATCAATGCGTCGTCGATCGCGCTCGCGAGCTACGTGATCCCGTACCTGGTGCTCGCGAACGTCGCGAACTCGCGGATGCAGGGGCGCTATCGCCATTCGTTCTGGGCCGAGGTCTACGAATCGGTGCTCGCGTGGTACATCGCGCTGCCGACCACCGTCGCGTTCTTCAGCCCGCGGCACGGCAAGTTCAACGTGACCGACAAGGGCGGCAAGATCGACGAAGGCTATGTCGACTGGTCGACGTCGAAGCCGTACCTCGTGCTGTTCGCGCTGAACGTGCTCGCGATCGCGGCCGGGCTGTGGCGGCTCGTGGCCGACCAGGGCGACGAGGCGTCGACGATCCTGATCACGCTCGGCTGGACCGTCTACAACCTCGCGATGCTCGGCGCGGCGATGGCCGTCGCGCGCGAGACCAAGCAGGTGCGCGTCACGCACCGGATCGCGATGCGCGTGCCGGCGACGCTGCTGCTCGCCGACGGTTCGACGGCCGCGTGCTTCACGAGCGACTACTCGACCGGCGGCCTCGGCCTCGAGGCGGTGCCGGGGTTGCCGCTCGCGGTCGGCGACACGCTGACGGTGTGCGTGACGCGCGGCGACCGGCCGTTCCCGTTCCCGGTGCGCGTGAGCCGCGTGACGCCGACCCACGTCGGCGTGAGTTTCGAGGCGCTGACGCTCGAGCAGGAGCGCCAGCTCGTGCAGTGCACGTTCGGCCGCGCGGACGCGTGGCTCGACTGGCACGCGAGCGCGCGCTCGGATACGCCGCTGCGCGGGCTGAAGGAAGTGCTGCGGGTGGGCCTGGACGGTTATGTCCGGATGTGGAAGGGTGCGGCGCGCGGTGTGCGGTCGATGCTGGCACCCAAGCTCGATCGGGCGCGCGACTGACGCGGCGCCCATCACGGAGTGGTTTAGATGACGTTCTGGAATCTGTATTTCATCCTGAAGTTCGCGCTGTACGCGACCGGCCACCTGGAGCCGCTGTGGCTCGCGAACCTCGCGTTCGCGCTGGTGCTCGCGGCGAGCGCGCCGATCCGGAAGCGCGTATGGCGCATCGTGCGGCAACTCGTCGCGATCGCGATCGCCGTGCCGCTGCTCGCGCGCGAACTGCATGCGCCGCCGCTCGCGCGCCTCGCCGAAGCCGCGCGCGAGGTCAGCACGTTCCGCATCGACTACTGGATGGAACTGCTGCCGCGCCTGTTGCCGCCGGTGCTGGTGCTGACGGTGGCGGGCGCGCTGATCGCCTATTTCATCGTCAACCGCTGGGTGCGCGTCGCGACCTTCGTGCTCGCCGCGTTGATCGTGATGCCGCTGTGGCAGGCCGGCAACGGGCTGATGGCGCGCGTCGTCGCGCCGCTCCCGCAACAGGCCGACGCGACGGGTGCGCGCGCCGGCCAGCCCGAGGATCACAACGCGGCGCTCGCGACGTTCCGCGCGCAGGAGTCGCAGCGACAGGTCGCGTTCGGTCGTCTCGGCAACGATCCGTCCGCGCAGTTCGACGTGATCGTGCTGCACGTCTGCTCGCTGTCGTGGGACGACCTCGATGCCGCGAAGGTGCGCAATCACCCGATGCTGAGCCACTTCGACTACCTGTTCAACAACTTCAGCACGGCGGCGAGCTACAGCGGCCCGGCCGCGATCCGCGTGCTGCGCGCAAGCTGCGGACAGGAAGCGCACGCGGACCTGTACAAGAGCGCGCCGCAGCAGTGCTACCTGTTCTCGCAACTCGCGTCCGCCGGTTACACGGTGCAGTCGCTGCTGAACCACGACGGCCACTTCGACAACTTTCTGCAGGTCATTCACGACAACATCGGCGTGCCCGACGCGCCGATGATCTCGAACGCCGCCGCGCCGGTCGCGATGCATGCGTTCGACGGCTCGGCGATCAAGGACGACTACGGCACGCTCGCGAACTGGTACGCGCAGCGCGCATCGGTGCCGGGCCCGGTCGCGCTGTACTACAACACGATCAGCCTGCACGACGGCAACCGCGTGGTGGGCAGTTCGCTCACCAGCATCGATTCGTATCCGCAGCGCGTGACCAGGCTGATGAACGATTTCGACCGGCTCGCCGACCTGATCGCGCAGTCGGGCCGGCGCGCGGTGATCGTGTTCGTGCCCGAGCACGGCGCCGCGCTGCGCGGCGACAAGAACCAGGTGGCCGGCCTGCGCGAGATTCCGACGCCGCGCATCGTCCACGGGCCGGTCGGCGTGCGGCTCGTCGGCTTCACCGGCAATCACGGCACGACGACCGTGATCGACCAGCCGACGAGCTTCCTCGCGCTCGCGCAGCTGCTGTCGAACCTCGTGTCGAACAGCCCGTTCAAGCCCGGCGTGACGCTCGCGCAATACGCGGCCGACCTGCCGCGCACGCGGATGGTCGGCGAGAACGAGGGCACGGTGACGATGCAGACGACCGCGGGCTATGCGGTCAAGACCCCGGACGGTGTATGGATCGACGAACAGTAAATATCGGCGAAGGCGACGACGATCGCCTGTCGCAACCGAACGACGTGCTCGGCCTCGCGCGGCATCTGCCCGCGCTGGATCCGGCACGCTACGTCGACGAGCAGGCGCGGCGCGCGTTCGTCGAATCCCTCGACCGCTGGCCGGTGCTGGCGAAGCTGATGGGATTGAAGCCGTAAACGCACGGCGGCCGGCGTGAATGCCGGCCGCCGCGTCGATCGTCCGACCGACTTACTTCGCCTTGCGCTCCGGCTGGCGCGTCCACTCGTTTTCTTCGCCGGGCACCTTGCCGAAGGTCTGCGCGGCCCACGCGTTGCGGGCCGCCTCGATCTTCGCGCGCTCGCTCGACACGAAATTCCACTCGATGAACCGCTCGCCCGGCAGGTGCGCACCGCCGAGCAGCATCACGCGCGCGCCGTTCGCGCTGGCGAGCGCGACGCTCGCGCCGGGCTCGAGCACGGCCATCGTCGCGGGGGCGAGCGGTGCGCCGGCGATCGTGAGGTCGCCGTCGACGAGATACACGCCGCGCTCGTCGTGTTCCGCATCGAGCGCGAGTTGCCCGTCCGCGGTGAATTCCGCGTACGCATAGAGGGTCGGCGAGAACACGGCGACCGGCGACGCGAGGCCGAACGCGGTGCCCGCGATCACGCGCACGCTCGTGCCGTCGCGCGTGAACGACGGCAGCGTGTCGGCCGCGTGATGCACGAACGCGGGCGCGGTGTCCTCGTGCTCGACCGGCAGCGCGACCCAGGTCTGGATCCCGTGCACCGGCTGGGCATGCGGGCGGTCCTCGTCGGGCGAACGCTCGGAGTGGACGATGCCGCGCCCGGCCGTCATCCAGTTCACGTCGCCGGGCACGATCTTCTGCCGGAAGCCGAGGCTGTCGTGATGCATCAGCGTGCCGTCGAACAGGTAGGTGACGGTCGCGAGGCCGATGTGCGGATGCGGCAGCACGTCGATGCCGCTGCCGGCCGGCAGGACGGCCGGCCCCATCTCGTCGAAGAAGATGAACGGGCCGACGAGGCGCGCGGCGCGCGCGGGCAGCACGCGGCGCACGACGAGGTTGCCGATGTCGCTCTCGCGCGGCGTGAGCAGGGTCTTGATCGATGCTGACATGGTGAAGGTCTCGTGGTCGAAGGGCGATGCGTCAGGCGATGGCCGTGTCGATCGCGATCGGGTGCGTGAGGATCTTGTGCACCGGGCACGCATTCGCGATCTGCAGCAGGCGTTCGCGCTGCTCGTTCGACAGGTCGCCGTCGAGCGTGATGCGGCGCATGATCGTGCTGCCCGCGCTGCCCGATTCGTGCGCGAGTTTCACGTGCACTTCGGCGAGCGGCCAGCCCTTGCGTTGCGCATACATCTTCAGCGTGATCGCGGTGCATGCACCGAGGCTCGACAGCAGCAGCGCGACGGGTGTCGGTGCGGAATCGCCGCCGCCGAGCGACGCGGGTTCGTCGGCGCGCCACTGATGGACGCCGTCGGTGAAATGGACCAGGTAATCGACCGAGCCGATGCTCGCTTCGACAGTGATTTCGCTCATCAGAATTTGCTCCGAGAAACCCCGCCATTTCCCCCAAGGGGACTTCCTTCGGGGCGAATGGCGGGAAGGAAAGGTGTGCTGTTGACAGGCAGCTTCTTCCACGGGTTAGGATCACCAGCATGATCCTTGTCTACCGCTACCGCGTGAAGTCGCTCAACGGACTGCTCAACAAGCAGAGCCGTGCGGTGAACTACGTCTGGAACTTCTGCAACGATACGCAGAAGCACGCGCTCAAGTGGAGCAAGAAGTGGCCGACGGGATTCGATCTGAACGTGCTGACGGCTGGGAGCAGCAAGGCGCTCGGTATCCACTCCGGCACGATCAACGCGACGTGCGAGCAATACGCGAAGTCGCGCAGTCAGCACCGTCGGCCTTACCTGCGCTATCGCGGCAGGAAATCGCTCGGCTGGGTACCGCTGAAGGGCCGAGACCTGAAGCGCGAGGGCGACGCGTTTCGCTTTGGCGGCAACACCTTTCGCGTGTTCAACAGCCGACCGCTTCCCGAAGGCAAGATCAAGGACGGAACCAACTTTGCGCAGGATGCACGCGGCAACTGGTTTCTCAACATCGCGATTGAAATGCCCGATGTTCAGGCTCGCCCGATTCGTTCGGGTGTCGGCATCGATCTCGGTCTGAAAGACTTCGCGACACTTTCGACGGGCGAGAAGCTGCCTAACGATCGGTTCGGTCGATGCGCGGCCGAGAAGCTCGCGAAAGCGCAACGGGCGCGAAAGCACAAACGACATATCGCGAAGTTGCACGCCAAGGTCGCGAATGCCCGTGCCGATTTCCAGCACAAGCTCGCACTCGATCTGGTGCGGCGTTTCGATTACATCGCGATCGGCAACGTGTCGGCCGCGAAGCTCGCCAGAACCGGGATGGCGAAGAGCGTCTACGACGCATCCTGGTCGTCCTTCCGGAACAAGCTCCGTTACAAGGCGATCGCGCACGGAGTCACGTTCGAGGAAGTCGACGAAAGCGGTTCCACCCAGTCCTGTTCGGCGTGCGGGTCGAAAGACAGCACAACGCGGCCGAAAGGTATCGCGGGACTGAGAATAAGAGCGTGGGCCTGCAGTGACTGTGGTGTCGTGCATGATCGTGATATCAACGCTGCGCTGAACATTCTCCGATGCGGACGTGCATCGCCAGGTGTGGGAATCCCAGGCCTTTAGGCGGAAGAGGACGTCAATGCAATTCCATGTGGGGAAAAGAGGAGGGCCGGCGCCCGGCCGCATTGCCGGACGTCAGGGTTCGAGCAGACGCTGCAGCCGCAGTTCCTCGAAATCCAGCTCGGATTCTATGCGGTGCAGCACCGCGTCGTCGACCCGGCCGTCACGATGCAGGTCGAGCAGCGCGTCGCGCGACACGCCGACCAGCTCGAGCTCGACGCGCAGCATCCGCGCACGCACGTCCGCCGGTTCCGCGCCGTCGCGGTGCGCGCGCTCGTTCAACGCGACGCGGCTCCGGTATTCGGTCAGCAGCCGGTCGAGCGATGCGCGTTCGAGGGTCGAGCCGCGCTGCTCGCGCGCATCGAGCTCCGCGAGCGCCGCACCGAACGTATACGCGCGCACCGCGTGCTCGGACATCGTGTGCCGCGCGGCCGGGCGCAGCTTCAGCACGCGGATCAGCGGCGCGAGCGTGCCGCCCTGCACGACCAGCGTCGCGATGATCAGCAGGAACGTGCTGAACAGGATCAGGTCGCGGCCGGGGAAGTTGCTCGGCAGCGCGATCGCGGCGGCGAGGCTCACGACGCCGCGCATGCCGGACCAGCCGAGCACGACGGCCTCGCGCCACGACCACGGCGCATGGCCCGTGCGCGGCGCGCGCAGGCGGCCCGGCAGCCACATCGCGACGAACACCCACACGACGCGCGCGGCGATCGCGGCGGCCGTCGCCGGCAGCGCGACGCGCAGGCCGGCCATCAGCACCGCGCCTTCGTGGTTCACGCCGGCGAGGATCGCGTGCAGCGCGAGGCCGATCAGGATGAACACGAGCGCGTCGAGCACGAACACGATCGCTTCCCAGGTCGCCTTCGCCTTGATTCGCATGTCGGCGTCGAACACGCGATGCTGGCGCACGCCGAGCACGAGGCCGCACGTCACGACCGACAGCACGCCCGAGCCGTGCACGGCTTCCGCGATCCCGTAGCTGCCCCACGCCATCGCGAAGGTCACGACGATACCGAGCATCGGCTCGCGCAGGCGCCGCAGCACCCAGCACATCGCATGGCCGCACGCGAGGCCGACCGCGATGCCGATCAGCGTGAGCGAGAAGAACAGGCCGGTGGCGCTCGCGGTCGTGATCGTGACGGCGAGCGCCGCCGAGACGGCCATCTGATACAGCAGCAGGCCCGATGCATCGTTGACCAGGCTTTCGCCTTCGAGCACCGCAACGAGTCGCGCGGGCAGCGGATGGCGCTGCAGGATCGCCTTCGCGGCGACCGCGTCGGGCGGCGACACGATCGCGCCGAGCGTGAAGCACGCGGCCCACGGCAGCGCCGGATTGGCCGCACGCACGGCGAGCGCGACCGCAATCGTCGTGAACACCACCGCACCGAGCGCGAGCGACGCGATCGATGCGAGCTCGTGCCGGAATTCCTTCCACGCCGTATAGAAGCCGCTCGACATCAGCAGCGGCGGCAGCACGGCCGCGAGCAGCAGCGCCGGGTCCATGTCGGGCGTGCGCTTGCCCGCGATGGCCACCACGCAGCCGCCGAGCAGCAGCACGACGGCCGGCGGAATCGCGATCCGCTCCGCGAGCCACGTGAGCGCGCCTGCGCCGCAGATCAACAGCAGCAGGTAATGGAACAGCTCGACGTTGCTCATGCGCGGCGCGAGCGGCCGATGCGGGGCGTACGCGTCACGACGGCTTGTGTTCGTTCGTGCTGCCGCCCGGCAGCGCGCCGAACATGTGCTGGCTGCACTTCGCGTCGCGCCATGCGGCGTTCAGCCGGTGACCCGCGAGCATGCGCCGCGCGACGGGCAGGATCTGCTCGCCGGCGAGCATGCCGAGCAGCCCGACGAGTGCGATGATCGGCGGCGCCGGCGAGTTCACGCCGATCGCGCCGTAGATGACGCCGGCGAGGATGCCGGCGAGCAGCGACAGGACATAGGATTTCATGATGGGCGTCTCGTGATCGGATGATGGCTGGCGACGCATGCGTCGTCGCGGTCCTGGAAGCGTATCGGGTTTACGTGAAGAAAAAAAGGGCGGATTGCCCTTGTTTGCCCGCCTATTCTGGAATCCGAGTGATTCCAGTTTTTGGGTGTTCGTCCTGCAGGATTGCAGTTTAAATAATTGGAGCCGGACGGCGCCGACCCGGCGCGACACCGACTCGAGTCCTCCCGCGTTCGCGGCGAGGCCGGCCCCTCTTTTCGTTCACAGGATGATTCACGCCATGAGCAACCCGAAACTTGAAGTACTCACCCCGCAGAACAGCCAGCTGATCTTCATCGACCAGCAGCCGCAGATGGCGTTCGGCGTGCAGTCGATCGATCG